>NZ_JBSHBW010000030.1:0-84619 GCF_053612185.1 Streptomyces sp. NPDC054757
GGGGTGGGCGACGCCGGTGGCGTCGCCCACCCCTCGCGGGTGAGACTTCCCGGAATATCACCCCCGGGAGGGCCGGATCAGCTGCCGACAGGCGCCAGCTTGTCCTCCAGGCCCGGATTGGCGTCGAGCCACTTGCGGGCCGACTGCTTCTCCTTGCCCGCGCCGCCGTCCTGGATGGCGACCTCCAGGGAGTTGAGCTTGTCCTCGCTGAGCTTGAACTTCTTCAGCCAGCCGTTCAGCTCGGGCAGGTCCTTGCCGAAGTCCTTGCGGGCGACGGTGTGGATCGAGTCGCTCTTGCCCCAGGCACCCTTCGGGTCCTTGAGCTTCGTCAGGTCGTACTTGCCGTACGCCCAGTGCGGCGACCACAGCACCACCACGACCGGCTCCTTCTTCTGAATGGAGCGGTTCAGCTGAGCCAGCATCGACGACGTACTCGACGACACCACCTTGTACTCACCCTGCAGCCCGTAAGCCTTCAGGACCTTCTTGTTCAGCAGACCCATCTCACCGGCACTCGACTCAATACCGATGATCTTCCCGTTGAACTCCTTGCCCTTGCCCTTCAGATCCGCCAGGGACTTCACACCCTTGACATACGAAGGCACGGAGAGTTCGAGCGACGTCGGGCCGTACCAGGAGCCCACATCGGTGAGCTGGTTCTTGTATCTGTCCCAGTACTGCTTGTGCGTCGTCGGCAGCCAGGAGTCGAACTGCACATCCTCCTGGCCCTGGGCGAGCGCGGTGTACAGCGGCCCCGGGTCGAGCTGCTTGACGTTGGGCTTGTAGCCGCGGTCCTCCAGGATGTTCTGCCAGAGGTACGTCGAGGCGATGGCCTCGTCCCACGGGAAGAAGCCCAGGTTGACGCTCTTGCCCGCGTCCTTGCCCTTCTGCGGGGCGCCGGCGCCCTTCGGGACCGGCGCGAGCTTCGCGGCGATGCCCGGGTTCTTCTTCAGCCAGGCGCGCACACCGTCCTGCTCATGGCCCTCACCGGCGCCCTGGACGGAGTTCTCCAGGCTGGTCAGCTGGTCCTCGGAGAGCTTGAAGTCCTTGAGCCACTTCGCGACCGTCGGGTCCTTCTTGTCGAAGCCCTTGTGCGCGACGGTGTGGATCGAGTCGCTCTTGCCCCAGGCACCCTTCGGGTCCTTGAGCTTCGTCAGGTCGTACTTGCCGTACGCCCAGTGCGGCGACCACAGCACCACCACGACCGGCTCCTTCTTCTGAATGGAGCGGTTCAGCTGAGCCAGCATCGACGACGTACTCGACGACACCACCTTGTACTCACCCTGCAGCCCGTAAGCCTTCAGGACCTTCTTGTTCAGCAGACCCATCTCACCGGCACTCGACTCAATACCGATGATCTTCCCGTTGAACTCCTTGCCCTTGCCCTTCAGATCCGCCAGGGACTTCACACCCTTGACATACGAAGGCACGGTCAGTTCGAGCGACGTCGGGCCGTACCACGTGCCCATGTCCTCAAGCTGGGACTTGTACTTGTCCCAGTAGTCCTTGTGGGTCGTCGGCAGCCAGGAGTCGGTCTGGAAGTCGATGTCACCGCGGGCCACACCGGAGTAGAGGGGGCCGGCGTCGAGCTGCTTGACGTCCGGCTTGTAGCCGCGCTCCTCCAGGAGCTCCTTCCACAGGTACGTGGAGGCGATGCCCTCGTCCCAGGGGATGTACCCCATGTTGATCTGCTTGCCGTGGCCGACGTCCGAGCCCGCCTGCGACGAGCCGCTGCTGTCGGAGGCCGAGCCGAGGTTCATACCGCCCGCGACGAGCCCGAGGATCACGACGCCGATCACGGCGACGGTGGTGCCCGGACGGTAGTGCGTGAAGCTCCACTTCTGGGCCAGGGCTGCCGCCTTCGCGGCGGCGCGGCGGCCGAGCGGGGAGACCCGCTGGTTGAGGGCGCCGGTCATCCGGTCCAGATAGATGGCGAGGATGACCACGGCCACACCGCTCTCGGCGGCGAGACCGACCTGGAGCTGGGTGATGGCCGCGTAGACCTTCTCACCGAGGCCACCCGCACCGGCCATACCGCCGATGACGACCATGGAGAGCGCGAGCATGATGACCTGGTTGACACCGGCCATGATCGTCGGCAGTGCCAGGGGCAGCTGCACCCGGCGCAGGATGTTGCGCGGCGAGGTGCCGAACGCCTCCGCGGCCTCGACCAGTTCGCTGTCCACCTGCCGGATGCCGAGCTCGGTCATACGGACGCCCGGGGGCATCGCGAAGACGATCGTGGCGATCACACCGGGGGTCACCCCGACGCCGAAGAACATGACGCCCGGGATCAGGTAGACGAAGGCGGGCATCGTCTGCATGACGTCGAGCACCGGGCGCACCGCGGCGCCGACCTTGGCGCTGCGCGCCGCCCAGATGCCCAGCGGCACCGCGATCACGATGGTGATGGCGGCGGCGACGATCACCAGCGACAGCGTGTCCATTCCCTCGTCCCAGAGGGCGAGGGAGTCGATCAGGGCGAAGCCGACGAAGGTCAGTACCGCCGGTACGAGTCCGCGCAGCCAGAAGGCGAGGACAGCGAAGATGCCCGCCATCAGCAGCGGCTCACCGCCGCCGAGGACGGCGTCGACACCGTTGTACATGTGCGTGAGAACGCTGTTGATCGCGTCGAAGAGCCAGCCGACGTGGTTCTGCAACCACTTGACTATGTCTTCGACCCAGTCGCCGAAATGGAACCTAGGCACTGGCGACCGCCTTGTTCTTGGGCGCAGCGTCGCAGGCCAGCGGGGCCTCGGCGTACTCGCCGAGGAATCCTATGAGCCGGGACTGCGGGACGACACCGACCACCTTGCCCTGGGCGTTCTTCACGGCCACGGGGTGCGGGACACGCGCGCTCACGCCGCACAGGTCGGCGAAGGTGGTGTCGGGGGTGACGGTCTCGCAGCCGCAGTCGCCCGCGTCGGGGCGGTGGACGTCGGTCATCAGCGCCGCAGCGGTGAGGACGCGGGTACGGTCCACGTCCTTGGTGAAGGAGGCGACGTAGTCGTTGGCCGGCGTGATGAGGATGTCCTCGGCGGTGCCGAGCTGGACTATCTCACCGTCGCGCATGACCGCGATGCTGTCGCCGAGGCGCATGGCCTCGTTGAGGTCGTGGGTGATGAAGACGATGGTCTTCTTCAGACGCTTCTGCAGTTCCAGCAGTTGGTCCTGCATGTCGCGGCGGATCAGCGGGTCGAGCGCGCTGAAGGACTCGTCCATCAGCAGCAGGTCCGCGTCGGTGGCGAGCGCGCGGGCCAGGCCCACCCGCTGCTGCATACCGCCGGACAGCTCGTCGGGCCAGGACTTCTCCCAGCCCTTGAGACCCGTCAGCTCCAGGGCCTCGGCCGCCCGCTTCTCGCGCTCCGCGCGGGGCACGCCCTGGACCTCCAGGCCGTAGGCCGCGTTCTCCAGGACGCTGCGGTGGGGGAAGAGCGCGAAGTGCTGGAAGACCATGCTGATCTTCTTCGAGCGGACCTCGCGGAGCTCGGTGTCGCTGAGAGCGGTCAGATCCTGCCCGTCGAAGAGCACCCGGCCCGACGTCGGGTCGAGGAGCCCGTTGAGCATGCGCAGCAGCGTGGACTTGCCGGATCCCGAGAGACCCATGACCACGAAGATGTTGCCCGGCTCGACGGTGAAGGATGCGTCGATGACCGCAGCAGTCGTCCCCTCACCGCGCAGCTCATCGCGGCCGGTGCCGTTCTCGAGTTTCTGCACGGCTTCATCGGGTCGTCTGCCGAACACTTTGTACAAGCGGTCGGCTTGCAGCCTGGACACATACACCTCACGCGTTGAAACGAAAACGACCCGTCACCCCCGTGTCGACGGGTCGTGGAGCGGCGCGGGATCGGTCCGCTTCACCCTCGCAATACTTGAATCTGCTACTGGTTCCGCTCCGTGGCGGCGCCTGCCCGCGTTTACAGAACCCAAACAGAAGAGTGACCCAGGTCACTTTGTTCGGCTGTCAGTGGCGTACGGCATGATCGGTGTGTGACGCGACGCCTGATGCTCCTCGACACCGCTTCCCTCTACTACCGGGCCTATTTCGGGGTCCCCGACACGGTACGGGCTCCGGACGGCACCCCGGTCAACGCGGTGCGCGGACTGCTCGACTTCATCGCCAGGCTGGTGCAGGACCACCGCCCGGACTCCCTGGTCGCCTGTATGGACGCCGACTGGCGCCCCCAGTGGCGGGTCGATCTGATCCCCTCGTACAAGGCGCACCGGGTGGCGGTGGAGACGGAGCAGGGGCCCGACGAGGAGGAGACCCCCGACACACTGGCCCCGCAGGTGCCGATGATCGAGCAGGTGCTCGACGCCCTGGGCATCGCCCGGGTCGGCGTCGAGGGGTACGAGGCGGACGACGTGATCGGGACGCTCACCGGACGGGCCACCGGGCCGGTCGACATCGTCACCGGGGACCGCGACCTCTATCAGCTGGTGGACGACGCGCGGGGCGTGCGGGTGCTGTATCCGCTGAAGGGCGTGGGGAACCTCCAGCTCACCGATGAGGCGCTGCTGCGCGAGAAGTACGGGGTGACCGGCCAGGGATATGTGGACCTGGCACTGCTGCGGGGGGACCCGAGCGACGGTCTGCCCGGGGTCCCGGGGATCGGCGAGAAGACCGCGGCGAAGCTGCTGGACGCGTTCGGTGATCTGGCCGGGATCATGGCCGCGGTCGACGACCCGGCATCCGGGCTCACCCCGTCGCAGCGCAGGAAGCTGGACGAGGCGCGCGCCTATGTGGCGGTGGCGCCGAAGGTGGTGCGGGTCGCGTCGGATGTGCCGCTGCCGTCGTTCGACCCGGCCCTCCCCGCCGAGCCGCGCGACCCGGCGACCCTGGAGCAGCAGAGCGCCCTCTGGGGGCTGGGCGGATCGCTCCAGCGGCTGCTCTCCACTCTTCAGGGCTGAGATGCTAACTTAGGCGAGCCTAACCATATTGACCGAGCCATATCGACCGAGCCATATCGTTCAGGGGAGCCGTCCGTGGCGGAAGCACCGGCCCGTAAAGCACCGCAGGCCCACGAGGCACAGGTGATCCGTACCGAGCGGATCACCCCGCACATGGTCCGTCTTGTCCTCGGCGGTGAGGGGCTGGACGCGTTCGACGCATCGGAGTTCACCGACCACTACATCAAGGTCCTCTTCGCACCCGATGGCGTGAGCTATCCGGAGCCGTTCGACATGGCCCGGATCCGCGAGGAGTTTCCGCGCGAACAGTGGCCGGTCACCCGGACGTACACGGTGCGGTCCTGGGATCCGGCGCTGCGTGAGCTGGCCGTCGACTTCGTCGTGCACGGCACCGAAGGTCTGGCCGGCCCGTGGGCGGCGGGCGCCCGCCCCGGCGACACCATGCGCTTCCTCGGCCCCGGCGGCGGGTACGCACCGGACCCGGCGGCCGGCTGGCACCTGCTGGCGGGCGACGAGAGCGCGCTGCCCGCGATCGCGGCCGCGGTCGAGGCGATGCCCGCGGGCGCCGTGGTCCACGCCTTCGTCGAGGTCTCGGGACCGGACGAGGAGCAGAAGATCGAGGCGCCGGACGGCGTCGCGGTGCAGTGGCTGCACCGCGGCGCACGCCCGGCGGGCGAGGCGCTGACCGAGGCGGTGCAGGCACTCGACTTCCCGGCGGGCGAGGTCAGCGCCTTCGTGCACGGCGAGGCGGGCTGCGTGAAGGAGCTGCGGCGCCATCTGCGGCTGGACCGGGGCATCCCCCGCGAGCAGCTGTCCATCTCGGGCTACTGGCGGCTGGGACAGGACGACGAGTCCTGGCGCGCGGTGAAGCGCGAGTGGAACGCCCAGGTGGAGGCCGAACAGGAGCAGGCACAGCCGCAGGCGGGCTGACCTCCTCCGGTACGGCTTGCGCTTAGCGCCTGCCGTAATGCCTCTCCGTAACGCCCGGGAAGCCCCCGGCAGCGAGCACCCGCTCGCCGCCGGGGGCTTCCCGCTGCGCGGCCCGGCAGCTGAGGCCGCGGGCGGCGGCAGGAGCGGGGCGAGAACCCGTGGAACCATGCCCACGTCCGACCAATCCACCGCCGCACCCGCTCCGAATGTCCAGCGAGAAGCCGTACATTCCCTGCCCGCCCTGCGAAGGAACGCCGCGTGAAAGAAGCCGTACACATCAGCGGAGCCGCCTCGGCGGGACCTGATCTGCAGCAATTGCTCGCCCTGGTCGCCCGCGGCGACCAAGACGCCTTCTCGCGTCTGTACGACTCCGTGTGCGGCCCCGTTCTCGGACTGGTGCGCGCGGTGCTGCGCGATCCCGCACAGTCGGAGGAGGTGGCCCAGGAGGTGCTCCTTGAGGTGTGGCGCAGTGCGGCACGCTTCCAGCCCGACCGCGGATCGGCGATGAACTGGGTCCTGATGCTCGCCCACCGCCGGGCGGTGGACCGGGTCCGCTCGGCCCAGGCCGCATCCGACCGTGAGCAGCGGGCCGCCCTGCTCGACCGGACACCGGCCTTCGACGAGGTCGTCGAGCAGGTCGAGTCCCGGCTCGAACGCGAACAGGTGCGCCGCTGTCTGGGTTCTCTGACAGAGGTGCAACGCGAGTCGGTGACGCTCGCGTACTACCGGGGCCTCGCCTACCGGGAAGTGGCCGAGCTGCTCTCCGTACCGCTCGGCACCATCAAGACTCGACTGCGCGACGGACTCATCCGGATGCGCGACTGCCTGGGGGTCAGCGCATGATGACAGCGGATCTGCACACACTGACCGGCGCCTACGCACTGCACGCCCTGGAGCCGGACGAGCGCGCCGAGTTCGAACAGCACCTCCAGGCGTGCCCCGCCTGTGCCCAGGAGGTCCGTGAGCTGGTGGCGACCGCGGGGCGGCTGGCGCTCGCTGTCGCCGTGACCCCGCCCCCCGCCCTCAAGCAGGAGGTCCTGCGGCGGATCGCCACCGAGCGCCAGGAGGCACCGCTGCTGCCGCAGCAGCACCGCGGCGGTGGCACCGTACGCGGAGGCCGCGCCCTCTCCCGCTTCGCGCTGGCGGCCTGTCTGGCCGCGGCCGTCGGACTCGGCGGGGTCGCGGTGTGGCAGCACCAGGAGGCGGGGGACGCCCGGAACTCCGCCGCCCAGGCGCAGCAGCACGCACGTGCGCTGGCCTCGGTGCTCGCCGCGCCGGACGCCAAGGTCACGACGGGCAGGCTGAAGGGCGGGGCGACCGGCACGGTGGTCGTCTCGCACACCAGGGACAAGGCGGCCTTCCTCGCCTCCGGACTGGCGAAACCGCCGAGAGGCAAGGTCTACGAGCTCTGGTACGACGACAATGGGACGATGCGCCCCGCGGGTCTGCTGAATCCTTCATCCTCGTCGGAGAGCGTGCTCATGGAGGGCTCGGTGAACGGTGCGGCCGCCATGGGGATCACGGTCGAGCCGGCCGGCGGGTCCAAGGCGCCGACGAGCGGTCCGCTCGCCCTGATGCGCTTCGCGACCTGACGCGGGCGGCGGCGGAGCGTACGTGAGAGGGGGCCCGGACATCCGGGCCCCCTTCCACGTTTCGCGCTCCGCCGCTCCGGGTGGCCCGGGTCAGCTCCGCTTCGGTGGCAGCGGGAAGAACCCACTGGTCCGCCGGGCGTAATCGGCGAAGCCCGGCCGGTCGGCCATATGCCGCTCCAGCAGCCGCTTCCCGCTCCCGCCGATCAGCAGGAAGCTCATCACCAGCGGGCTGACGACGGTGGCAGCGGCGACGACCGGATCGTCGCAGACGAGCAGGAAGAGCCCCCACCAGACGCAGAAGTCACCGAAGTAGTTCGGGTGCCTGGTCCAGGACCAGAGGCCGCGGTCCATGATCTGCCCCCGGTGGGCCGGGTCCGCCTTGAAACGCGCCAGCTGCCGGTCCCCCACCGCCTCGAAGACCAGACCGACCAGCCAGACCGCACAGCCCACGTACCCGGCGGGCCCCATCGTCCCGGGCAGATACTGCGCCGCCTGGACGGGCAGCGAGATGAGCACCACCAGCACGCCCTGCAGCAGATAGACCATGCGCAGCGCATACAGATTCCGGTTGCCCGGCGCCTTGGCGAGCATCGACTCGTAGCGGGCGTCCTCGCCGTGGCCACGCCCGCGCAGCGCGATGTGGATGCCGAGCCGCAGCCCCCAGACGACGGTCAGCGCGGTGATCACGAGCCGCCGCACCCCGTCGCCCCCCTCCCCCGCCGCGACGGCGTACGAGACGAGCGCGACCACGCCGAACGCCGGCCCCCAGGCGATGTCGACGATCCGGTGCAGCCCCCTGGCGACGGCGACGGCGAAGGTGAGGAGCATGACGGCGAGCGCCGCGACGGCCGCCGCACCGACGCCCTGTCCGAACGCGCCCCATGGGTAGCCGCTCACCTGACGGCGTCCGCGGCGTACCAGTCGTGCGGGGTGGCGGGCATCGCGCTGTCTCCCGTGTCGTCGGGCCTTACGGCCAGGATCTGGTCCACGCCCATCCGCCGCTCCTCGAACGCGAGCCGCCCGCCCGCCAGATAGAGCCGCCAGACCCGTGCGGTCTCCTCACCGGCCAGCGCGCAGAACTCCTCCCACCGTTCCTCAAGGGTCCGCTCCCAGGCGGCGACCGTCCAGCCGTAGTGCTCCCGCAGTGACTCCACGGCCCGCACCTCAAGACCCGCGCCCTCCAGGAGCGAGACCGTCTCGCCCAGGGGACGCATATGCATGTCGGGTGCGATGTACGCCTCGATGAAGGCCCCGCCGCCCGGGGCGACGGCGCCACGGGACATCTGCTGGACCAGTACCCGCCCGGCCGGGCGGACCATCCCGTGCAGCAGGGCGGTGAAGCCGGGGTACTGCGCGTCGCCGACGTGCTCGCCCATCTCGATGGTGGAGACCGCGTCGTAGTCGCCGCCCGTGAGGTCGCGGTAGTCCGAGAGCCGGACCTCCACCAGACCGGTCAGTCCGCGCTCCACCACCTGGCGCCGCACGTAATCCGCCTGCTCGGCCGCGAGGGTGACCGCAGTGACCTTCGCCTTGTACTCCTGGGCCGCGTACAGGGTGAGCGATCCCCAGCCGCAGCCGATGTCGAGCAGCCGGGCGCCGGGGGTCAGTGCGAGCTTGCGGCAGATCAGTTCCAGCTTGTCGCGCTGGGCGTCGGCCACCCCGTACTCCGGCTTGTCGCTGGTCCAGTAGCCGCAGGAGTACGCCATGGTCTCGTCGAGCAGCAGGGCGTAGAAGTCGTTGGAGAGGTCGTAGTGGTGGCTGATCGCGGCCCGATCCCTGGCCCTGCTGTGCAGGGCGCCGCGCAGCCTGGCCTGGGAGGCCGGCGGAGCGGGGCGGGGGCCGACCGCGCCGAGGCGCAGCGCGGTGCGCGCCGCGCGGGCCCGGTCGGCGACGGTGAGCCGCGGCGGGCGCAGGGCCCGGCCCCGGACGGCGCTCCACACCGTACGCAGTCCTTCCGCGAGGTCGCCCTCCACGTCCAGTTCGCCGGTGATGTACGCCTGGGCCAGGCCGAGTTCGTCGGGCTGCCAGAGCAGTCTGCGCAGGGCGCGGCGTGAGCGCAGGACCACGACGGGCGCGCCTTCCGGGCCTGCGACGGAGCCGTCCCAGGCCCGCAGGCGCAGCGGAAGACGGCCGCCGATGAACTGTTCGACCAGCGGGAACAGCTGTGGGGCGGCGCCCGTACGGGGCTGAGGGCGCGTCATCGGTGGGTCTCCTCCTTGGAGAGCAGCAGTTGCTGCACATCGAGGTAGCCGGAGCGGAATCCCGCCTCGGAGTAGGCCAGATAGAAGGTCCATAGCCGCCGGAAGGTCCGGTCGAAGCCGAGTGCGGCGACCTGGTCGGCCCGCTCCTCGAAGCGTTCGCGCCAGAGCCTGAGGGTCTCGGCGTAGTGCGGTCCGAACTCCTCGCGCCGCCGGACCCGCAGCGCCGTGTGCTCGGTGGTGATCTGCTCGATCGCCTCGGTCGAGGGCAGCAGCCCGCCGGGGAAGATGTACTTCTGGATCCAGGTGAAGGTGTCCTTGCTGGCCAGCATCCGCTCGTGCGGCATGGTGATCGCCTGGAGCGCGATCCTCCCGCCGGGCTCCAGGAGCCGGTCGAGGGTCGTGAAGTACTCGGGCCAGAACTCCGCGCCGACCGCCTCGATCATCTCGACGCTCACGATGGCGTCGTAACGGCCCTCCACCCGGCGGTAGTCGAGGATCTCCACCGAGACGCTGTCCTGGTACCCCGCGGCACGGATGCGCTCGACGGCCAGCTCACGCTGTTCCCTGGAGAGCGTCACCGTGCGCACCCGGGCGCCGCGCGCCGCGGCCCGGACGGCCAGTTCGCCCCAGCCGGTGCCGATTTCGAGGAGCCGGGTGCCGGGGCCGACGCCGGCCTCGTCGAGCAGCCGGTCGATCTTGCGGTGCTGGGCCGCGGCCAGCAGCGACCGGTCGGCGGGGAAGCCGCGGAAGAGCGCCGACGAGTACGAGAGCGTCTCGTCCAGGAAGAGCGCGAACAGATCGTTGGAGAGGTCGTAGTGGTGGCTGATGTTCTCGCGTGAGCCCTCGGGCGTGTTGCGCTGGGCCGTCGGCTGCTTGCCGGCCCACAACGCCCGCAGCCGCTGCAGCGGCGCGGGGATCAGGCTCGCGGCGCGCTCGGCCAGCACGGTCAGGACGGCGACCAGGTCGGGGGCCTCCCATTCGCCCGCCATCCAGGACTCACCGAAGCCGATCAGGCCGCCCGCGCCGATCCGGCGGAAGAACGCCCCCGGGTCGCGCACATCGAGCAGCGGCCCCCCGACCCCGAGCGTCTCGGTGCCGGCGAGCCGGACCCGTAGCGGAAGTCCGGCGAGCGCCCGGCGGACGATGCGCTCCGCGATGGCGGTACGCAGCCAGGACGCGTCCGGCAGCCGGGCCACGTCCGGCCAGCGCTCGGCGTCGACCCCGGTACGGGGCAAAGCTGTTGAGGGGGTGGCGGGCCCGGGGGATCCTGCGGATCCGGGAGACGCCGGGGACACGGACGACACACTCACTTGACGCCCTCCTGGGGCAGATGGCGGGGACGGGGCTGGACGGGCAGCCCGCGCAGATACAGCCAGATCCCATGTACCCGGATCCCGAGGGAGACGGCCATGGTCGACCACGGATGGCGCAGCGCCGACCGCAGCAGGACGGCCGGGGTGGCGGCCCGGCGCTCCCCCCGTACGGTCGCGGTGAACGGACGCGCGCCGCCGCGCTCCAGATGCACCGCAAGATTCAGCCGCTCGCCCGGTTCGGGCAGCCGCATCCGGTAGTCGCCGTCCACGGGGAAGAACGGCGATACGTAGAACTCCTTCCGCACCACGTCCCGGCCCGCCGGGTCGGGGCGCAGCAGATAGCAGTGCCGCTCGCCGTAGGTGTTGTGCACCTCGGCGACGGCACACAGCGGGCTCCCCTGCGCGTCGCGGCACCAGTAGACGGTCAGCGGGTTGAAGACATGGCCGAACACCCGGGCGTGGGTGAGCATCTGTACGGTGCCGGCGCCCAGGTCGATACCCCGGGCGGTCAGGAACCTCTCCAGGCCCTCGCGGACGGTCGTGCTCTCCCCGCCGAAGTGGTCGCGGCCGTCGAACCGGGCGAGCGGGCGCAGCGCGCGCGGCAGCCGGGGCGGACTGTCGGGGTCGATCAGCCACATATACGTGTGGTGGTGCAGGGTGTGCCGCTTCGGTGCGGTCCGCACATGCGTGATCGTGCACGGGTAGACGGCGTTCACCAGGTCACCCCCAGCGCCTGGGCCGCCGCGACCCCCGAACGGCAGCCGTCCTCGTGGAAACCCGAGCCGTGGTAGGCGCCCGCGTAGGCGGTGACCGGGCCGCTGAGACCGGGCAGCCGGCGCTGGGCCGCCATCGACTCCACGCTGAACACCGGGTGTTCGTACACCATGCGGTCGAGCACCCGGTCGTCGTCGATCCGGTCCGCGCCGTTCAGGGTGACGACGTAGGTCTCCGGCGCGTCGAGGCGCTGGAGGCGGTTCATGTCATAGCTGACCCGGACGCTGCCGGCCCCGGCGGCGCACCCCGGCATCAGGTAGTTCCAGGAGGCGCGGGCGCGCGGGCTGCGCGGCAGGATCGTGGTGTCCGTGTGCAGCACGGTGGGGTTGCGGGTGTAGCGGAAGGCGCCGAGGACGCTGCTCTCCTGCTCGGTCGGGTCGGCCAGCAGGGCGAGCGCCTGGTCGGGGTGGACGGCGATGACCACCGAGTCGTACCGCTCGCTCGCGCCGTCGTCCGTGGTGATCTCGACACCGCCGGAGGTACGCCGGACAGCGCGGACCGGGGTCGAGGTGTGCAGCGCGGTGAGCTGTTTGCCGACCCGTTCGACGTACGTACGTGAACCGCCGGTCACCGTGCGCCAGGTCGGGGAGCCGGTCACCGAGAGCAGACCGTGGTGTTCCAGGAAGCGGAAGAGCGGCCCGGCGGGGTGGCCGAGGGCGGTCACCGGGTCGCAGGACCACACCGCCGAGACCAGCGGAGTCATGAAGTGCGCGGTGAAGTACGGCGAGAAGCCGCCGCGGCCGAGGAACTCGCCCAGGGTCAGCGCCTGCACGCCCGGCCCTGCCGCCAGCATTTTCCGGGCGAGGCGGTGGAAGCGGGGCACCTCGGCGAGCATCCGCAGATAGCGGCCGCGGAAGGCGTTGCCCGGCTGGGCGAGGAGTCCGGACAGGCCGCGCGCACCGGCGTATTCGAGACCGCACCCCTCGCACCGCACCGACATGCTCATCTCCGACTCCTGTGTCTCCACGCCCAGTTCGGCGAAGAGCCGCAGCAGCTGCGGGTAGGTGCGCCGGTTGTGGACGATGAACCCGGAGTCGACGGCGTGCACCCGGCCGTCGGCGGACGGTATGTCATGGGTGTGGGCATGGCCGCCGAGCCGGTCGTCCGCCTCGTACAGCGAGACCTCATGCGCGCGCTGGAGGACATGCGCGGCGGTGAGCCCCGCGATCCCGCTCCCCACCACTGCCGTCCGACGCCTCTGGTCCGCCATGCCGCTCCCTCCGGTAAGTCATGCGGGCACCGCCGCTCACCAGGCATTCGCAGCCGGAGTCCACTCGGATTGGTCCATCACACGATCGGATGACAGACCGATCCGGACCAATCCGCGGCCGTCCTGGGCCCGAATAGCCGACGTGAGTGCACTTCGGAGAGGTACGGCCGCACCGGGTTCCGGACGGAACACCCGCTGCGCGACGCGCTGTGCGGCGGCGCCTCACTCCGCATGTGCCCCATCCCTTACAGACGTTCCGCGAATCCCCTTCCCCTAGGAGAACCCCATGCGCACCACCCGCTTCCCCCGTGTCACCCTCGCCGTCGTCGGCGCGGTCGCTCTTCCGCTGGCGCTCTCCGCCTGCTCGTCGAACGACTCGAAGGGCGACTCGAAGGCCTCGGACAAGAAGCCTTCGGCCGCGGCCACCAAGTCGGACACCATGGACACCAGCAAGCCGTTCGGCCCCGGCTGTGCCACGGTCCCGAAGAACGGTGCGGGCAGCTTCAACGGCATGGCGAAGGACCCGGTCGCCACCGCCGCTTCGAACAACCCGGCGCTGTCCACCCTGGTGACCGCGGTGAAGAAGGCCGGCCTGGTCGACACCCTGAACAACGCCAAGAACATCACCGTGTTCGCCCCGACCAACGACGCCTTCAACAAGATCCCGAAGGCCCAGCTGGACAAGGTCCTCAACGACAAGGCGATGCTCACCAAGATCCTCACGTACCACGTCGTCGGCCAGAAGCTCACGCCGAAGATGCTGGAGAACGGCAGCTACCCGACGCTGGAGAAGAGCAAGCTCACCACCTCGGGTTCCGGCGTCTCGTACAAGGTCAACGACGCCTCGAACGTGGTCTGCGGCAACGTCCCGACGGCCAACGCCACGGTGTACATCGTCGACTCCGTGCTGATGCCGAAGTAATCGCACCGCTGTAGTCACCCCGTCGTAGTGACACGGTCGTAGTGACACGGTCGTCCTCGCACGGCCGCGGTCACATCGGCGCTGTTGCACCGGCGTCGTCACACGGTCTCCGTCACGGTCGCGGCCGCATCGGCGCAGTCGCGTCGGCGCCGGTACGCGTACCGCTTCAAGCGTCCCACGGCGCGGGCCGCCGCACATCCGCTGTGCGGCGGCCCGCGCCGTTCCGCGGGAGACGGCGGACCCCCGCCCCGCTCCGGCCCCGGACGGTTCGCCCTGCGGGCCGTCGCTCGTACCCTTGAGCCACGATGAGACGCAAGACCGCCCGGCTCCCGGGCCCCCTGCCCCAGCGCGAAGGCATCGACGCGGTGCGACTGCGCCTTCCCGTGGACGGCTCGTGGGCCACGATCGGGGAGCACCTTGCGGAGCGGCTGCCGGGTGGCGCCGCCGAGGTCGACGCCATGCTGCGCAGGGGCGCGTTCGTCGGCGTGGACGGGCCGGTCCTGGCCGACACCCCTTATCTGCCCGGGGGTTCGGTCTGGTTCCACCGGGACTTCCCCGCCGAGGTGCGCGTGCCGTTCGCCATCGGTGTGCGCTACCGCGACGAGCACATCGTCGTCGCCGACAAACCGCACTTCCTGGCCACCACCCCGCGGGGCCGGCACATCACCCAGACCGCGCTGGCCCGGCTGCGCACCGAGCTGGAGCTGCCCGCGCTGAGCCCCGCCCACCGGCTGGACCGGCTGACCGCGGGTCTGGTGCTCTTCTCCGTACGGCCCGGGGAGCGCGGCGCGTACCAGACGCTGTTCCGGGACCGGAAGGTGCACAAGGAGTACGAGGCCGTCGCCCCCTACCGGTCCGGCCTCGGCCTGCCGCGCGTCTCCCGTAGCCGCATCGAGAAGGTGCCGGGGATCGTCGCCGCTTTCGAGACACCCGGTGAGCCGAACAGCGAGACCCGCATCGAGCGGACCGGCCGCAAGGGGGATCTCGCCCGCTACCGGCTCACCCCCGTCACCGGCCGCACGCACCAGCTGCGGGTCCATATGAACGCGCTGGGCGTACCGCTGCTCGGCGACCCGTTCTTCCCTGTCGTCACCGACCCGGCCCCGGACGACTTCCGCAGGCCGCTGCAACTGCTGGCCCGCGTCCTGGAGTTCACCGACCCGGTCACCGGCGCCGAGCACCGCTTCGAGAGCGGCCGCTCGCTCCTGGCCTGGACGTCGTACGACACCTGGGCGGCGGACGGCTGAGCGCGTACGTACGGGCCCCCGCCCGTCCCCGCCGGAGCAGTCCGGCGGAGGCCCCTACCGCGCTTCGCGCGCCCGGTCAGCCGACTGAGCTGTACGCCACCACGCCGCGCCGCACCGCGTCGACCGCCTTGCGGGCGTTGCGCGAGACCGTGCTGTTCTCGCCGGGGGCCGCCGCCGCGATCTGGCCCAGTACGTCGATGACCTGCTTGCACCAGCGCACGAAGTCACCGGCCGGCATCTCGGCGTCGCGCAGCACCTCGTCCAGGCCCCGTCCGGAGGCCCACTGGTACGCCGCCCAGGCGAAGCCGAGATCGGGCTCGCGCTGGCCGACGCCCTCCGTCTGGTTGATCTTGAAGTCCTCCTCCAGGGCGTCCAGCCTGCCCCAGATCCGGACCATCTCGCCCAGCGCGGTCTTCGCCGCACCCGAGGGGACCTTGGGTGTGACCGCGTCGTCGGCCTGTCGTGCCTCGAAGACCAGCGCGGAGACGCACGCCGCCAGTTCGGCCGGGTTGAGCCCCTCCCAGACGCCCTCGCGCAGACACTCCGACGCCAGCAGGTCCAGCTCGCCGTAGAGCCGGGCGAGCCGCTTGCCGTGCACGGTCGACTCGTCGCCCCGCAGATAGTCCAGCTCGGTCAGCAGGGCGTAGATCCGGTCGAAGGTGCGGGCGATGGTGTTGGTCCGGCCCTCGATCCGGCGCTCCAGCTGGCGGGTGTCACGCTGCAGCCGGTAGTAGCGCTCGGCCCAGCGGGCGTGGTCCTCGCGCTCGTCGCAGCCGTGGCAGGGGTGGGCGCGCAGCTCGGTGCGCAGCCGGGCGATCTCCCGGTCGTCGGCGGCGGCCGCACGGGGCTTGCGGTGCCGTTCGGGCACGATGTGCCCGGCCTTGCTCCGCAGCGCTGAGGCCAGATCACGCCGGGACTGCGGCGACTTCGCGTTGAACGACTTCGGGATCCGCATCCGGTCCAGCGCCTCGACAGGCACCGGGAAGTCGATCGAGGCGAGCCGCTTGACCTGCCGCTCGGCGGTGAGCACCAGCGGCCGGGGGCCGTCGTACGCCTCGAAACCCCGGTGCCCGTTGGCCCGGCCCGCGGGCAGCCCCGGGTCGATGACCAGGGCCAGACCCGCGAACTTGCCGGTCGGCACATGGATGACATCGCCGGGCCTGAGCTTCTCCAGGGCGTCGGCGGCAGCGGCCCGCCGCTGCACGGCCCCCTGCTTGGCCAGCTCGGTCTCACGGTCCTTGAGGTCGCGGCGCAGCCGCGCGTACTCCTCGAAGTCCCCGAGGTGACAGGTCATCCCCTCGCGGTAACCGGCGATGCCCTCCTCGTTCTTCTGCACCTGCTTGGAGATCCCGACGACCGACTTGTCCGCCTGGAACTGCGCGAAGGACGTTTCGAGCAGCTCACGTGAGCGGTGCCGGCCGAACTGCTGCACCAGGTTCACGGCCATGTTGTACGAGGGCCGGAAGCTGGAGCGCAGCGGATAGGTACGGGTACCGGCGAGACCGGCGAGCGCGCCCGGGTCCATGGCACGCTGCCAGAGCACCACGGCGTGGCCCTCGACGTCGATACCGCGCCGCCCGGCCCGGCCGGTCAGCTGGGTGTACTCGCCGGGGGTGATGTCGGCGTGCTGCTCGCCGTTCCACTTGACGAGCTTCTCCAGGACCACCGAGCGGGCGGGCATGTTGATGCCGAGTGCCAGGGTCTCGGTCGCGAACACGGCCTTCACGAGGCCGCGTACGAAGAGCTCCTCGACGACCTCCTTGAAGGTCGGCAGCATCCCCGCGTGGTGCGCGGCGATACCGCGCTCCAGACCTTCCAGCCACTCGTAGTAACCGAGGACGTGCAGATCCTCGCGCGGGATGGACGCGGTGCGCTCCTCGACGATCTCGCGCACCGTCTGACGGGCCTCTTCGGAGTTGAGCCGCAGCCCCGCGTAGAGACACTGCTGGACCGCGGCCTCGCAGCCGGCCCTGCTGAAGATGAAGGTGATGGCGGGCAGCAGCCCCTCGGCGTCGAGCCGGGCGATGACCTCGGCCCTGCTGGGCGTCCAGATCCGGCTGCGGGAGCGCCGCTCGCGCTCGCGGTCCGCCTCGCGCACCATCCTGCCGCGGCGGCGGTCGCGCGGGTTGTACGTGCGCTGGTTCTCCTGGCGGGCCATCCGCAGCAGGTCGGGGTTGACCTCGCGCTTGGCGCCGCCGCGGCCGCCGTGGTCCGTCGACTCCTCGAAGAGGTCGTACATCCGGCGCCCGGCGAGCACGTGCTGCCAGAGCGGGACGGGCCGGTGCTCGGAGACGATCACCTCGGTGTCGCCGCGGACGGTGTCCAGCCAGTCACCGAACTCCTCCGCGTTGGACACGGTCGCCGAGAGCGACACCAGGGTCACCGATTCCGGCAGATGGATGATCACCTCCTCCCACACGGCGCCGCGGAAGCGGTCGGAGAGGTAGTGCACCTCGTCCATGACCACATAGCCGAGCCCGAGGAGCGCCTGCGAGCCCGCGTACAGCATGTTCCGCAGGACCTCGGTGGTCATGACGACCACCGGGGCGTCCGCGTTCACACTGTTGTCGCCGGTGAGCAGGCCGACCTTGTCCGCCCCGTAACGCTTGGCGAGATCGGCGTACTTCTGGTTCGAGAGCGCCTTGATCGGGGTGGTGTAGAAGCATTTGCGGCCCTGCGCCAGGGCCAGGTGCACGGCGAACTCGCCGACGATCGTCTTGCCCGAGCCGGTGGGCGCCGCGACGAGCACACCCTTGCCCGCCTCCAGGGCCCGGCACGCCTCGATCTGGAACGGATCGAGAGCGAAGTCGTACATGCGGCGGAAGGGGGCCAGCGCGGTGGCCTCTTCGACAGCGCGGGTGCGGGCGGCTGCATAACGCTCAGCGGGCGAAAGGTCCTCGGTCATCTTGTCTTCGAGCCTACCCGCCGCCTCCGACAGTCAGCGCGATCTTTATTTCAGCATTTCAACAGCCGATGACCCGGACCGCGCGCTCCACGCACTCGGCGGTCAGCGGCAGCGGGCCCAGCGGTTCGCCGTCCGCGTACCCCGTGACCCCGGCGGCCGTCAGCTCGACCCGGCGCGCCCGGTACGAGGTGACGGCGGGGTGGCCGAGGTGGGTGCCCCGGTAGACCTTGGGGAAGACCCTGACCAGGGTGGTACGGGAGCAGGCGCCGACCACCGTGATGTCGAGGAGGCCGTCGTCCAGCTCGGCGTCCGCGCAGATCCGCATGCCCCCGCCGTACGACGGCCCGTTGCCGACGGCGACGAGTGTCGCCTCGATCTCGCGCGCCGGTCCCCCGTCCAGCGCCAGCCGGTACGGGACCGGACGGAAGGCGGCCAGTTCGGCGACCATCGCCAGGTCGTACTTCAGCCGGCCGGACGGCCAGCGCATCCGGTTGCCGCGGTCATTGACCCGCGAGTCGAATCCGGCGGCGAGCACGCTCCCGAACCAGCGTTCCGCGGGCCGCACGGGTGCGGCGCCGCCCGGGTCCGCGCCGCCGGGCGCGTGCGCCCCGCCGGCCGTTCCGGCACCCGGCCCCGGCACGACCCGGCCCAGGTCGATCTCCCTGATGTCCCCGCTCTTGAGCGCTCCGGCCACCGAGCGGCCCGCGGCGGCCGGGTCCCGTACCGGCAGCCCCAGCCCGCGCGCGAAGTCGTTGCCGGTGCCGACGGCCACCACCCCCAGCGGGGTGGGCGTACCGGCGACAGCCTGGAGGGCGAGGCTGATCATGCCGTCCCCGCCGACGGCTATGAGCGCGCCCGTCCCGCCCCGGACGGCATCCCGGGCCCGGCGCAGCGCGTCGGGCGCGTCGCTGCCGAGCACCGTGCGTACGGAGAAACCTGCGTCCCGCAACGCGGAGGCGGCCGGCTGCGCGGCGTGCGCGCCCCGGCCGCGTCCGGCGGTGGGATTGACGAAGAGGGTGATCTCGCTGGTCACCCGCCGGACCCTACCGGTCAGGTCACATCGTCGTAACCGCCGAGACCACTGGGCCTCGACCCGTCCGTCTCGCCGCCCGTCTGCTCCGGAACCCTGGACGCGGGCACGGTCTCGACCTCCCCTATGGCCTCCGGGGTGAGGTCGATGTCGGACGCCTCGTCGTCGTCCGGGCCGGCTGCGGCGCGCTGCGCCTTGCGGCGGTCGTTCATCAGCGAGATGACGGTGGCGAAGCCGTACAGCACCCAGATCGGTCCGGCGAGGGCCAGCATGCTCAGCGGGTCGGTGCTGGGCGTGGCGACCGCGGCGAAGACCGTGATGCCCATGATCATGCCGCGCCACCAGCCGGCCATCCGCTTGCCGGTGATGATCCCGACGAAGTTCAGCATGACGAGCAGCAGCGGCAGCTCGAAGGAGAGCCCGAAGACGACCACCATCCGGGTGATCAGATCGAGCAGGTCGTCGAGAGGCAGCTGGTTGTCGATGTGGCTCGGGGAGAGCTGGAGCAGAACCTTCGCCATCGTGGGGAGCGTCTCGTACGCGAAGAAGGCGCCCGCCAGGAAGAGCGGGAAGCCCGCAGCCACGAAGCCGACGGTGTACTTGCGCTCGTGCTTGTGCAGCCCCGGCGCGATGAAGGCCCACAGCTGGTAGAGCCAGATCGGCGAGGAGAGCACCACACCGGCCATCAGGGAGACCTTGAGGGCGAGGGTGAACGGCGTGAGCAGACCGTTCAGAACGATCCGGGCGCAGGTCCCGTCCCGCTGGTGGGCGAGTTCCGCGAAGCTCGTCTCGCACCCCACCGCGTGCAGCACCGGGTTGGTGAAGAATTCAATGATGTCTCGGTAGAAGAAGGCAGCCGCGATCGTGACGACGACGATCCCCAGCAGCCCTTTCGCCAGCCGGTTGCGCAGCTCACGCAGATGCTCCACGAGGGGCATGCGCCCGTCGGGATCCTTCTCCACTTTGCGGGCAGACACGAGCAACCCACGTCCTCATCTGTGCGGCGGGCAGCCGCTCACCGCGGTGCCCGCTCCGGCCCGGTTGTCAGCGCTTGGTCGAGTCCGAAGGCTCGGTCACGGGACGGGCGCTGGTCACGTCTCCCGGAGCGGCCTGGATCGTGCGCGGGACGTCGGCCTGGGGGTCCTGCGGCGGGTCTGCCGGAGCGGTCTGCTGACCCTCCGACTTCATCGCCTTGGCCTCGCTCTTGAGGATGCGGGCGGACTTGCCCAGCGAACGGGCCATGTCCGGAAGCTTCTTCGCGCCGAACAGCAGGACGATGACGACGAGGATCAGGATGATCTCGGGGGCGCCGAGCCTTCCGAACATAAGCTGTACCTTCTCACCGAGGCGGCTGGGGTGGGGCTGCCCGAGCGATCGGACAGGCGTCCGGTCGTCGTGCTGGCAGCGATCGTAACCCGCGGGGGTAAACGCAGGGCAATGCCTGTGCAGACTCACGCTTGCGGCCCGCGCCTCGCTCCCGGGCCCGCGATCAGCAGCGTACCGCCCGAAACGGCCCGGCAGCAGAGCCGAGCGCCTCTAGCGCAAACTTTCACCGCTCCGTGCGAGCCCGGTGGCCGCGCGCTCCAAGCCCTCCGCGGCCTGGCCGATCTGCTGTGTGGCGCGCGCCACTTGGCTGCCGAGGCGCTGCGCCTCGACAAAAACCCTGAGGGCGAGCACACCGAGTACGACGATTCCGATGAACCCCAGAACGATCGCGGTCATCGGCCAGAACATGGGGACCCCTGGACGGTGGAGTGGAGGCGCAGCGTCCGGACGCCGCCGCCGGTGAGGAGTTCGACAATCCGCTCACCGGCCGGTTTGCGGACCGGCACACCGCAGTCGGGGCAGGTGAAGGAGTAGAAGGTGGTACGCCGACTGGCCCCTATCGCCAGCCGGAGCGCACCGGCGGCCAGCTCGAACCGGCTGCGGCAGTCCGGGCACGCGGCCCGGAAGACGACCGGGCCCATATGCGCCGAGAATCCGGACATCACCGACATACCACTCAACCCCTCTCCTCCTGTACGTCGTAGGCGGCGAGCGCCTCCCGGGCCGCGAGCCGTGCGCTGTCCGCCAGATCGTCCGGCGAGACGATCCGCCCGTCCCGGCCGAGCCGCAGGGCGAGCCTGCGCAGCGAGGCCGGGTCGGGGGTGCGCAGCGTGATGCGCAGCCCGCCATCGGCCAGTTCCTCCGCGCTGTCGTGCGGGTAGTACTCGGCGACCCAGCGGCCACCGGGACCGACCTCCACCACCACCTCCGGGTCCTCGGCCGCCGGCTGGACGAGCCCCGCCGACAGGTCACGCAGCTCCAGCTCCGGCGGCGCGGACGGCTCGTCCAGCAGCCGGATCTCGGCGACCCGGTCCAGCCGGAAGGTGCGCCGGGCCTCGGAGAGGTAGCACCAGGCCTCCATGTACGTGTGACCGACCGCGAACAGCCGGATCGGGTCGACCTCACGCTCGGTCAGCTCGTCGCGCGCCGGTGAGTAGTACCGCAGCCAGAGCCTGCGCCGCTCCGAGATGGCCCGGTCGGCGTCGGCGAAGACCCCGCCCTCGGACTCGAAGGTCACCGAGAGCCGGGAGCTGGCTCCCGCCGCCTCACCGGCCGCGGCCTCCAGCTTCGCGGTGGCCCGCAGCAGCGCCTGCCGGTCGCCCTCACGGAGCCCCGGCAGGGTCGCCACGGCGCGCGCGGCCACCAGCAGGGCCGTGGCCTCGTCGGCGGCGAGCCGCAGCGGCGCTGCGACGTCATCGGCGTTGTGCCACCAGATGGACTCGCCGTCGGTGTCGATGTCCAGCAGGTCGCCGCCGCGGAAGCTCGTCCCGCACATGGGCAGCACATCCAGGTCCGAGATCAGCTCGTCCTCGGTGATACCGAAGGCGCGCGCCACATCCCCGACACGGGCGCCGGGACGCTCGCGGAGATACGTCACGAGGGACAGCATCCGGCGGGTCTGGTCGATCGCGTTCGTCGCCACGTGCTCCTCAGTCCTTGGCCACGGCGCGCAGCCGGTCCACCACATCGGCCCGCAGGTCCGCGGGGTCCAGCACGATCACGTCGGGGCCGAACTCCACCAGCCAGGCGTCCAGCCCGTGTCCGTACGGAATCTCCAACTCGTCCCACCCGTCGCCGAGTTCCCGTACGGCGGTGGCGCGTGAGCGCAGCGGGTATCCGGCGCCCGAGCGCAGCCGGATCCGGGCGCTGCGGGTCGCGGTCTCACCGGCCCAGGTCTCCACGGTCTCGCGTACGGTCACCACGTCCGGCACCGGGGCCGTGAACGCACCGGTCCTGGAACGGACCCGGCCGGTGATGCGGGAGAGCCGGAACACCCGCTCGGCGCCGCGCTCACGGTCCCAGCCCGCGAGGTACCAGTGGCCGTGCCAGCACTCCAGCGTCCAGGGCTCGACCTGACGGGCCTCCGGGCGGGCCGCGTTGGCCTTGCGGTAGTCGAAGACGACGGGCCTGCGGTCACGGCAGGCCAGCATCAGCGGCTCGAAGGCGGCCTCGTGCACCGGGATGCGCGGTTCCAGCGCGCCGTACGGCTCCTCGGCCTCGGGCATGCCGGCGGCCCGCAGCTTCTGCAGCGCACCACTGGCGGCGCCTGCCAGCCGGGCCTGCTGCCAGACCTTGGCGGCCAGCCCGAGCGCCGCTGCCTCCTCGGCGTCGAGAGCGACCGGCGGAAGCCTGTTGCTGTCTCGGCGGGCGAGATATCCGGCGTCCCCGTCGAGGCTCTCGACCGTCTCGATGACCAGGCCGAGTTCCCGCAGATCGTCCTTGTCCCGCTCGAACATCCGGTTGAAGGACTCGTCCGAACCCGCTTCCAGATACGCCTCGATGGACCCCCGCAGTTCTCGCTTGCTCAGGGGCCGCCTGGTTCCGAGCAGGCACAGTGCCAGATTCATGAGCCGCTCGGCCTTGGCAATCGCCATCGACGCCCTCTCTGGAGTCCGGGAGTGTCCGCCGGGGGCGGTCCCCCGGGAAGAACACAGCACGGGGAACGCGGGACGTTCCACGACCGCCGACCGTACCGCTCCGCGGTCCCGGGTCAAAAGCCGAGGGTCCATGCCGGCTGGCATGGACCCTCGGAAACGATCACTTCCGGTCAGACAGCGACCAGGTCACAGACGAAGATCAGCGTCTCGCCCGGCTTGATACGGCCACCGGCGCCGCGGTCGCCGTACGCGAGGTGCGCCGGGATGGTCAGCTGGCGGCGTCCGCCGACCTTCATGCCCTGGACACCCTGGTCCCAGCCGGAAATAACCTGGCCGACGCCGAGCTGGAACTCCAGCGGGGTGCCGCGGTTCCAGCTCGCGTCGAACTCCTCACCGGTGGAGAAGGCCACACCCACGTAGTGGACCTTGACCTTGTCCCCGGCCTTGGCGACGGCGCCGTCGCCCTCCCAGATCTCCTTGATCTCCAGGTCGGCCGGCGGCTCGCCGCCCGGGAAGTCGATCTCGGGCTTGTCGATGCTCACGTAACTGCTCCTACTTCTTGGTGCTGGGCAACCGGGACAGTCTTACATTGCCGCCAGAATGTCGACGACGAAGACCAGGGTCGACTTGGCCGGCAGGGTGGCGCCCTGGGCCTTGTCGCCGTACGCCAGCTCCGGCGGGATCACCAGCATGACCCGGCTGCCGACCTTCTTGCCGACGAGTCCCTGGTCCCAGCCCTTGATGACCGCGCCCTGGCCGATGGCCGTCTGGAACGGCGTGCCGGTCTTCCATGACGAGTCGAACAGAGTCGCGGACGCCTTGCCCTCATTGGGCTTCCAGGCGGCACCGCTGTACTGCATGTAGACGGTCTGGCCCTTCTTGACCGTGGCGCCCTTGCCCTGGATCAGCACCTTGTCGACCAGCTTCTTCGGCGGGTCGCTCTTCGGTACGGAGATGGTGGCCGGCGCTTCCTTGTCCGCCTTGATCTGCGGCAGGTCGGACGAGGTGGGGGCCTGGGTGCCCTCGACCTTCTTCGGGATCACCTTCTTGATGTCGAGGGCGAAGATCAGGGTGTCCTTGCCGGTGACGCCGAGCTGCTGCTGGCCCTGGCTGCCGAAGGCCGCGTTGGGCGGGGCGACGACCAGGACGCGGCTGCCGATCTTCTTGCCGGTGACGGCGTCGGCGAAGGCCGGGATGATCGTCTTGGAGCCGGCGGTGATGAGCTGCGGGGCGCCGCCCTTGTCGAACGAGCTGCCGATGTCCTTGCCGCTCTTCCAGACCTTGCCGGTGAAGTCGGCCATCACCAGGTCGTTCTTCTTGACCACGGGGCCGCTGCCATCGGAGAGGGTGTGGATGACGAACTTGCCGCTCGGATCCTTCTTGGGGACCGTGATGGACGCCTTCTTGCCGGTGCCGCCCGCGACCGTCGGCATGGGGGACGCCGAATCGACGGGCTTGGGCACGGCCGTCGACGCGGCCTTGTCGGGCGATGATGAGGACGAGGCGTCCGACTTCTTGGAATCCTCACCTCCGCAGGCGGTCAGCACCAGGGCCGGCACGATGAGCAAGGCAGCAAAACGGCGTCGCACAGTGGTCCTCGGGGTAGTGGGGGTGTCAGTGGCCGCCACTCTAGACTCCTCGTCCCCCATGTGGGCCTACGGCATGCGCGAGGGCCCCGCGCGCTGCTGTGCGCGGGGCCCTCGTGCGACCGGGGTGAGGACCGGTCACATCCCGGCGATCAGCTTCTCCACCCGGTCGTCGACCGACCGGAAGGGGTCCTTGCAGAGCACGGTGCGCTGCGCCTGGTCGTTGAGCTTGAGATGGACCCAGTCGACGGTGAAGTCCCTGCGCTGTTCCTGCGCGCGGCGGATGAAGTCGCCGCGCAGCCGCGCCCTGGTGGTCTGCGGGGGCACCGACTTGCCCTCGAAGATCCGCAGGTCGTCGCAGACGCGTGCGGCCTGTCCGCGCTTCTCCAGCAGGTAGTAGAGACCGCGCCTGCGGTGGATGTCGTGGTAGGCGAGGTCTATCTGGGCGACCCGCGGATTCGACATGGTCATGTTGTGCTTGTCCCGGTACCGCTCGATGAGCTTGTACTTCATCACCCAGTCGATCTCGGTGTCGATCCTGTCGAGGTCCTCCTCCTCGATGGCGTCGAGGGTGCGGCCCCAGAGCTCCAGAACCCTTTCGACCTGGCCGGTACGGATACCGCGGCGGTCCACGAAGTCCACGGCCTTCTCGTAGTACTCGCGCTGTACTTCGAGCGCCGAAGCCTCCCGCCCGCTGGCGAGACGCACCTTGCGCTGGCCCGTCGTGTCGTGGCTGACCTCGCGGATGGCCCTGATCGGGTTCTCCAGCGTCAGATCACGCATCACCGTGCCCGCTTCGATCATGCGCAGGACGAGGTCGGTCGCGCCGACCTTGAGCAGCATGGTCGTCTCGGACATGTTCGAGTCACCGACGATGACATGCAGTCTGCGGTAGCGCTCGGCGTCCGCGTGCGGCTCGTCGCGGGTGTTGATGATGGGACGGGAACGGGTGGTCGCGGAGCTGACGCCCTCCCAGATGTGCTCGGCCCGCTGGCTCACGCAGAAGACCGCTCCGCGCGGGGTCTGCAGCACCTTTCCGGCGCCACAGAGCAATTGGCGGGTGACGAGGAAGGGGATGAGAATGTCCGCGAGCCGCGAGAACTCCCCGTGGCGGGCGACGAGATAGTTCTCGTGGCAGCCGTAGGAGTTTCCCGCCGAATCGGTGTTGTTCTTGAAGAGATAGACGTCGCCCGCGATTCCCTCCTCGTGCAGGCGGCGTTCGGCGTCGACGAGCAGGCCTTCGAGAATGCGCTCGCCCGCCTTGTCGTGCGTGACCAGTTCGGTCACGTTGTCGCACTCGGGGGTTGCGTATTCCGGATGCGATCCCACGTCGAGGTAGAGGCGGGCGCCGTTCCGCAGGAAGACGTTGCTGCTGCGGCCCCATGACACAACACGGCGGAAGAGGTAGCGCGCCACTTCGTCAGGGGACAGACGGCGCTGTCCTCTGAATGTGCACGTGACGCCGTACTCGTTCTCCAGCCCGAAAATGCGGCGGTCCATGACTGAACATTACGCCTGATGGCCTGTCCTGAAACCGGGTTCGACGGCCCCGTTCCGATCATTTTCGGAACCGGCCACGACGGAACCGGTACCGCCGGGAGCTGCGAGGACCCGCTGAGTGGCCAGCAGGACGAGCAGCGCGGCGATCCCCCCGCCCGCCGCGGCGGCGAACCCGGCGGGTGCGCCGCCCGCCTCGACGGCCGGTCCCGCGACGGCGGTGCCCAGCGCCGCGCCGACACCGAAGGTCGTCACCAGCCAGGAGAACGCCTCGGTGACCGTGCCGCGCGGGGCGTGCCGGTCGACGACGATGAAGGCGCAGGCGATGGCCGGGGCGAGGAAGACACCGGCCACCGTCGTCAGCACGGACATCGCGGCCACGCCCGGCACCAGCATCAGCGGCAGATAACAGAGGGCCAGGGCGCCGACGATGACGCGCAGCCGCCGCTCGGCGGCGCCCTGCCACTGCCGTGCGCCGTAGACCAGCCCGCCGACCAGCGCGCCGAGGCCGATCGCCGCCATCAGTACGCCGTACGTCGGGTCGCCGCCGTGCCCGTCGGAGTAGGCGATCGCGGCGACGGTGATCGAGCCGAGCGCCAGGCCGACGAAGAAGAAGGCCCCGAGGAGGGCGAGCAGTCCGGGCGAGCGCAGCGCGCCCAGCCAGTGGGCCTCCCGGGGCGCGGACCGCCAGCTGCGCGAGGGCTCCGACACGGCGACGGAGAGGGCCCCGAGCACCCCGAGGGCGTTGACGGCCACCAGCGCGGTCGCCGCCGACCACAGCGAGACCGCCAGGGTGACGAGCAGCGGGCCGACCGTGAACATGACCTCCTGGGCCACCGCATCCATCGCGTACGCGGCGTGCACCCGGTCCTCGCGCTCCAGGACGCTGGGCCACAGGGCGCGCAGCCCGCCCTCCAGGGGCGGTGTGAAGAGGCCGGCGACGAGCATCGCGATGACGGCGAGAGCGAGCGGACCGGTGCCGACGACGGCGAAGAGCACCATGCCGAGGGCCGACACCAGGGCCGAAGGCAGCATCACCCTGGGCTGTCCGTACAGGTCGACGGCGCGGCCGAGCAGCGGCTGGCCGACCGCGGTGGCCAGTCCGTAGACGGCGGAGAGCGCCCCGGCGAGTGAGTAGCTGCCGCCTTCGGCGCGGACGAAGAGCACGACGGCGATGGCGGCTGTCGCGTTCGGCAGCCGGCCCACCAGTGTGCCGGTGAGCAGCCGCTTCACATGCCTGGTGCCGAAGAGTTCCGCGTATCCCGCGGCCATGTCCGCCCCTTGTCTTCCGGTCCCGGGCCTTCCGGCCCCGGCCCGAGTGTTACGTATAACGTGCCGGGTCATACGTACCATGTGCGCAGACCGCGAGTCCAGATGGCCGCGGCCGGGAGCAGGCCGGACGGAGGCCCGAGTGGACACCCGAGCGACGAGCCAGGAACCAGCGGTTCCGGCCCGCCCCACCAGCCGTGATGTGGCGCGCGCGGCAGGTGTCTCGCAGGCCACCGTGTCGCTGGTGCTCGGCGAAAAGTGGCGCGGGCGGGTCTCCGAGCGCACCGCCGGTCTGGTCCGCGAGGCGGCCCGCCGGCTCGGCTACCGGCCGAACCTCGCCGCCCGCGATCTGCGGCTGGGCAGGACCAGGACCGTGCTGCTGGTCGTGCCCGCGCTGACCACCGAGTTCTTCGCCCGCGTCTACACGGGCGCCGCGGCGGAGGCCGCCGAGCACGGTTTCGGGGTGGTGCTCTACCCCTCCCCCGAAGGCGTGGGGCCGGCCCGCGATCCCTTCGGGTCCGCGCGGACCGCGCTGGACGGGGTCATCGCCTCATCGATGGCTGTCGGGGCGCTCGCCGCGATCCAGGAGTCCGGTCTGCCGCTGGTGATGCTGGACAGCGATCCGGACCAGCCGGGGGCGGCGGCCCATGTGAACCTGGACATCGCGGACGGGATGCGTCAGGTGACGGGCCATCTGCTGGCGCTGGGCCACCGCAGCTTCGTCCATCTCGCACCGGCGGTCGACTCCTGGACCTTCGACGTCCGGGCCGCCGCCCTCCGCTCCGCCCTGCACGGGGCGGAGGTGCGCACGGTCACCGCCCCGCTCGCGGTGGACGCCGCACGGCGGGCGGCGGAAGAGGCGCTCAGCGGTCCCGGTCCCCGGCCGACCGCGGTGATCTGCGACGACGACATCCTGGCCGCGGGGGCCTGCAAGGCGGCCCGGCGGCTCGGACTGCGGGTGCCCGAGGACCTCTCGGTCACCGGCTTCGACGATCTGGCCCTCGCGACCGCGATCGAACCCGAGCTGACGACCGTGGCCCTGCCGGCCGAGCAGATCGGGCAGCGCGGTATGGCGGCCCTGCTCGCCGTCCTCGACGGCCGCCGCCCGGAGGGCGGTGATCTGCCGGTGAACCTGCTCGTACGCGGCTCGACGGGCCGGGCGGCAGACCCGGCCTGACTGCTCCGGGCTGACCGGACCGGGCTGACACGACCCGGACTGACGGCTCTGGATCGACCGGACCCGCCCGCCCAACCCCACCCTGCGCCACGCGGCTCCCCGCATGTGTGCCCCGGGCCGCACAGACGGCGGTCCGGGGCACGGACGGAACGGGTGGCGGGCGGGGTTACTCGTCCTCGTCCGACGGTGCGTCGTCCGTCTCGGCGGCCGATGCGCCGTCCTCGTCGAGCAGCCTGGCGAGCCGGCGGCCGACGATGCGCTTGAACTTGCGCTGCTGCGGCCGGGTCCGGTCAAGGACCGCCACCTCAAGACGTTCGGCGGGGATCTCCCGCTCGCCGCCGTTGGTGTCGCGGGAGAGCGCCTGCACGGCCAGCTTCAGCGCTTCGGCGAGTGTCATCCCCTCGCGGTGCTGCTGGTCCAGGAAGGTGCTGATCGTCTCGGCGTTTCCGCCGACCGCGACCGAACCGTGCTCGTCGACGATCGATCCGTCGTGCGGCAGCCGGTAGATCTGGTCGCCGTCCGGCTCGGTCCCGACCTCGGCGACGACCAGCTCCACCTCGTACGGCTTCTCGGCCGCACTGGAGAAGATCGTGCCAAGCGTCTGCGCGTAGACATTCGCCAGACCACGGGCCGTCACATCGTCACGGTCGTAGGTGTAGCCGCGCAGATCCGCGTAGCGCACACCGCCGATCCGCAGATTCTCGTATTCGTTGTACTTGCCGGCGGCCGCGAAGCCGATCCGGTCGTAGATCTCGCTGAACTTGTGCAGCGCGCGGGACGGGTTCTCGCCGACGAAGACGATGCCGTCGGCGTATTGCAGCACGACCAGGCTGCGACCACGGGCGATGCCCTTCCGGGCGTACTCCGCCCGGTCGGCCATCGCCTGCTGGGGTGAGACATAGAACGGGGTCGACACCGGCTATCCGTCCCTTTCTGTCAGTGACGAGTGCATCGGAAGGGCCTCAGAGCAGCTCGGCGCGCGGGCCGTCGGGCTGTTCGAGACGCCGCGCCAGAATCGAACGGGCGAGCTCGGAGCCCTCCTCATCGGTCAGCCTGCGGCAGCCCTCGTCCGTGATGACGGTGACGATCGGATAGATCCGGCGGCCCACGTCGGGTCCGCCGGTGGCCGAGTCGTCGTCGGCCGCGTCGTACAGGGCCTGTACGACCAGGGTGGTGGCCTGCTGCTCCGTCAGGTCGTCGCGGTAGAGCTTCTTCATCGAGCCCCGGGCGAAGATCGAGCCGGAGCCCGTGGAGGCGTACCCCTGCTCCTCGGAGCGGCCGCCCGTGACGTCGTAGGAGAAGATGCGGCCCTTCTCGCGGTCGACGTCGTAGCCGGCGAAGAGCGGGACCACGGCGAGGCCCTGCATGGCCATGGAGAGATTGCCGCGGATCATCGTGGAGAGCCGGTTGGCCTTGCCCTCCAGGGAGAGGGTGGTGCCCTCGACCTTCTCGAAGTGCTCCAGTTCGAGCTGGAACAGCTTCACCATCTCGACGGCGAGGCCGGCCGTCCCGGCGATCCCGACCGCCGAGTACTCATCGGCAGGGAAGACCTTTTCGATGTCGCGCTGGGCGATCATGTTCCCCATGGTCGCGCGCCGGTCCCCGGCGAGCACGACCCCGCCGGGGAAGGTCACGGCGACGATGGTCGTCCCGTGCGGCGCCTCGACCGGCCCCTGGGTGGGCGGCAGCGACCGCCTGCCCGGCAGGATTTCCGGCGAGTGGTCGGACAGGAAGTCCATGAACGAGGAGGATCCCGGCGTCAGGAAAGCGGCCGGCAGACGCCCGGTGCTACGAGGGTTGGCTTCCACGCGTTTCCTTCCGGATGGGCGGCGGCCCGCCTTCTGGAGGCCGGGCCGATCTTGCGGACTGTGAACGGACCTTACCCGTGCCCGCGCCGGTCATCCGTCCCGGTGCGGACGGCTTCCGCCGACCGCACCGATCACGGACAACAGGGGCTACTCGCCGCCCTTTTGGACGAATGACCGAACGAAGTCCTCGGCGTTCTCCTCCAGTACGTCGTCGATCTCGTCCAGAACGGAGTCGACGTCGTCCGAGAGCTTCTCCTGGCGCTCCTTGAGGTCCTCGGATTCCTGCGCCTCGGGCGCCTGCTCCTCGGTCTCCTCGGTGGAGCGCGTCGCCTTCTGCTGCCCGCCGCCGGTGTCCTTGGTCGCCATCTACCTCACCCCGCTCGGTTCGATGTTGCTGAGGTTGAAACGTTGAAACAGAAACAGCTGTGCCGACCGGAACGGACTGGATCGGACCGGTCCGGTCCGGTCAGAAGCGGATCGGACCCGCTTGATCAGACACTACAAGCGGGGTCCGACATTGGCCCCGCACTTTCCTCAACGTCCGGGACCTACTCCGATGATTCCCACCAGCGGGGCTTTTCAGCCGCCCTGCAACACCCGGACCAGGTCTTCCGCCGTACGGCACCGGTCGAGCAGTTCCTTGACGTGGTCACGGGTCCCGCGCAGCGGCTCAAGTGTGGGCACCCGCTGCAGTGAGTCGTGGCCCGGCAGGTCGAAGATCACGGAGTCCCAGGAGGCCGCGGCGACGTCGTCCGCGTACTGTTCGAGACAGCGGCCGCGGAAATAGGCCCTGGTGTCCTCCGGCGGGTTCCCCGCGGCCCGTACGACATCGGCCTCGTCCAGCAGCCGCTTCATCTTCCCGCGGGCCGCCAGACGGTTGTACAGCCCCTTGTCGGGCCGTACGTCCGCGTACTGCAGATCCACCAGATGGAGCCTGGCCGCGTCCCAGTCGACGCCGTCCCGGCGGCGGTAGCCCTCCAGGATCTCCTTCTTCGTGATCCAGTCGAGCTCCCCCGACAGGCTCATCGGGTTGTTCTCCAGCCGGTTCAGCACATCCTCCCAGCGGCCCAGGACATCCCTGGTCTGCTCGTCGGCATCGACGCCGTACCGCTCCTCCACATATTTGCGGGCCAGCTCGAAGTACTCCATCTGGAGCTGTACGGCCGTGAGGGTGCGGCCGCTGCGCAGCGTGATCAGCTGCTGGAGCCCCGGGTCGTGCGAGACCTGGTGGAGCGTGCGCACCGGCTGGTCGACGGCGAGGTCCACATTGATGAACCCGTCCTCGATCATCGCGAGCACCAGGGATGTCGTACCCAGCTTGAGGTAGGTCGAGATCTCCGAGAGGTTGGCATCGCCGATGATCACATGCAGGCGGCGGTACTTCTCGGCGTCCGAGTGGGGTTCGTCCCGGGTGTTGATGATCGGGCGCTTGAGCGTGGTCTCCAGGCCGACCTCGACCTCGAAGTAGTCCGCGCGCTGGCTGATCTGGAAGCCGTGCTCATGGCCGTCCTGGCCGATCCCGACCCGGCCGGCCCCGGTCACCACCTGGCGGGAGACGAAGAAGGGGGTCAGATGGCGCACGATGTCCGCGAAGGGGGTCTCCCGCTTCATCAGGTAGTTCTCGTGCGTCCCGTACGAGGCGCCCTTGTTGTCGGTGTTGTTCTTGTACAGGAGGATCGGCTGCGCGCCCGGGATCTCGGCCGCCCGCTCGGCGGCCTCCGCCATGATCCGCTCGCCCGCCTTGTCCCAGAGGACGGCATCGCGCGGACTGGTGATCTCCGGGGAGCTGTACTCGGGGTGGGCGTGGTCGACGTAGAGGCGTGCCCCGTTGGTGAGGATCACATTGGCCAGGCCGATGTCCTCGTCGGTCAGCTGGCTGGTGTCCGCGGTCTCCCGGGCGAGGTCGAAGCCTCGCGCGTCCCGCAGCGGGTTCTCCTCCTCGAAGTCCCAGCGGGCGCGGCGCGCCCGGTGCATCGCCGCCGCGTAGGCGTTGACGATCTGGGACGAGGTGAGCATGGCATTGGCGTTCGGGTGGCCCGGGACGGAGATGCCGTACTCCGTCTCGATGCCCATTACCCGCCGTACGGTCATGCGGCCCTCCTTGCCCGGCAGCGCCCCTCGGGGGAACGCCGCTCAAGTACCGCTGCTTCTCCGGCGCGAGCGCGGTCGCCCTTCCCGGCACTGCGCGAATCGGTGATACCGAAGAGCCTAGAACGCCGTGGCGCCGCTGGGGAGATCATTACAGGCATTGCTGTCCTTGCGGCCGAAGGCCGGAAAACACGGCGGCTGCGGGTGCCCGCCGGGGGACCCGCAGCCGCCCTGTCCTTTACAGGTACTGACCGGTGTTCGCCACCGTGTCGATCGACCGCCCGGTGTCCGCGCCCTGCTTTCCGGTGACGAGGGTGCGGATGAACACGATCCGCTCGCCCTTCTTGCCGGAGATACGGGCCCAGTCGTCCGGGTTGGTGGTGTTCGGCAGGTCCTCGTTCTCCTTGAACTCGTCCACGCACGCCTGGAGGAGGTGGGAGACCCGCAGACCCTTCTGTCCCTGGTCGAGGAAGGCCTTGATGGCCATCTTCTTGGCCCGGTCGACGATGTTCTGGATCATCGCGCCGGAGTTGAAGTCCTTGAAGTACAGGACTTCCTTGTCACCGTTGGCGTACGTGACTTCGAGGAAGCGGTTCTCCTCGGACTCGGTGTACATCCGCTCCACGACGGACTGGATCATGGCACTGACCGCGGCGTCGGGGTTCTCCCGGTGCTCGGCCAGGTCGTCCGTGTGCAGCGGCAGCGACGACCGCAGGTACTTGGCGAAGATGTCCTTCGCCGCCTCCGCGTCCGGACGCTCGATCTTGATCTTGACGTCGAGCCGGCCCGGCCGCAGGATCGCCGGGTCGATCATGTCCTCGCGGTTGGAGGCACCAATGACGATGACGTTCTCCAGGCCCTCCACACCGTCGATCTCGGCGAGCAACTGCGGGACGATGGTGTTCTCCACGTCCGAGCTGACGCCCGATCCACGGGTGCGGAAGAGGGATTCCATCTCGTCGAAGAAGACGATGACGGGGGTGCCCTCGCTCGCCTTCTCCCGGGCGCGCTGGAAGACCAGACGGATGTGCCGCTCGGTCTCACCGACGTACTTGTTGAGGAGCTCGGGACCCTTGATGTTGAGGAAGTAGCTCTTCCCCGCGGGCCGGCCGGTGACCTCGGCGACCTTCTTGGCAAGGGAGTTGGCTACCGCCTTGGCAATGAGGGTCTTGCCGCAGCCGGGCGGGCCGTAGAGCAGGATGCCCTTCGGCGGCCGCAGCTCGTGCTCCTTGAAGAGGTCGGGGTGGAGGTACGGGAGCTCGACCGCGTCGCGGATCAGCTCGATCTGGTCGCCCAGGCCGCCGATCTTGTCGTAGTCGATGTCCGGGACCTCTTCGAGGACGAGCTCCTCGACCTCGCTCTTCGGCACCACTTCATAGACGTAACCGGACCGGGAGTCGAGCAGCAGGGCGTCGCCGGGGCGGATGGTGATGTCCAGGAGAGGCTCGGCGAGCCGCACCACCCGCTCCTCGTCGGTGTGCCCGATCACCAGGGCGCGCTCGCCGTCCTCAAGGATCTCCTTGAGGGTGACGATGTCCCCGGCGCGCTCGAATTCCATGGCCTCGACCACGTTCAGCGCTTCGTTGAGCATGACTTCCTGGCCGCGCCTGAGCTCTTCGAGCTCGACGCTGGGACTCACGTTCACCCGGAGCTTGCGGCCCCCGGTGAAGATGTCGCAGGTCCCGTCCTCGTTGGCCTGCAGGAAGACGCCGAAGCCGGCCGGCGGCTGTGCGAGCCGGTCGACCTCCTCCTTGAGAGCCACGATCTGGTCGCGGGCCTCACGGAGTGTGTTGGCGAGCCGCTCGTTCTGCGCGGACACGCCTGCCAGGTTGGTCTGCAGCTCGACGATCCGCTCTTCGAGAATCCTCGTATGACGCGGAGAGTCGGCGAGCTTGCGGCGCAGGACGGCGATCTCCTGCTCAAGATAGGCAACCTGGCCGGCGGGGTCCTCTGACCCTCGCGCGGGCCGGGTGCCGCGGTTGATGTCGTCGTCGTGGGCTGCCACGGTCCTCACCTCCTCCAAGGGGAGCTGGACGCTTCCTGACCCTACCTGGGCGGCTGGTGATTGAAACCCCTAGATCACAAAGACCGTCGGGGTGTGTCTGATCTTCACCCTTGCGTACTCCCTCACGGCTTGGGAATACCCACCCAACAACATCGGAAAGCAGCCGGTTGTATCGTCGAAGTGTTCAACACCCGTCAGGGCTGGCTTCAATTGGTTCAACCGCGCAGGATCGGCAGGAGAAATGACCGTGCAGGACGAGGCTCCCACCAGCGACGGCGCACAGGCGCTGGAGGTCTGGATCGACCAGGATCTCTGCACCGGGGACGGCATCTGCGCCCAGTACGCGCCCGAGGTCTTCGAGCTGGACATCGACGGGCTGGCGTATGTGAAGAGCGCCGACGACGAACTGCTCCAGTCGGTCGGCGCCACAACGCCCGTGCCGCTGCCGCTCCTCCAGGACGTGGTGGACTCGGCGAAGGAGTGCCCGGGCGACTGCATCCACGTACGGCGTGTCTCGGACAGCGTCGAGGTCTACGGCCCGGACGCCGAGTAACACGTCACTCCCCCGGGCGTCCGCGGCCGGAATCCGCCGTCATACGCTCCGCGCCTGGGACGGCACCGAGCGTATGAACTTGCCGCCCTGCCAGCGCCACTTGGCCTGCTGGCGCACATCCGGCTGCCAGCGCGGTACATCGGGCGACGAGTACCCGAGGAGGGTCGCGGTCACCGCGCCGTCCCGTACGGCGAGGGCGTCCACGCTCTGCTGGCGCGCCGGGTCGACCAGGGTCGCGACAACCCGGGGCCTGCCGTTACCGCTGCCGGCCCGGGTGAGTACGTAGATCCCGCTGGGCGGCGTGCCCGACCCGGCGTCGCACCGCACCGCGGCCACTGTTTCGGGGCTGCCGTCCCCGTCGAGATCGCCGGACGCCTTCCTCGTGACCGTGGTCCCGGTCCCTCCGCACTTCAGCGGGAAGGTGACGGCGGCCGGGTCGGGGGCGGCCACCCGGGTGCGGGCCGGTGCGCCGCCGGGCTGGGACGCCGTGGCCGGACCGGGCGTGAGGAGGCCCGCCAGGGCGACGACGCCGGCCATCGCGGTGGCCGTGGCCAGCCAGTGGACCGGGTTGGTCCTGGTGTGCGCGAGGTCCGGGAGTACGAGGTCCGGGAGCGCGGAGGGCTGCACGCGAGAGGTCTCCTGTGGGGCTGTGCCGACGAAGGGGTGGCCAGAATAGTGCCATACGTCACAGGGGATCGGAACGCCGGGGTCCGTAAGTTCAACGTAAAGACGCCACCGCGGAGTTCCCCGATGTGCTGGGGGAACTCCGCGGTGGCGCCGGTGCGTTGAGGGGTCAGACGGTCTCGTCGGGCCCGGTGGAGGGGTCGGAGGCGGCTCCGGCGGAGTCGGTCTCGGTCGCGGCCTTCGGCTGGGCGCTCTTCCCGGGACCGCTGTAGTCCTCGCCGTACGCGCCCTTGGAGGGACGGCGGCGGCGCATCGGGGCCTCCACACCGTCGGCGAGGCGGCGGGCGGTGACGAGGAAGCCGGTGTGGCCGATCATCCGGTGGTCGGGGCGGACGGCCAGGCCCTCGACGTGCCAGTTGCGCACCATGGACTCCCAGGGCTGCGGCTCGGCGAAGCAGCCGATCTCCCTGATCGACTCGACGGTGCGCGAGAGCTGGGTGGTGGTGGCCACGTAGCAGCAGAGGATCCCGCCGGGGACGAGTGCCTTGGAGACGGCGTCCAGGCACTCCCAGGGAGCGAGCATGTCCAGCACCACACGGTCGACGTCCGTGTCGGAGAGGTTGTCCTGGAGGTCGCCGACGGTGAGCTGCCAGGCGGGGTGCGGTCCGCCGAAGTAGCGCTCCACGTTCTGTGTGGCGATCTCCGCGAAGTCCTCACGGCGCTCGTACGAGTGCAGCATCCCCTGCTCGCCGATGGCGCGCAGCAGGAAGCTGCTGAGCGCGCCGGACCCCACACCTGCCTCGACGACGCGGGCGCCGGGGAAGATGTCCCCGAAGGCCAGGATCTGACCCGCGTCCTTGGGGTAGACCACGGCTGCGCCGCGGGGCATGGACAGGACGAAGTCGGGGAGCAGGGGGCGCAGCGCGAGGTAGGCGACGTTCCCCGTGGTACGGACAACACTGCCCTCGGGGGCACCGATCAGCTCGTCGTGCGGGAAAGAACCCTTGTGGGTGTGGAAGTTCTTCCCTGCTTCGAGCGTGAAGGTGTGGTGGCGTCCCTTGGGGTCGGTGAGCTGGACCTGGTCCCCGACTTTGAAGGGCCCACGTCGGCGGGCGGCACCGGTCGGTTCGGACATACGAGCAGACTACCGGCCTCAGGAACCGGGTCGCGCCATGGCCTGGACGAATGCCCGTTCGACGTCGGCGGTGGAGAGGACTCCGTAGATCGCGCCGCTCTCCTCGACCACCAGGTACTCGGTGGCCGGGCTGGCCCGCAGCTTGTCGAGGAGCGCCTCGCCCGCCAGCTCGGCGGGGACCCGCATCCCCTCGGTGAGGTCCTGGGCGAGGCCGCTCACCGCGACCCAGGGGCGCCGGTGCTCCGGAACCCCGACGATGGCGGCCTCCCTGACCAGGGCGGTCGGGTCGCCCTGGCTGTCCACGACGACCAGGGCGCGGGCGCCGGCGTCGTTGGCCCTGCGCAGCGCCTCGGAGAGCGGTGTCGTGGTCTCCACGGGGACGGCCCGCCGGGTGAGCGTACGGGCCCTCAGCTCCGGGAGGTGTTCGCGCAGTCTGGCCATCCGCAGGCTGTTGCCCGCGCCGGTCCAGATGATCGCGGCGAGGATCGCGGCGAGCAGGGCGTCCATGACCGTCTCCATGCCGCCCACGTCGGCGTCGGAGCCGGTGTGGGTGAGCAGCGGGAGCCCGATCAGGACCGAGACGGCGAGCGCCCGGCCGAACCAGGCAGCGGCGACGGTGCCGCTCATCGGGCTGCCGGTGATCTTCCAGACGACCGCGCGGAGCATCCGGCCGCCGTCCAGCGGCAGGCCGGGCAGCAGGTTGAAGACCGCCACGATCAGGTTGGAGATCATCAGTCCGGCCAGCAGGACTCCGGGGACCGTCCCGGGCTCCACGGCCTTCATCCCGAGGTAGAAGACGCCGGCGAGGACCAGCGAGAGCAGCGGGCCGACGAAGGCCAGGACGAACTCGCGCCCCGGGGTCTCGGACTCCTTCTCGATCTCCGAGACACCGCCGAAGAACTGGAGCTGGATACGGCGCACCGGGAGCTTGAACCGCAGCGCGGCCACCGTGTGGGCCAGCTCGTGCACGAGTACGGAGGCGTAGAAGGCGACCGCGAAGAAGAGGGAGACCAGATACCGGGCGTTGCCCAGCTCGGGGAGGATCCGGTCGAGCTGGCCGCCGAAGACCCAGGTGATGAGCGCTGCCACCAGGAACCAGCTGGGGGCGACATACACCGGCACACCGAAGGGGCGGCCCATCAGGATGCCGCCGCCCGGTGCGTCCCGGCGCCGCGGCTTGCCGCCATCGGGCGGGGGGCCGGAGTCCGGCCCGTCCGCGCCGGGCTGCGGGCGCCCGCTGTCGCCGCTCTTGTCCACGGTGTCCCTTCGTATCGTCTCGTATCGTCCGGAAGCCTGACGTCCGGAAGTCCGACGTCCGGACGCGTGCCGTTCGGGTGCGCGTCCCGCACCGCTGGTCTTCACCGCTTTCGGCGATGTCCTGATCATGCAGTGTGAGGTGGTCTGCCGTCGATGGTATGCGGCTCGGTGTCAGTGGCGGGCCGTAGGGTCTGGGACATGACTACCGCCCAGCAGCCCACTTCACTCTCTCCCTCGCGGGCGAGCGACTTCATGCAGTGTCCGCTGCTGTACAGGTTCCGGGTGATCGACAAGCTGCCGGAGAAGCCGAGCCCGGCGGCGACGCGCGGCACCCTGGTCCATGCGGTGCTTGAGCGGATGTTCGACGACCCGGCTGCGGAGCGGACGGTTCCGCGTGCCCGTGCGATGGTTCCCGGCCAGTGGGACAGGCTGCTCTCGTCCAGGCCGGAGCTGGGTGAGCTGTTCGCGGACGACCCGGGGGGCGAGCAGCTGGCGCAGTGGCTCTCGGAGGCCGAGTCGTTGGTGGAGCGGTGGTTCACGCTGGAGGATCCGACCCGTCTCGAACCGGCCGAGAGGGAGCTGTTCATCGAGACGGAGCTGGCGTCGGGGCTGCGGCTGCGCGGGATCATCGACCGGGTGGACGTGGCGCCGACGGGCGAGGTCAGGATCGTCGACTACAAGACCGGCAAGGCGCCCCGCCCGCAGTTCGCCGAAGGCGCCCTCTTCCAGATGAAGTTCTACGCGCTGGTCGTGTGGCGGCTGAAGGGCATCGTGCCGCGCCGGCTCCAGCTGGTGTATCTGGGCAGCGGCGAGGTCGTGACGTACGACCCGGTCGAGGGTGACCTGGAGCGGGTCGAGCGCAAGCTGCTCGCGCTGTGGGACGCGATCAGGAAGGCCACCGAGAGCGGTGACTGGCAGCCGCGGCCGACGAAGCTCTGCGGCTGGTGCGACCATCAGGCGGTCTGCCCCGAGTTCGGGGGCACCCCGCCGGTGTATCCCCTGGAGGTGGTGCGCGCGCCCGGGGCCGGAGTGTCCGGCGGGGCCGTGCTGGGGTGAGATCCGGCCGGTCCGGGGCTCGCCGCGCCTGATCCGTCCCGGACTCCCCCGGTACGCCCCACGACGTCCCGGTGGGCCGGTCAGGGCAGAATGGGGCCGGTCTAGCAAAGGAGTTCCCGTGGCGATCCGCGTCCTACTGGTCGACGACCAGCCGCTGCTGCGCACCGGTTTCCGGATGATTCTGGAGGCCGAGCAGGACCTCGCGGTGGTCGGTGAGGCCGGGGACGGCCTCCAGGCCCTCGACCAGGTCCGGGCGCTGCAGCCCGATGTGGTGCTGATGGACATCCGGATGCCCCGGATGGACGGCGTCGAGGCGACCCGCCAGATCACCGGTCCTGGCCGGGACGGTCCGGCGAAGGTCCTGGTGCTGACCACCTTCGACCTGGACGAGTACGTCGTGGAGGCCCTGCGGGCCGGCGCGAGCGGCTTCCTGCTCAAGGACGCGCCCGCCAATGAGCTGGTCCAGGCGATCCGGGTGGTGGCGGGCGGCGAGGCGATGCTGGCGCCGAGCATCACGCGCCGGCTGCTCGACAAGTACGCGGACCATCTGCCGTCCGGCGAGGAACCGGTCCCCGACACGCTGCACACGCTGACCGAGCGTGAGGTGGAGGTCCTCAAGCTGGTCGCACGGGGCCTGTCGAACGCGGAGATCGCCGCCGACCTGTTCGTCAGCGAGACCACGGTCAAGACGCATGTGGGCCACGTACTGACCAAGCTGGGGCTGCGCGACCGGGTGCAGGCCGCGGTCTACGCGTACGAGAGCGGCCTGGTACGTCCGGGGGCCCAGCCTTAGTTCCCGGGGGCCGGCCTCCGGGCCTGCCGGGGCCTCCGGGGCGCGGAGGTTCCGGACCGCGGAAGTTCCGGACCGCCGCCGATTCCGGACCGCGGAGGTTCCGGACCGCCGCCGGTTCCCGTGTCCCGGCGTCCGCCGGGGCGACTCCGGGCGGCAGCACAGCCGCCCGGCGCCGGGGCGCCCGCCGTGCGCTGCCGCCGGCCGGTCAGCTGACGCCGCGTCCGAGCTCCCAGATCTGCAGGGCTGACGAGTTGCTGAGCGCCCACTCCACGCCCGTCAGGTCGTCCCGGGCCGCCACATACTGCTTGCCCTGCCAGAGCGGCAGCACGGGGACGTCGTCCGCGACGATGTCCTGGATCTTCTGCAGCGGGACCATCGCCGTGGTGCGGTCGGCCGCACGCCGGGAGTCCGGGATGTACTTGTCGCGGATGGTGCTGTTCGCGTAAGGCAGGTCGAGGAAGTTGCCCTTGCTGAGGAACGGCGAGATGAAGTTGTCCGCGTCGGGGAAGTCCGGGAACCAGCCCATGCCGTAGACCGCGTAGTCGCCCTTCAGCTCCTGGGGGCGGAACTGCGCCCACTCGTGGCCCTTGACCGACACGTCGAAGAGCCCGGAGGCGTTCAGCTGCTGCTTGAGCAGCGCGAACTCCTTTGCTGTGTTCGGCCCGTAGTGGTCGTTCGTGTAATGCAGCGTCAGCCGGATCTTGTCGTTGATCCCGGCCGAGTGCAGGATCTGGGCGGCTTCGCTCTTGCTCGGGTCGCCGTACTTGTTGAAGAACGAATTCGTGTGTCCGCCGATGCCGGTGGGGATCAGCGAGTAGAGCGGCTCGGAGGTCGCGCCGTACACCTTGCTGGCGATCTGGCCCCGGTCGACAAGTGCGGCGATCGCCTGGCGGACCGCCTTGTTCTTCACCGACGGGTCATTGGTGTTGAAGCCGAGGTAGCGGATCTCCAGGCCGGGGCTCTCGACGAAGTTGATGTTCTGCGACGCTCCGCTGGAGAACTTGGAGATCTGCTGCGGCGACATGGTGCGGCCCATCATGTCGATCTTCCCGGACTTCAGCGCGGCGCCCATGGCGTCGGCGTCGGGGAAGGAATCGATCTCGACCTTGTCGTTCTCCAGCTTCAGCGCCCCCTTGTAGTGGGGGTTCTTGGTGAAGACCGCCTTCTGCAGGCGGTCGTTGCTGACCTCCGCCTTGAAGGTGTACGGGCCGGAGCCGTCGACCACGAAGCCCTTGCGCAGCTTGTTCGGCGCGTACGTGCTCTTCTCCACGATGCCCGCGGCCGGGGTGGCCAGCTTGTACGGGAAGGTGGCGTCGGGCGTCTTGAGGTGGAAGACCAGCTCGTGACTGCTCACGGGCTCGATGGTGTCGATGTTCTCCAGCAGACCGGCCGGCCCGTTCGGGTCGTGGATGCGGGTGACCCGGTCGATGGAGTACTTCACGTCGGCCGCCGTCAGGGGGTGGCCGTTGGCGAACTCCAGCCCGCTGCGGAGCTTGCAGCGGTAGCTCTCGTTCTCGGTGTCCGTGAAGCGGCAGTCGCTGGCGGCGTCGGGCACCGGCAGGCCGCCACCACGCGGCATCTGCATCAGGGACTGGAGGGTGGGGCGCAGGAAGTTCCAGATACCGGTGTCGTAGGTGTAGGCGGGGTCCAGAGGAGCCGGCGCCTTGCTGCCGCCCTCGATGAAGTCCGTCGTACCCACGACGATGGGCTTGCCGCCGCCGTCGCCGCTGTCTGTGCCGCCGCACGCGGCGAGTACCGGAGTGAGCAGGCACGCTATCGCCGGCAGCACCAGAGTCTTGCGGTTCATTCGGGACGTTCTCCTCATCCGGCACTGGGATACAGCGATGTACAGACACTCCGCCGCTGCCGCCCGATCGGGGCGGGGCGATCGGGCCGGGTACAGAGCGATCAGTCCAGTGATCCCGGCCGCCTGGTGGGCACCGGAGGCACAGAAGTGTACGGCGAAGTTCTCGTCATGAGATTAGTGGGGAACGTCAGGAAACCTGGACCGGGGGCGACTTGGGCGGGATCCACATCATCTTCACGAATAGCGGAGCGTCAATATCCGACCACCGAAGAGATTCGTACACCGCTTCACCAATCGGGACACATGGGCATGTGCGGAACAGTGGCGGGCCGTTCGCAGCACGCACCGGGGTTCCTGTCGATGATTCACCAGGTGATGAACGTCACTCCTGGCTCATCTTTCGGGTAATGCGCGAAGCCCACTCTTCATGCTCACGTAAATACATACGGATGACGCGCACCGATTCCTTTCAAATCGAAAGGAACACGTTCCGTATCCGGCTCAGTGCATTCCGTTGACCAGGGCTCTGAGAAAGCCCAGATCGACTTCTTCCAGGGATCCGACGACCACCCGGCCGTCCCCGGCGGCGATCGGTGCCACCGAGGGCACGGCCACCACCCGGCAGCCCGCCGCCTCCGCCGCGGCCACTCCGGTCGCGGTGTCCTCGATGACCGCGCAGCGCGCAGGGTCGGCTTCGAGGCCCGCCGCTGCGGCGAGATAGGGCTCAGGATGCGGCTTCGTCCGCGCCACCTCGTCGCCCGCGACCGTCAGGGCGAAGTTGGCCGCGCCGAGCGAGGTGAGGACCCGGTCGATGATCCGCCGGTGGGAGGCGGAGACCAGGGCCGTGGGCACCCCGTGGGCAGCCAGTTCGGTGAGCAGCCGCAGCGCTCCGGGCATCAGCGGCACCCCGCCCGAGATCCGCGCCTCGAACCGGTCGTTGAGCAGCGTGGTCACCTCGGGGAGCGTGATGTCGGCGCCGGTGACCTCGATGAGATATCCGGCGCTGCGGGTCATGGGCCCGCCCACCACGGTGTCCCGCCAGCGTTCGTCGAGCCGGTGGCCGAGTGCGCCGAAGACGTCCACCTCGGCCTCCCACCAGATGCCCTCGGTGTCCACCAGCGTGCCGTCCATGTCGAGCAGGACGGCCTGCAGGGCTGCACCTTCGGCCATACGGGTGTTGAGCGCGGCGACCGTACTGGTCATACGGGGACACCTCCTGGAGGGACACGAAGGCCGGTCACCCTCCCTGCTGGGAAGGCAACCGGCCTGCACCGGACCGACCAGTGTACGTCGGTGCGGTCCGGTGCGCGCTGTGATGCGCCGCATGCGCATCCGGGGGCGGTGTCGGGCTGTCGGGCTACCGGGCGTTGAAGTACTTGGCCTCGGGGTGGTGGATGACGATCGCGTCGGTGGACTGCTCGGGGTGGAGCTGGAACTCCTCCGAGAGCTGGACCCCGATCCGCTCCGGCTGGAGCAGCTCGGCGATCTTCGCCCGGTCCTCCAGATCGGGGCAGGCGCCGTAGCCCAGGGAGAAGCGCGCGCCGCGGTACTTGAGCGCGAACATGTCCTGGACCTCGGTGGGGTCCTCGCCCGCGTAACCGAGCTCGGAGCGGACCCGGGCGTGCCAGTACTCCGCGAGGGCCTCGGCCAACTGGACGGAAAGCCCGTGCAGTTCGAGGTAGTCCCGGTAGGAGTTCGCCTCGAAGAGCTCGGCGGTGGCCTCACCGATCTTCGAGCCGACGGTGACGACCTGGAGGCCGAGCACATCCGTCTCGCCCGAGTCCTCGGGGCGGAAGAAGTCCGCCAGGCACAGCCGGCGGCCGCGGCGCTGGCGGGGGAAGGTGAAGCGGGTGCGCTCGCTGCCGTCGTCGTTGAGGACGATCAGGTCCTCGCCCTTGGAGACGCAGGGGAAGTAGCCGTAGACGACGGCGGCTTCCAGCATGTTCTTGGTGTGCAGCTGGTCCAGCCAGCCGCGCAGGTGCGGGCGGCCCTCGGTCTCGACCAGCTCCTCGTAGGTGGGCCCTTCGCCCTTGCGGGACTCCTTGAGCCCCCACTGGCCCTTGAAGAGGGCCCCCTCGTCCAGCCAGGACGCGTACTCCTTGAGCTGGACGCCCTTGACCACGCGGGTGCCCCAGAAGGGCGGCTCGGGCACCGGATTGTCCACGGCCACGTCCGAGCGTACGGAACCCTCGGGCTCGTCCGTCTCCGGGACCGCGGCCGTGTCCCGCTTGGGCACCCGGCGCTGTTTCAGCTCGGGCAGTACGGCACCCGGGACACCCCGCTTGACGCCGATCAGGGCATCCATCAGGCGCAGGCCCTCGAACGCGTCCCGGGCGTAGCGGACTTCGCCCTCGTAGATCTCGTGCAGGTCCTGCTCGACATAGGCCCGGGTGAGGGCCGCGCCGCCGAGGATGACGGGGAAGTCCGCCGCCATCTCGCGCTGGTTGAGCTCCTGCAGGTTCTCCTTCATGATCACGGTGGACTTGACGAGGAGGCCGGACATGCCGATGACGTCGGCCTTGTGCTCCTCGGCTGCTTCCAGGATCGCGGAGACGGGCTGCTTGATCCCGAGGTTGACGACGTTGTAGCCGTTGTTGGTGAGGATGATGTCGACGAGGTTCTTGCCGATGTCGTGGACGTCGCCGCGGACGGTGGCGAGCACGATGGTGCCCTTGCCGTCGTCGTCGGTCTTCTCCATGTGCGGCTCCAGATGGGCCACCGCGCTCTTCATGACCTCGGCGGACTGGAGCACGAACGGCAGCTGCATCTGGCCGGAGCCGAAGAGCTCTCCGACGACCTTCATGCCTTCCAGGAGGGTGGCGTTGACGATGTCCAGGGCGGGGCGCTCCTGGAGAGCTTCGTCGAGGTCGGCCTCCAGGCCGTTCCGCTCGCCGTCGATGATGCGGCGCTGCAGGCGCTCGTCCAGCGGGAGCGCCATGAGCTCCTCGGCCCTGCCCTGCTTCATCGACTTCATGTTGACGCCCTCGAAGAGCTCCATGAGCTTCTGCAGGGGGTCGTAGCCCTCGGACCGGCGGTCGTGGATCAGGTCGAGCGCGACCTTGACCTGCTCCTCCTCAAGCCGGGCGATCGGCAGGATCTTCGAGGCGTGCACGATCGCCGAGTCGAGCCCGGCCTTGACGCACTCGTCGAGGAAGACCGAGTTCAGCACCACCCGGGCGGCCGGATTCAGGCCGAAGGAGATGTTGGACAGGCCCAGGGTGGTCTGGACGTCCGGATGACGGCGCTTCAGCTCGCGGATCGCCTCGATGGTGGCGATACCGTCGCCCCGTGACTCCTCCTGGCCGGTGCAGATGGTGAAGGTCAGGGTGTCGATGAGGAGGTCCTGCTCGCGCATGCCCCAGTTGCCGGTCAGGTCCTCGATCAGCCGCTCGGCGACGGCGACCTTGTGCTCGGCGGTACGGGCCTGGCCCTCTTCGTCGATGGTCAGCGCGATCAGCGCGGCGCCGTGCTCGACGGCCAGTTCGGTGACCTTGGCGAAGCGGGACTCGGGGCCGTCGCCGTCCTCGTAGTTGACCGAGTTCAGTACGGCACGGCCGCCCAGCTTCTCCAGTCCGGCGCGCAGGACGGGCAGTTCGGTGGAGTCGAGGACGATCGGCAGGGTGGAGGCGGTGGCGAAGCGGCCGGCCAGCTCGGTCATGTCGGCCACGCCGTCACGGCCGACGTAGTCGACGCAGAGGTCGAGCATGTGGGCGCCCTCGCGGATCTGGTCGCGGGCCATCTCCACACAGTCGTCCCAGCGCGCCTCCAGCATCGCCTCACGGAACTTCTTCGACCCGTTCGCGTTCGTCCGCTCACCGATCGCCATGTACGCCGTGTCCTGGCGGAACGGCACACTCTGGTAGAGGGACGCGGCGCCGGGCTCGGGTCGCGGGTCGCGGGTGGCGGGGGTGAGGGTACGGGCCCGCTCGACGACCTGCCGCAGATGCTCGGGTGTCGTACCGCAGCAGCCGCCGATCAGGGACAGGCCGTAGTCGCTGACGAACGTCTCCTGCGCGTCCGCGAGGCCCTCGGGGCCGAGCGGGAAGTGCGCGCCGTCCTTGGTCAGGACGGGCAGGCCGGCGTTGGGCATGCACATCAGCGGCGTACGCGAGTGGCGTGCGAGATAACGCAGGTGCTCGCTCATCTCGGCGGGGCCGGTGGAGCAGTTCAGCCCGATCAGGTCGATACCCAGCGGCTCCAGAGCGGTCAGCGCGGCGCCGATCTCGGAGCCCAGCAGCATGACGCCGGTCGTCTCGAAGGCGAGCGAGCAGATCAGCGGGACCTGGAAGCCCAGGGCGTCCATCGCACGGCGGGCGCCGATGAGGCTCGACTTGGTCTGCAGCAGGTCCTGTGTGGTCTCCACGATCAGGGCGTCGGCGCCGCCGGCGAGCAGGCCCTCGGCGTTCTGCTGGTAGCCGTCGCGGATCACGTCGTACGTGGTGTGCCCCAGCGACGGCAGCTTGGTGCCGGGGCCGATCGAGCCGAGGACCCAGCGCTGGCGGCCGTCCTTGGCGCCGAACTCGTCGGCGACCTCGCGGGCGATACGGGCGCCCGCCTCCGACAGCTCGCCGATCCGGCCGGCGATCTCGTACTCGTTCGCCGCCGAGTGGTTCGCGCCGAAGGTGTTCGTCTCCACGCAGTCCACGCCGACAGCGAAGTACTCCTCGTGCACCGAGCGGACGATGTCCGGCCTGGTCACGTTCAGGATCTCGTTGCAGCCTTCGAGCTGCTGGAAGTCGTCGAGGGTGGGATCCTGCGCCTGCAGCATCGTGCCCATGGCACCGTCGGCCACCACCACTCGGGTGGCCAGTGCCTCACGGAGGGCGTCAGCTCGGGTCCGGCTGTCAGCGGAAGGGGTAGGCGACGAGGCCATGGAATGTGCTCCCTGGGATGCGACGGCTGTCGGCTTTGCGCCTTCCGGCAGGATGGCGCACCTGGCCAGGGTAACGGGGACGGCGCCGGTCGGGGTCGGCGTTCCAGGGGGCGGACGCTCCCGGAAGCGCGGCGGCGCGGCTGGTTCCGGTACCACCCGGCCGCACTCCGCGTGACACTGAGTCGACATGGACCGATAGTGTTCAGCATTGCCGAACAGTGTGGAGGGTGGCCCAGCGATGGCGAAGAACATTCAGTCCCTGGAGCGGGCGGCTGCGATGCTGAGGCTCCTCGCGGGCGGCGAGCGACGGCTCGGCCTCTCCGACATCGCCTCCTCCCTCGACCTGGCCAAGGGCACCGCCCACGGCATTCTGCGCACCCTCCAGCAGGAGGGGTTCGTGGAACAGGACCCGGCGTCCGGGCGCTATCAGCTGGGGGCCGAGCTGCTGCGCCTGGGCAACAGCTATCTGGATGTGCACGAGCTGCGGGCGCGCGCCCTCGTCTGGACCGACGACCTGGCACGCTCCAGCGGTGAGAGCGTCTATCTGGGCGTGCTGCACCAGCGGGGCGTCCTCATCGTCCACCATGTCTTCCGCCCCGACGACAGCCGGCAGGTGCTGGAGGTCGGAGCCATGCAGCCGCTGCACTCCAGCGCCCTCGGCAAGGTGCTGTCGGCCTACGACCCGGTGGCGCACAGCGAGGCGCTGGAGACCGAGCGGGAGAGTTTCACCCCCCGCACGGTCACCGGCCCCGGGCAGTTCGAGTCCGTACTGGATCTCACCAGGGCGCGGGGCTGGGGCTCCGACATCGAGGAGACCTGGGAGGGCGTGGCATCGGTGGCCGCCCCCATCCACGACCGGCGGCGGATGCCGCTGGGCGCCATCGCGGTGACCGGCGCGGTCGAGCGGGTCTGCGTGGACGGGGAGCTGCGCCCCGAGCTGGTGGCCTCGGTGCGCGACTGCGCCCGCTCGGTCTCGCGCGACCTGGGGGCCGGCCGCTTCTGAGGCGGCCGGCGAGGGGGCGGGGCGGACGCGTTTCCGGGCGGTTTCCGACCACGCCTCCGAGGTTACCGGGGGTGCGCGGCGTATTCCTGGTCGAGTTTCACGTCACAGCCTCTTGACGTTTACCAACCACAGGACAAAACTGCCGTTCATCGGTCGGCATTGTCGAACACTTACCGGAAATACGCGTTAAGGTGTGACAGTGCCAAAGGGCCGGCAACGCCCTCACCTGAGGGCGCGGACGACCGGAGGAAACCGGTGTCCGGCTTCCCCTGGACGAAGGACAAAGGAGTCGCGGGTGTCCAGCTCCGACATCTTCATCGGCGAGACCATCGGGACCGCCGTACTCGTACTGCTCGGCGCCGGCGTGTGCGCCGCCGTCACCCTCAAGCGCTCCAAGGCCAAGGACGCGGGCTGGCTGGCCGTCACGTTCGGCTGGGGCTTCGCCGTACTGACCGCCGCCTATATCTCCACCGGCGTATCGGGCGCACATCTGAACCCCGCGGTGACCATAGGTCTGGCCGTCAAGGGCGACACCCCGTGGAGCGACGTACCGCTGTACCTCGGCTCGCAGTTGCTCGGCGCCATGATCGGCGCCGCGCTCGTCTGGGTCGCGTACTACGGCCACTTCCAGGCCCATCTCAGGGACCCGGAGATCGCCGCCCTGGAGAAGACCACCCCGAAGGACGAGCCCGGCCCCGGCCCGGTGGGCGGTGTCTTCTTCACCGCGCCCGAGATCCGCAACGTCGCGCAGAACCTGGCCACCGAGATCATCGGCACCCTGGTCCTCGTCCTGGCGATCCTGACGCAGGGGCTCAGCGCCGACGGCAAGGGCCTGAGCATCCTCGGCGCGCTGATCACCTCCCTGGTCGTCGTCTCCATCGGACTCTCGCTCGGCGGCCCGACCGGTTACGCCATCAACCCGGTCCGCGACCTCGGCCCGCGTATCGTCCACTCCCTGCTGCGGCTCCCCCACAAGGGCAGCTCGGACTGGAGCTACGCGTGGATACCCGTGGCGGGCCCCCTGATAGGCGGCGCTCTCGCAGGCGGTCTGTACAACCTCGCCTTCGCGTGAGCACCCGGCACCGTCGACCAATCCTTCAGACTTTCGGAGCACACCGTGACCACTGACGCTCACACCACCGGGCCGTTCATCGCGGCCATCGACCAGGGCACCACCTCCAGCCGCTGCATCGTCTTCGACCGGGACGGACGGATCGTCGCCGTCGACCAGAAGGAGCACGAGCAGATCTTCCCCAAGCCGGGCTGGGTCGAGCACGACGCCGCGGAGATCTGGACCAACGTCCAGGACGTCGTGGCGGGCGCGGTCGAGAAGGCCGGCATCACGGCCGACGACGTCAAGGCCATCGGCATCACCAACCAGCGCGAGACCACGCTGCTCTGGGACAAGAACACCGGTGAGCCCGTCCACAACGCCATCGTCTGGCAGGACACCCGCACCGACGCGGTCTGCCGCGAGCTCGGCCGCAATGTCGGCCAGGACCGCTTCCGCCGTGAGACCGGACTCCCGCTGGCCTCGTACTTCGCAGGACCGAAGATCCGCTGGCTGCTCGACAACGTCGAGGGGCTGCGCGAGCGCGCCGAGGCCGGCGACATCCTCTTCGGCACCATGGACTCCTGGGTCATCTGGAACCTGACGGGCGGGGTGAACGGCGGTGTCCACGTCACGGACGTCACCAACGCGTCCCGCACGCTGCTGATGAACCTCCACACGATGAAGTGGGACCCGAAGATCCTCGGCTCCATCGAGATCCCGGCGGCCGTGCTGCCGGAGATCCGCTCGTCGTCCGAGGTGTACGGCACGGCCGCGTCCGGCGTCCTGGCAGGTGTCCCGGTGGCTTCCGCGCTCGGCGACCAGCAGGCGGCCCTGTTCGGCCAGACCTGTTTCGCCGAGGGCGAGGCCAAGTCGACGTACGGCACCGGCACCTTCATGCTGATCAACACCGGTGGCACGCCGGTCAACTCGTACAACGGCCTGCTGACGACCGTCGGCTACCAGATCGGCGACCAGAAGCCGGTGTACGCCCTGGAGGGGTCGATCGCCGTCACGGGGTCGCTCGTCCAGTGGCTGCGCGACCAGATGGGCATGATCAACAGTGCCGCCGAGGTCGAGACGCTGGCCTCTTCGGTCGACGACAACGGCGGCGCGTACTTCGTGCCGGCCTTCTCCGGCCTGTTCGCCCCGTACTGGCGTCCCGACGCGCGCGGTGTGATCGCCGGTCTGACCCGCTACGTCACCAAGGCGCACATCGCCCGTGCCGTGCTCGAAGCCACCGCCTGGCAGACGCGTGAGATCAGCGACGCCATGACCAAGGACTCCGGCGTCGAGCTGACCTCGCTCAAGGTCGACGGCGGTATGACCTCCAACAACCTGCTGATGCAGACGCTCTCCGACTTCCTGGACGCACCGGTCGTGCGCCCGATGGTGGCCGAGACGACCTGCCTCGGCGCTGCCTATGCCGCCGGTCTCGCCGTCGGCTTCTGGCCGGACACCGACGCGCTGCGCGCCAACTGGCGCCGGGCCGCCGAGTGGACACCCCGGATGGACGCGGCCGTCCGTGACCGCGAGTACAAGAACTGGCTCAAGGCCGTACAGCGGACCATGGGCTGGCTCGAAAACGAGGAGTAACCAATATGACCACCCTGCAGAGCGTCCCGGCCCTCGGGACGCACCCGGCCTCCGGCTCCCTTCCGAGCCGCGCCGAGACTCGGGAGCAGCTTTCCAAGGCGACGTACGACCTCCTGGTGATCGGCGGCGGAATCCTGGGCATCTCCACCGCCTGGCACGCCGCGCAGTCCGGGCTGCGGGTGGCCCTGGTGGACGCCGGCGACTTCGCCGGCGCCACCTCGTCCGCATCCTCCAAGCTTCTGCACGGCGGCCTCCGCTACCTCCAGACGGGGGCCGTGAAGCTGGTCGCGGAGAACCACTTCGAGCGCCGCGCCGTCTCCCGTGACGTGGCCCCGCACCTGGCCAACCCGCTGACGTTCTATCTGCCGGTGTACAAGGGCGGCCCGCACGGCGCGGCCAAGCTCGGTGCGGGCGTCTTCGCCTACTCCGCGCTCTCCGCCTTCGGCGACGGTGTCGGCCATGTCATCTCCCCGGCGAAGGCGCAGCGCGATGTGCCGGAGCTGCGGACGGACAACCTCAAGGCCGTCGCGGTCTACGGCGACGACCAGATGAACGACTCCCGTATGGCCCTGATGACCGTGCGCGCCGCCGTCGAGTCCGGGGCCACCGTGCTCAACCACGCGGAGGTCACCGGGCTGCGCTTCACGCAGGGCCGGGTGACCGGCGCGGAGCTCAAGGACCGGCTCGACGGCAGCGAGTTCGGCGTCAGCGCCCGGCTCGTCCTGAACGCGACCGGACCCTGGGTCGACCACCTGCGCAAGCTGGAGGACCCGAACGCGGCGCCCTCCATCCGGCTCTCCAAGGGCGCACACCTGGTCCTGAAGCGCACCGCGCCCTGGCGTGCCGCGCTGGCGACGCCGATCGACAAGTACCGGATCACCTTCGCCCTCCCCTGGGAGGACCAGTTGCTGCTCGGGACCACCGACGAGGAGTACGAGGGCGACCCGGCCGATGTCTCGGTCAACGAGAAGGACATCGCCCAGATCCTGGACGAGGCCGCCTTCTCGGTTCGGGACCAGCAGCTCTCGCGCGATCTGATCACGTACTCCTTCGCCGGCCTCCGGGTGCTGCCCGGCGGCCCCGGTGACACCTCGAAGGCCAAGCGCGAGACGGTCGTCACCGAGGGACGCGGCGGGATGCTGTCGGTGGCGGGCGGCAAGTGGACGACCTTCCGGCACATAGGCCGTACGGTCATGAACAAGCTGGCCGCACTGCCCGGCCACCCGCTCGGCGACGACATGGAGCCGATCTCGCACCTGCCGAAGAAGCAGCCCCTGCCCGGCATCGCCAATCCGCACGCCGTCGCGCACCGGCTCCTTGTGGACGGCGGGACGCCGGGGCCGCGCATGGCGGCGGACACGGCCCGCCATCTGGCCACGCACTACGGCTCGCTCGCGTTCGACATCGCCCGGCTCGCGAACGAGGACCCGGCGCTGGGCGAGCGGGTCCACCCCGACGCCCCGGAGATCTGGGCGCAGGTCGTCTACGCACGCGACCACGAGTGGGCCGAGACGGCGGACGACGTGCTGCGCCGCCGTACGACGCTGACCATACGGGGCCTGGCCACGGACGAGGTCCGGGCGAAGGTCGAGGACGTACTCGGCAAGAAGTAGGCACCAGGAAGTAGGCACAGTGTGGTGAGGGGCGGTCCTGCGGGGCCGCCCCTCACCTGTGTCCGGCGGCGGGGGCGCCGGTCCGGCCGCCCGTCACCCGTGTCCGCGGCAGGGCGGCGGTGCCGGTCCGCGGTCGTGCCACACGGCTGCCACAGTGCCGCAATATGCGGCACTCAGAGTGGCACCATGAAGTTTCAGGTGCTCTCCCTCATCAGCCACGCTCCGCATCCGCTGACCGGTGAACTGCCTTCCGCCGCCGACCGGTTGGCCGAGGTCGTCGATGCCGGGGCGGCGGTGGAGCGGCTCGGGTTCGACGCGTTCGCCGTCGGCGAGCGGCACGCCGGCCCCTTCCTGTCGTCGAGCCCGACCGTGGTGCTGGGCGCCCTCGCCGCGCGTACCTCCCGGATCAGACTGCTCACCGGCGTCACGGTGCTGGCGATCCTCGATCCGGTCCGGGTCGCGGAGGACTACGCGACCCTGGACCAGCTGTCGCGCGGCCGTGTCGAGCTGGTCGTCGGCAAGGGCGCCGAGGCCGGGCACTTCTCGCTCTTCGGGCTCGAAGAGGAGCGGCAGTGGGACCTGCAGAAGGAGAAGTACGAGCTGCTGCGCAGGCTCTGGAGCGAGGAGGAGGTCGACTGGGAGGGCGAGTTCAGGCCCGCGCTGCACGGGGTGACGACCCTTCCGCGCCCCTACGGCGGGCCCCCGCGCGTCTGGCACGGGTCGGCGACCAGCCTCAACTCCCCCGAACTGGCGGCACGTCACGGCGATCCCCTCTTCACGGCCAACGCCATCCAGCCGCGTGAGGCGTACGCGGAGCTGATCGCCCACTACCGCGAGAAGTTCGAGGAGTACGGCCACGACCCGGCGCGGGCCCATGTCGCCGCCGGGTCGGGCGGTCTGCTGATCGCCGACAGCTCACAGCAGGCGGTGGAGCGCTTCAAGGGGCTGTACGAGGCGAAGGTGGCCCAGACCTTCAAGCCGCAACTGGCGGGCCGGGCCGGATACAACACCCCGTTCCGCACCATCGAGGACGCCATGGGGAGCGGGCCGCAGCTCATCGGGTCACCGCAGCAGATCATCGACAAGATCCTCGGATACCACGAGGTCTACCGGCACGATCTCCAGTCCGTCAGTGTCGACGGATTCGGCCTGGCGCGCGGCGAACAGCTGGAGACGCTCCAGCGGTTCGCCGAGGAGATCGCCCCGGTGGTCCGCAAGGAGGCGCCTTCGGCACTCTGGGAGTGACACCGGGGCGGACGGGCCGGCCGGGAGCGGAACCACCGGGCGGGCAACCTGGGCGGGTCGGCCGGGAGCGGAACCTCGTGGATGGGCCGGCCTGGAGCGGATCCACCGGGGCGGACCGGCCAGGACGGATCCGCACGGTCGCTCAGGCGCAGCGCCGCCCGCCCGGCTCAGGACGAGATCAGGGCGCGATCAGGGCGAGACCTCCTCCAGGCGCCGCCCCGCCGTCTCCTCGGCGCCGAGCACCGCGACCACGGCGCCCGCCAGGGCCACCGCTCCCAGCACCACGAAGACCGGGGAGACATGTCCTCCGGCGTACACCATGCCGACGGCGATGGGCCCGAGGATCACACCGAGCCGGTTCATCGCTCCGCCCACACTGCTGCCCAGCGCCCGCATCCGGGTCGGGAAGAGCTCGGGTGTGTAGAGGTAGAGGCAGATGTTGGAGCCGAAGAAGAAGACGGCGGCGAGCGAGGTCCACACCAGCACCTGGAGCGGGGTCCGGGCGCCGAGGTGGGCGAGGACGAAGAGCAGTACGGCGGCTCCCGCGAGGCAGACCGTGATGACGCGCCTGCGGCCGGCACGGTCCACGGTGAGCGCGGCGGCGAGACAGCCCACGAGTCCGGCGCAGGCCGTCACGGTCGAGTAGAGCAGGGCGTCGGAGAGCGAGAGCCCGTAGCGGTTCTGGTAGATCGTCGGCAGCCATGAGGTGATGCCGTAGTTGACGAAGTAGCCGGTGAACCAGAGGGCGCCGATCACCAGGGTGCGGCGGCGGTAGCGGCCGGTGAACAGCCCGCGCAGACCGCTGGCCCCGGACTCCGGAGCCGCCCCGGACTCCGGAACCGGTCCGGACTCCGGAACCGGTCCGGGCGCTGTCACCTCCTCGTCCGGCGCCGGGTCGGTGACGGGCGGCAGCGGCTTCCCAGTGGCGCGGGCGACCTCGGCCTCGATCCGGGCCATCACATCGGACGCCTCCTGGACCCTGCCGTGTTCCGCGAGCCAGCGCGGGGACTCCGGTACGGCGCGCTGCACCAGGACGCAGAGCACCCCCGGCACCGCGGCCAGCACATACATCCAGCGCCAGCCGAGCAGCGGCACCACCCAGGCGGCGACCAGGGCGCCCACGGTGAGTCCGGCCGGGAAGACCAGCTCGTAGAGGAGTACGAAGCGCCCGCGCCGGTGGCTGCGGGTGATCTCGGCGATGAAGGTGGCCGCCACCGGGACCTCGCCGCCGATGGCCAGCCCCTGGATGAAGCGCACCACCATGAAGGAGCCGGGGGACGGGGTCGCGGCCAGGACGAGGTTGGCGGCGCTGGAGACGGCCACGCACAGGGCGATGACCCTGACCCGGCCGATCCGGTCGGCGAGCCGGCCGGAGAGCACCGCGCCGATGAGCATCCCGACGGAGCCGACGGTGAGCAGCCAGGTGGCGGCGGAGTCGGCCAGATGCCACTCACCGCGCAGTTGGGGCATCGCGTAGGCGATCAGGAGCTGGTCGAATGCCTCGAAGAAGGTGACGGCGCCCACGATGAGCCGGACGGTGACATGCCAGCGGCTCATCGGGAGCCGTTCGAAACGGGCGGCGACGGCCGCCCGGACGGCTCGGTCCGCTGAAGCGTCGATCGTCATATGCGGGGTCCTCCGACTCCACGGCTGAGGGGCGAGGGCGAGGCGAGGCGCGAGGGCGGAAGAAACGCGGTGTCCCAAGGGGGTTGTCCGCAACCCGGGCCGCGAAGCGCGTTAGGTCAAAGTTTCTTAGCGCTTAAGTTGTATCGCCCGCACACCGGACGACGTCAAGGGTCTGCACAGGTAAATCACCAAGTAATTGGGGGTTGCGTCGAAATATTTAAGCCCTTAGATTTCTAGCCCTCAGCCAACCAAGCTCCCCATCAACCCCGTTCAGCCAGGAGGCTCCCGTATGCCCCGGTCCCCTGCTGCCGACGTACCCGACGAAGCGCTCGTGGCCGGTGTGTGGCGCCGCGGCGCCGGTGCCCCGGCCGAGACCACCGACCCGGCCACCGGCCGGGTGCTCGCCACCGTGCACGCCGTGACCCCGGCGGAGGTCGACGAGGCCGCCGAAGGCGCGGCCCGCGCCGCCGCCGACCCGGTCTGGCGTGCGCTCCTTCCCCACCAGCGGGCCCGGCTGCTGCACCGGATCGCCGAGCTGACCGAGGACGCGGCGGAACACCTCGCCGCGCTCCAGACCGCCGACACCGGCAAGGCCCTCACCGAGACCCGCGCCCTGGTGGCCAGTGCGGCCGGGACCTTCCGGTACACGGCCGCCGCCCTGGAGACCGCCGAGGAGGCGGTCACCCCGGCGCGCGGCGACTACCTCACGATGAGCACCTACGAACCCATCGGCGTGGTGGGCGCGATCAACCCCTGGAACTCCCCGGTGGCCAGTGACGCGCAGAAGCTCGCGCCCGCGCTGGCCGGCGGCAACGCGGTCCTGCTGAAGCCGGCCGAGTGGACCCCGCTGGTCTCCCTCGCGCTGGGCCGGCTGATCACCCGTGCCCTCGGTGAACTCGCGCTGCCTGCCGGGCTGTTGTCGGTGCTCCCCGGGCGCGGCAGCGTCGTGGGCGACGCTATCGTGCGCCATCCCCGTACCGGGAAGGTCAGCTTCACCGGCGGTACGGAGACCGGGCGGAGCATCGCGCACGCCGCGGCCGAGAAGATCATGCCGGTCTCACTGGAGCTGGGCGGCAAGTCACCGACGATCGTCCTTGCCGACGCCGACATCGAACAGGCCCTGGCCGGGGTCATGTTCGGGGTCTTCTCCTCCAGCGGCCAGTCGTGTATCGCCGGTTCGCGGCTCTTCGTGGCGCGGGAGATCTACGACGCGTTCGTCGGGGAACTCGTCGCGCGCACCGGGAGACTGCGGGTCGGACCCGGCACCGCGCCGGACACCCAGGTCGGCCCACTGGTGCACCACAGCCACCGGGACTCCGTCGCGGCCCGCGTCGATCTGGCGCGCGCCGAGGGGGCCCGGGTGCTCTGCGGCGGGTCGGTGCCGCCGGGCGACGGCTACCGGGACGGGGCCTACTACCTGCCGACCGTCCTGGACGGCCTGGACAACTCCTCGCGCACCTGCCAGGAGGAGATCTTCGGACCGGTCGTCGCCGCACTGCCCTTCGACGACGAGGGCGACCTGGTCAGGCGGGCCAACACCTCGGTGTACGGGCTTGCCTGCGGCATCTGGACCCGGGACCACCGGGCCGCCTGGCGGATCGCCCGCCGGATCGAGGCCGGCACCGTCTGGATCAACACCTACAAGCAGTTCAGCATCGCCACCCCCTTCGGCGGCCTCAAGGACAGCGGGCTCGGGCGGGAGAAGGGCCGCGACTCCATCCGCGCCTACCAGCGTCAGAAGTCCCTGTACTGGGGCACATCGGACGCCCCTCTGCCCTGGGCCGCTCTGTAGTCCTGTCCGGCTGGGCCCCGTCCGGCCGCTCGTCACAGCCCGTCTGGAGACAGTCATGCCCCTACCCCCCATCGCCCGGCTGCGGTCACTGCGCAGTGTCGAGCTGTTCACCCCCGCCTTCACCGAGACCGCCGACTTCTACCAGGAGGTCTGGGGCCTGGAGAGCGTCGAGTCCGGCCCCGGTGCGCGCTGGCTGCGCGGCACCGGCGCCGAGCACCATGTGCTGCACCTCACCCGCGCCGACCGCACGGGCCTCGGCAGGATCGCCTTCGCCGTGGCCGCACCGGCCGATGTGGACGAGGCCGCCCGACGGCTGCTCGCCCGCGGCATCACACCGGTCGCGGGCCCCGGGCCGCTCGACCAGGTGGGCGGCGGCTACGGGCTGCGCTTCACCGACCCCGAGCACCGGCTCATCGAGATCAGCGCCGAGGTCGAGGCGGTCGCGCCGCGCGGCCGGGACGGCTCGGTGCCGGTCGGCGTCACCCACACCGTGCTCAACACGGCCGACATCGACGCCTCGGTCGCCTTCTACCGCGACGTACTCGGCCTGCGGGTCTCCGACTGGTCCGAGCACCAGATGGCGTTCCTGCGTTGCAACACCGACCACCACTGCATCGCCTTCAACCAGGCCGAGTGGGCCTCGCTGAACCACGTGGCCTACGAGATGAGTTCGGTCGACCACTTCATGCGCGGGCTCGGCCGGCTGCGCCACCACGGCATCGTCCCGCAGTGGGGACCCGGCCGGCACGGTCCCGGCAACAACACCTTCTCGTACTTCACCGACCCGGCCGGGCTCGTCTGCGAGTACACGTCCGATGTCGCGCAGATCGTGGAGGACACCTGGATCGCCCGGGTCTGGCGGCGGACCCCCGAACTGTCCGATCTCTGGGGGACGGCGGGTCCGCCGTCGACGGAGATCCGCACCCGGATGGCGGGCACCCCCGACCCCGGCCCACTCGCCGCCACCGCCCCGGCGACAACCGGCACCGACACCGACACCGACACCGACACCGACACCGACACCGAGGAGGTTCCGGTATGACCCGCAGCGTGGGACTCGTCGGCTGGGGCGCCATCGGCCGCACCGTGGGCACCGCTCTCGCCGCAGGCGCCGTCGAAGGGGCCGAACTGGTCTGCGTGGTCGACAACCGCGCGATCGGCGAGGCCCCCGCCCCGCAGCTGACCTTCGAGGAGGCCCTGGAGCGCTGCGATCTGATCGTGGAGGCGGCGGGCCAGGGCGTCGTACGGGAGTGGGCCGAGCGCATCCTGCGGTCCGGAACCGATCTGCTGGTCGCGTCGACCGGGGCGCTCACCGACGAGGAACTGGCGAAGCGGCTGCTGGACGCGGGGCCGGGCCGGGTGTACTTCACATCGGGCGCCGTGGGGGGCCTGGACCTGCTCCAGGCAGCCCGGGGCCTCGGGCCGCTGCACGACGTACGGCTGACCACCACCAAACTGCCCTCGACGCTTGAACAGCCCTGGATGGACGGGGAGTTGCTGGCCCGGATGCGCGCGGCGACCGGTCCGGTCGAGGTCATGTCGGGCACCGCACGCGACATCCCGGTGAAGTTCCCCAAGTCGACCAATGTGGCCGCTTCGGTGGCCCTCGCCGTGGGAGACCTGGACGCGGTTCGGGTCCGGGTGATCGCCGACCCGGGCGCCGACCGTACCCGCCATCTGATCGAGGCGGAGGGGCCGCAGGGTTCGTACCGCTTCGAAGTGGCACATCTGCCGGATCCGGGCAACCCGGCCACCAGCCGGATCGTGCCGTACGCGGTGCTGCGCAGCATCGCGGCCGTCGCCGGGCGGACAGGGCAGCTGCTGTGACCGCCGCACCGGTCGCCGCACCGCATGTGACGGAGGCGGGCACCGAGGGGCCGCTGCTGCTCTGTCTGCACGGCATCGGCTCGTCGTCCGCCGCCTTCGCCCCGCAATTCGGTGAACTCTCCGCCTACGTACGGGTGGTGGCCTGGGACGCGCCGGGCTACGCGGCCTCTCCCGACCCGGCGGGGCCGCTGACGCTCGACGACTACGCGGACGCGGCCGCGGCCCTCATCGAGGAGCGCGGCGGCAGCGCCCATGTGCTGGGCGTCTCCTGGGGCGGGGTCATCGCGCTGCGGCTGGCCGCCCGTCATCCCGGGCTCGTGGAGTCGCTGATCGTCGCCGATTCCAGCGCCGGTTCGGGCGCCGATCCGGCGAAGGCGGCGGCGATGCGCGAGCGGGCCGCCGAGCTCGCGGCCGCCGGGCCCCGGGCCTTCGCCGAACGGCGCGGCCCCCGGCTCGTCTCCGGAGCGGCGCCCCCCGCCCTGGTGCGCAAGGTCGTCGACACCATGGCCGCAGCTGTCCGGCTGCCCGGCTACGGCTACGCGGCGGAGGCGATGGCGGCGGCCGACCTCCGTACCGAACTCGCCGGAGTCACCGCGCCCGCCCTGGTCATCTGCGGCGACCAGGACCGGGTCACCGGCGCCGAGGCGAGCCAGCTGATCGCGGGCTCACTCCACAAGTCCGCCTACGTGATCGTCAAGGACGCCGGTCACCTGGCCAACCAGGAGCAGCCCCGGGCCTTCAACGCCTGGGTCCTCTCCCACCTCCGTATCACCGCACAGATCCCGGAATGACCCACCCGCGCGGTACCGCGCAGAAGGAGCACGTCATGCCCGTCACCACCACCGCGTACGACAACGGCGGCGACCTCGCCCGCTACACCGACTCGCTGATCGCGTCGAAGGACTCCCGCGAGCCCGACTGGGACACCCTGGCCTTCCAGGCCAAGGCCGGTGAGCAGTACCGGCGCGCGCAGATCCGCTACGTCGGTTCCGGCGCGACCGGCAACCACGAGGGAGACAACAGGATCCTGCCGTCCGGCGGCTTCACCTTCTCCAACATGCTGCTGCCGCCCGGCGCCGAGGGGCCCGAGCACACCCACCACGACGTCGAGGAGGCGTTCTTCGTCCTGGAGGGCGAGGTCCGCGTCGGCATCCACCGCGGCGACAGCGAGGCGGAGTTCCGCACCCTCGGCTACCGCGACATGATCGTGGTCCCGGCGGGTGTGGCGCGTTCGCTGAAGAACGAGGGCGAAACCGACGCACTGTTCTGCGTCGTCATCGGCACCCAGAAGCCGCAGGTCCCGACCTACCCCGAGCACTCGCCGATGCACGGCGTGACCCGCGACTGATGCGCACGGTCGTCATCACCGGCGCCGGCCGTGGCCTGGGACTGGCCATGGCCCGCCGGGCCGCCCGGGACGGCTTCCGCACCGTGGTCGCCGAAGTGGACCCGGAGCGCGGCGGCACGGCGGTACGGGCGCTGCGCGACGAGGGGCTCGACGCCCACTTCGTACGGTGCGACGTGGCGGACCCCGGATCGGTCGACGCGCTCGCGTCCGCGGTCGCGGACCTCGGGCCGCTGCACGGTCTCGTCAACAACGCGGCGCTCGCCAACGGCGTGGGCGGCAAGGAGTTCCAGGACATCACCGTCGCGGAGTGGGACCGGCTGATGGCCGTCAACGCCCGCTCCCCCTGGCTGGTCTCCCGCGCCCTGCTGCCCCAGCTCCTCGCGCACGGCGACGGCGGACGCATCGTCCATCTGGCGTCCGACGCCGCACTTTACGGCTCGGTACGGCTCGCCCACTACGTCACGTCCAAGGGCGCCGTGATCGCGCTCACCCGGGCGATGGCCCGTGAACTCGGCGACCGGGGCATCACCGTGAACGCGGTGGCCCCCGGCATCACCGAGGGCGAGGCCACCGAGTCCGTACCGGCCGAGCGCCATGAGCTGTACCGCGCCAACCGGGCCATCTCACGCCCGCAGCGCGCCGACGACCTGCTGGGACTCGTCTCGTTCCTGCTGGGCGCCGAGTCCCGCTATCTCACCGGACAGGTGATCGCCGTCAACGGCGGCTTCACCATGAACTGACCCTCGGAGCAACTGCTATGGATCTGGGCCTCGCCGACCGCACCGTACTGGTCACCGGCGGCAGCTCGGGCGTCGGCCTGGCCACGGTCCGCGCCCTGCTCGACGAAGGCGCCTGCGTCGCCGCCTGCGGGCGCGACGCGGGCCGGCTCGCCGCCGCGGCGGCCGGTCTCGGCGCCGGCGAAGACCGGCTGCTCACCGGAGTCTGCGACGTACGGGACGCCGGAGCGGTCCGCCGCTTCACCGAACGCACCGCCGAGCACTTCAGCGGGCTGGACGGCCTCGTCAACAACGCGGGGCAGTCGCGGATGAAGAGCTTCGCCGAGAGCACGGCCGACGACTGGCGGGACGAGCTGGAGCTGAAGTTCGCCGGCATTCTCAACCCGGTGCACGCGGGGCTCGACCTGCTGCGCGCCTCGCCCGTCGCATCCGTCGTCAACATCAACGCGGTCCTGGCCAAGCAGCCCGAACCGCGGCTCATCACCACCAGTGCCGCCCGCGCCGGGATCCTCAACCTCTCCAAATCCCTCTCGCAGGAGCTGGCCCCGGACGGCATCCGGGTCAACTCGGTCTGCCTGGGCCTGGTCGACACCGGCCAGTGGACCCGCCGCCACGCGGCATCCGGCACCCCGCTGCCGTACGAGCAGTGGCAGGCGGAGCTGGCCGCCGACCGCGGGGTCGCACTCGGCAGGCTCGGCCGCGCCGAAGAGGTCGCCTACGCGGTGGTGGCCCTGCTCTCACCCCGCGCCTCGTACATCACTGGCACCGGCATCGACGTCTGCGGCGGCGTCGGCCGCTCCATCCTCTGAGGAGACCACCATGCGTCACACCACCGGGGGCGATCTCCTCGTCGCCGTCCTGCGCGAACTCGGCATCGACACGGTCTTCGGCATCGTCAGCGTGCACAATCTGCCGCTGGTCGAGGCCGTCGACCGGGAGCTGCGCTTCGTACCCGTACGGCACGAGGCCACCGCCGTCAGCGCGGCCGACGCCTACGGCAGGGCGCGCGGCTCGATCGGCTGCGCGCTCACCTCCACGGGCACCGGCGCGGGCAACGCGGCAGGATCGCTCGTCGAGTCGCTCAGCGCCGGCACCGCCGTCCTGCATGTCACCGGGCAGATCGACAGCGCCTATCTGGGCGGCGGGCGCGGCTTCATCCACGAGACCAAGGACCAGCTCGCGATGTTGCGCGCGGTCTCCGCCTACGCGGCGACGGTCACATCGGCCGCTGACGCGGGGCGTCTGCTGCGCGAGGCGGCCCGCGCCGCGCTCGCCTCCGCGGGCGGTCCCGGCAGCGTCGAATGGCCGGTGGATCTGCAGTACGCGGCGCAGACGGACGACGGGTCGGCGCCCGCCGAAGCACCGCACCCGGTGCCGGACGCGGCCGAACTCGCCGCGGCCGCGGCGCTGCTGGGGTCCGCCAGGCGCCCGCTGGTCTGGGCCGGCGGCGGCGCGACCGGGGCGGGGCCGCAGCTCACAGCGCTGCTCGCGGCGACCGGCGCGGGCCTGCTGACGTCCAACTCGGGGCGCGGGGCGGTGCCCGAGGACCACCCGGCGGTCATCGGCAACTTCGCCACCACCCCGGCCGCGCGCGCCCTGCTCGCCGATGCGGATGTGCTGCTCAGCATCGGCACCCACTTCCGGTCCAACGAGACCGCCGACTACACGCTCGAACTGCCCGCGGCCCATATCCAGCTAGACACCGACCCGGCGGCGCCCGGCCGTGTCTACCCGGCGCGCCACGCCCTGCACGGACGTGCGGCCGATGTACTGGAATCGCTGCTGCCGCACGCGCGCGCCGCCGAGCCGGAGTGGACGGCCCGGATCACCTCCGTACGCGAGGAGGTACGGGCCCGGCTGCACGACTCGATCGGCCCGCAGGCGGCGGTCTGCGACGCGCTGCGGGCGGTGCTGCCGCGCGATGCGGTCGTCGCCCGCGATGTCACCATCGCCTCCAGCAGCTGGGGCAACCGGCTGCTCGACATGTACGACCCCCGGTCCAATGTCTTCCCGCGCGGCGGTGGCATCGGACAGGGCCTCGGCATGGGCATCGGGGCCGCGCTCGCCCGGCCGGACACCCCGACCGTGGTGCTGGCGGGCGACGGCGGCCTCGTCGTCCACCTCGGCGAACTGCTCACGCTCGCCCAGGAACGCCCGGCCCTGACCCTCGTCGTGTTCAACGACGGCGGCTACGGCGTGCTCCGCAATATGCAGGACCGCTACAGCGACCGGCGCTCCGGAGTGGATCTGACCACCCCGGACTTCGAGCGGCTGGCCGGTGCCTGTGGCCTCCCGTACGCCCGGATAGCGGCCACCGAGCACGCGCACCCGGTGCTCGAACACGCCGTCGCCTCCGGCGGTCCGGTGCTCGTCGAGGTCGATCTGGCCGCGCTCGGCCCGATGAAGAACCCGTTCACCCCGCCCGTCACCATCCCCACCGCTTAGGGAGGCCACCATGGAAGCGACCGGCGAACACCGGCTCGGGCTCCTGGTCCGCACGATGACCCTGGAGGCCGATGGGGTCCTCTCGGTCGGTCTCGCCCATCCGGACGACAAGCCGCTGCCGGCCTGGGAGCCCGGCGCCCATCTCGATCTGGAGATCGGCGGACTGACCCGGCAGTACTCGCTCTGCGGCGACCCGCACGACCTCTCCGGGTACCGCATCGGCGTACTCGACGAGCCGTCGTCACGCGGCGGTTCACGGTATGTGCACACCCGGCTGCGCCCGGGCCAGCGGGTCGACGCCACCGGGCCGCGGAACCACTTCGCGCTGGAGGCGGCCGAGCGTTACGTCTTCATCGCGGGCGGAATCGGCATCACCCCGATCCTCCCGATGGCCCGGGATGCGGAGCGGCGGTCCGTTCCGTACACCCTGGTGCACGGCGGCCGGACCCGGGCATCCATGGCGTTCGGCGCCGAACTGGCGGCGCTCGGCGGGGACGTGCTCCGGCATCCGCAGGACGAGCTGGGGCATATCGATCTGGCGGCGGCGCTGGACGGCGTGGGGCCGGGCACGCTGGTGTACTGCTGCGGGCCCGAGCCGCTGCTCGCCGCCGTGGAGGCGGCCTGCCCCGCCGGACTGCTGCGGGTGGAGCGGTTCGCCGCGCCGGCCGTGGAGCCGGCCGGCGACGACACGGCCTTCGATGTGGAGTGCCGCGCGTCCGGTGTCACCGTCCCGGTCGGCAGCGGCACCTCCGTCCTGGCGGCCGTCGAAGCCGCGGGCATCCCGGTCGGCAGCTCCTGCCGGGACGGCATCTGCGGGACCTGTGAGACCCGGGTGCTCGAAGGCACCCCGGACCACCGGGACTTCGTCCTCAGCGAGACCGAGCACGCGTCGAACGCGACCATGATGATCTGTGTGTCGCGCTGCGCCTCGGGTCCTCTCGTCCTCGACCTCTGATGACCATCGAACCCCTCCTGGAGGCACTGTGACCACCGACTGGCCCTACCTGGACGTACATCAGTCGCGCACCCATGAGCCCACCCCCTACGAGTACCGGCTCGCCTCGGCGCTCGAAGAGGTCTTCACCCGTGAGGGCCATGAACTGGCCGACGTCGTACGGGGACTCAACGCCCGTCAGGTGCACTCCCCCGACGGCACCCCGTGGACCGAGCAGTCCTTCCGCGACGAGATCAACCGACTGGGAGCCTGACATGACCACCCTGACCGCCGATCACATGACCGCCGATCACATCTACGCCACCGGACTGCGCAACCAGTGGCACCCCGTCGTGCCCTCCCGCTTCGTGGCACCGGGCGCCATGCGCAAGGTCACGGTGCTCGGTGAGCAGTGGCTGCTGTTCCGCCGCTCGGACTCGACGCTGAGCATGCTCGCCGACCGCTGTCCGCACCGCGGCGCGCCGCTCTCGCTCGGCAAACACCTGGGCGACCGGGTGGCCTGCTGGTACCACGGTCTGGAGATCGAGACCGACGGCACCGTCTCGTCGGTGCCGGGACTGCCCGGCTGCAATCTGGAGGGCAAGAAGCTCGTCAGGAGTCTGCCGGTGCGCGAGGTGGGCGGCGCTGTGCTCGCCTACTTCGGCGACGACGAGCACCCCGAACCGGCGCCGCTGACCCTCCCGGAGCCGCTCACCGACCCGGGCACCGACTCGTTCCTCTGCTACGCGGAGTGGAACGGCCCGTGGCGGTACGCGGTGGAGAACCTGCTCGACCCGATGCACGGCGCGTTCCTGCACCATGAGTCGCACACGATGTTCGACGGGGACACCACCGCCAAGTTCCGCATCCGGGAGACCGGGCGCGGCTACTTCTTCGAGAAGACCGACCAGCGCGGGGTCAACTTCGACTGGGTCGAGCTGTGCAGGACCGGCGTCGACTGGGTGGATCTGTCGATTCCCTATCCGCCGTCGGCCGGCCCCGGCGGCCCGTTCGGCATCGTCGGAATGGTCTGCCCGGTGGACGAGAACCGTACGGGTGTCTTCTTCTGGCGCTACCGCAAGGTCGAGGGCTGGCAGCGGGACAGCTGGCGCTTCCTCTACCGGACGCTGATCGAGAAGCGCCACTGGGAAGTGCTGGAACAGGACCGGGAGATGCTGGAGGCCATGCCCGCCGACGCCGACCAGCGCGAGAACCTGTACCAGCACGATCTGGGCGTGGTCAGGCTCCGCCGGATGTACCGGGCGGAGGCCGAGGCACAGGCCGCGGGCCGCACCGCGGCGGCGGCACAGGCACCCGCAGCGGCACCGGCACCCGCACCCGCTCACTGACCTCCGGAGCCGCCCCGCGCACCGGCCGGGCCGGGATCCGGCCCGGCGTCCGGGAGGGATTCCAGGCCGGAACCCGGTTCGGAGCCGGAGCCGGAGCCGGAGCCGGAATCCGAGTCCGAGTCCGAGTCCGAGTCGATGATGGACCGCTCAAGACGCGGGAGCAGCCGTGCCAGCTGGCGGCACTCCGCGGGGGTGAGACCGCCGAGCATCCGGCGTTCGTTGTCGAGATGCTCGGCGAACACCTCGTCCACCTTGGCGAGCCCGGCCCCGGTGAGCCGCGAGTAGACGACACGGCGGTCTTCGGCGTCGCGCTCCCGGACGATCAGACCGTCCTTCTCCAGCCGGTCGATCCGCAGTGTCACCCCCGCCGACGACACCAGGCCCGAGTCGGCGAGCTGGCCGGCCGTCAGCCGGTAGGGGGCCCCGGCCCTGCGCAGCGCGGTCAGGACGTCGAAGCCCGCGACCGAGAGGCCGTGCCGGTCGATCGCGGCCGTGAGCCGGGTGCTGTACCGGAGAAACGTACGGTGCAGCCTCGCCAGGACCTCCAGGGGCGCGGTGTCCAGCTCGGGGCGCTCCCTCGCCCAGTCCGCCACAATGGACGCGACGGCATCCTGCTGTGCCCCTGCCGCCTTCTTCCCGGCCATGTGCCGCAGCCTCCCTGTCACCGCTCACAACGTCATACAAGGATGAAATCTTAGCCCTGAAATATGTCCGCGCGCACAGCCGTACCGGGGACCGGTCCGGCCGGTTCACCGGACCCGCGTGCGCGGGCACCCCTGGAGGAGCCATAATCAGCAGATACATCGGATGTCTGTTGAGGCGAGGTTCCCATGGCTGTGACCGACGAGGCCATCGAGAAGATCAAGGCGATGATCGTCTCAGGCGCACTGCGGCCGGGCGACCGGCTGCCCAAGGAGAGCGAACTCGCCGCTGATCTCGGCCTTTCGCGCAACTCGCTGCGCGAGGCGGTCCGCGCGCTGTCGCTGATCCGCATCCTCGATGTACGCCAGGGCGACGGCACCTATGTCACGAGTCTCGATCCCCAGCTGCTGCTCGAAGCGATGAGCTTCGTCGTGGACTTCCACCGGGACGACACCGTACTGGAGTTCCTGGCCGTCCGGCGGATCCTGGAGCCGGCCGCGACGGCGATGGCCGCGCACCGGATCGGCGACGAGGAGCTGGCGGCGCTCGGCGCCCAGCTGGACGCGCTCGGCCCGCAGCCGTCCGTGGAGGAACTGGTCGCCAGCGACCTGGAGTTCCACCGGGGCATCGTGCAGAGCTCGGGAAACTCCGTGCTCTGCTCGCTCCTCGACAGCCTCTCCGGACCCACCACCCGCGCCCGGGTGTGGCGGGGGCTGACCCAGGAGGACGCGGTGAGCCGTACGCTCCACGAGCACCGCGCCATTCTGACCGCGCTCAGGGACCGGGACGCCGAAGCGGCCCGGTCCTGGGCCACGGTGCACATCGCCAGCGTCGAGCAGTGGCTGCGCTCGACGCTGTGACGCCCGGCCCCGTGCGTACGGGACCGGGCCTGACCAGGAATCCAGGACGGACCAGGACGGACCGTGCCCCCACGGCACGGCCGTCGCGGCACGGCGGCCGGGCCGGGCGGCGTGGCCCGGTCCGCGGCGCGGCCGTCAGTCCTGCTCCTCACCGCTCGCGAAGCGGGAGGCGATCAGCGCGATGATGATGATCGCGCCGTTGAGGAAGGTCTCCCACTGGCCCGGCACCCCGGCGAGCGTCATCACATTGACCACCAGCTGGAGGGCGAGCACACCGGTGAGCGCACCGAAGATGGTGCCACGGCCGCCCTTCAGCCCGATGCCGCCGATGACCGCGGCCGCCATGACCTGGAAGATCATGTCCTTGCCCTGGGCGGCGCCGACCGAACCGTAGTGGCCGGTGTAGAGGATTCCGGCGAAGGCCGCGAGCAGCCCGCCGATCGCCAGCACGATCCAGGTGACCCGGTCCACCCGGATTCCGGCCGCGCGGGCCGCCTCCGGGTTGCCGCCGATCGCGTAGAGCGACCGGCCGTGCCGGGTCCAGGCCAGCGCGGCCCCGCCGATGGCGAAGAGCACGAGGCAGATCCAGACCGCGGCCGGGGCACCGAGCCAGGAGGCCCTGCCCAGGTAGCTGAACGAGGCCGGGACCTCGATGATCGACTTCCCCTCGGTGATCCCGATGTGCAGCCCGCGGAGCATCATCAGCATGCCGAGGGTCGCGATGAAGCCGTTGACGCGCAGCTTGAGCATCAGGAAGCCGTTGAACGCGCCGATCGCGAGCCCCGCCAGGAGGCAGAGCGGGATCGCCGTCCAGGCGGGCAGCAGCCCGAGGCCGGTGAACCGGTCGCCCGACGACGGCAGGACCAGCCACAGCGCGATGACCGGCGCGATACCGATCGTCGACTCCAGTGACAGGTCCATCCGGCCGCAGATCAGGATGAAGGCCTGGGCGAGCACCAGGAGGCTGAGTTCGGACGACTGCTGGATGACGTTGATCAGGTTCTGGGACGTCAGGAACACCGGCGAGACGATGAATCCGATGACCATCAGCACCAGGATCACCGGTACGAGCGAGAAGTCGCTCCAGCGGATGAGCGCCAGCCTGGCGCGTACCGGGCTCACCCTGTCCGTGGTCTCATCGGCCGCTGCCGGCCGGATCGTGTCGGTCATGCCCGCTCCCCCACACCTTCCATGGCGGCGACCAGTTCCCCGTCCGTCCACCCGCTGTCGTATTCGGCGACCACCCGCCCGTGGAAGAGCGCGACCACCCGGTCGCACACCCGCAGGTCGTCGAGTTCGTCGGAGATGATCACGGCGGCGTTGCCCTCGTCGGCGACCCGCCTCACCACGCCCAGGAGCGAGTCCTTGGACTTGATGTCCACACCGGCCGTCGGCCGTACCGCCACCAGCGTGCTGGGGTTGCGCGCCAGCGCGCGGGCGACCACCACCTTCTGCTGGTTGCCTCCGGAGAGCCCCGACACCTTCTGGTCGGGTCCGGTGGTCTTGATGTCCAGCGAGGAGATCATGGTGCTCGCGAACTCCCTGGTACGGGACGGCAGTACGGTCCCCCACGGCCCCAGCTGGTCGGCGACGGTCAGGGTGGCGTTCTCGGCCACGCTGCGTTCGAGGACCAGACCCTGGCGGTGCCGGTCCTCCGGGATGTAGCCGATCCCCGCGTTGAGGGCGTGCGGCACGCTTCCCGGTCTGACAGCGCGGCCCCGGACCGAGACCCGCCCCGCCGTGGCCTTGCGCATGCCGACGAGGGTCTCGCCGAGGGCGGTGTTGCCGCTGGCCGCCGCGCCCGCGATGCCGAGGACCTCACCGGCCCGCACCTCGATGTCCAGCGGCTCGAACTCGCCGTCGACGGCGAGCCCTTCGGTGCGCAGGACGGGCCCGGCCGCCGCGGTCCCGGCGGCCGGCCTCGCACCGGATGCCGCGTGCCAGGCCACCGGCCCGGCCGCGGACTCCCCGGTCATCGCGGCGACCAGATCGGCCTTGCCCAGGTCGGCGACGGGCGCCGTCAGGACATGCCGGGCGTCGCGGTAGACCGTGACGGCGGTGCACAGCTCGTACACCTCCTGGAGGTGGTGCGAGATGAAGAGGAACGCCACCCCCTGGCTCTGGAGCTCCCTCAGCTTGGTGAAGAGGCTCTGGATCCCCCGCGCGTCGAGCTGCGCGGTGGGTTCGTCGAGGATGATCAGCCGGGCGCCGAAGGACAGCGCGCGGGCGATCTCCACGAACTGCACCTGCTCGACGGAGAGGTCCTTCGCGCGGGCGTTGGGGTCGACGTCAACGCCGTAATCGGCGAGCAGCGCGGCGGCCCGTCTGCGCAGCCCGGACCAGCTGATCCAGCGGCCGCCCGCCGCACCGCGGCCCAGACCGAAGTTGTTCAGGAAGAGGTTCTCGGCCACCGTGAGATCGGGGACGGCCATGGACTTCTGGTAGACACAGGCGACCTTCGACTGCCAGGCCATGGTGTCCCCGAAGGCGGGCGCGGGCTCACCGCTGAAGGTGACCGTCCCGGCGTCCGGCCGGTGGAGTCCGGTGATGACGCTGACGAGGGTGGACTTTCCGGCGCCGTTGCGCCCGACCAGGGCGTGCGACTCACCGGGCTTGACTGTCAGGCGGACATCGTCGAGCGCGACGGTGGGACCGAAGCGCTTGACGATGCCCTGGGCATGAACCGCGGGTGCATCGGGCATGGTCAGTTCTTCTTCCCCAGCTGATTGGCCCACAGCTTCGGGTCGTTCACATTGGCCTTGGTGACGAGCGGCGCGGGGAGCTGGTCCTCAAGGCCGTTCGGGATCTTGATGATGTGGGAGCCGTGGTCGGTCGCGCCCGTCTTGAACTTCTTGCCGTCGACGGCCGCCTTGGCGTAGTACAGCGCGTACTTGGCGTAGAGGTCGGCGGGCTGCGAGATGGTCGCGTCGATCTTCCCGGCCTTGATCGCGTCGAACTCCTCCGGGATGCCGTCGTTGGAGATGATCGTGATGTGGCCCTTGGTGCCGGCCGGCTTCAGCAGCTTCTTCTGTTCCAGGAGCGCCAGGGTGGGCTGCAGGAAGACTCCGCCCGCCTGCATGTAGATCCCGTTGATGTCGGGGTGGGCGGCCAGGGTGGACTGGAGCTTGGCGGACGCCACATCGCCCTTCCAGTCGGTGGCCAGCTCGAAGACCTTGATGCTGGGGAAGTTCTTGGTCATGCACGACTTGAAGGCCACGGAGCGGTCCCGGCCGTTGATCGACGACAGATCGCCCTGGAACTCGACGACCTTGCCCTTGCCCTTCAGCTGCTTGCCGAGGTACTTGCAGGCGTTCTCGCCGTACGCGCGGTTGTCCGCGCGCACCACCATGTAGACATCGCCCTTGTCCGGGCGGGTGTCGACGCTGATGACGGGGATCTTCTTCTTGTTGAGGTTCTGCAGCGTGGAGGCGATGGCCCCGGTGTCCTGCGGCGCCATCACGACGGCCTTGGCGCCCTGGTCGCTGAAGGTCTGGACGTTGGCGACGAGCTTGCCGATGTCGTTCTGCGAGTTGGTGAGCGGGAGCGCCTTGACCTCGCCGTCCGCGACGCCCTTCTTGACGTACTGCTGGTAGGAGTTCCAGAAGTCGCTGTCGCTGCGCGGCAGGTCGATGCCGACCTTCTTGTCCTCGGAGCCGCTGCCGGAGTCGCGGTTGCAGCCCGCGAGCGCGGTGACGGCCAGCAGTACGGCGCAGGCCGCCGCACTCGTTGTACGCACTCTCATTGGTGTCCCGTCCTTGATAGTGGCGCTTGATGCTCTGTCGGCCGTGCGGCCCGGTGTGCAGGGACCGGGCGTCCGGTCCGTGCGGTGCGTCTTGTCGGGTGCGTCTTCCCGGGGGCGGTGCGTCCGCTCAGCCGGCGGCCGGGCGCAGGCGCAGCCCCTGCATTCCGCCGTCGACGGCGAGAGCCGTACCGGTGACGGCCGCGGCCGCGGGGCTCGCGAGGTAGAGGACGGCCGCCGCCACCTCGTCGGCGGTGACCAGCCGGCCGGTGGGCTGACGGGCGTTGAGCGCGGCACGCTCGGCGGCCGGGTCGCCGGCCTGGTCGAGCAGCCGCCCGACCCACGGGGTGTCCGCGGTACCGGGGTTGACGCAGTTGACCCGGATGCCCTCCCGGACGTGGTCGGCCGCCATGGCCAGGGTCAGGGAGAGGACGGCGCCCTTGCTGGCGCTGTAGAGGGCGCGCTGCGGGAGTCCGGCGGTCGCCGCGATCGAGCAGGTGTGGGTGAGGGAGACACACCCCGGCCGGTCTGCGGCCGAGCGGCGCAGGTGCGGCAGCGCATGGCGGGCGGTGCGGACCATGCCGAGGACATTGATGTCCAGGACCCGCTGCCACTCCTCGTCGGAGTTGTCGGCGACCGTACCGACGGCGCCGATCCCCGCGTTGGACACCACCGTGTGCAGCGCGCCGAATCGGGCCGCGGCCGCGTCCACCGCATCCCGTACCGCGGCGTCGTCGGTGACGTCCGCCTTGAGTGCGAGAGTGCCGTCCGGTGCGCCCTCGGTCTCACGGTCGAGTACGGCGACCCTGGCGCCCCGGGCGAGCAGCCCGGCGGCGATGGCGGCTCCGATCCCGGAAGCCCCGCCGGTGACCAGGGCGCCGAGCCCCTCGAAGTCGCGTGCAGTGGTCACGAGTTGACCTCCTCGGTGGTGCGGCGGGCCTGCCATACGGGCCCGTCGGGGTAGCGGTGCGCGGCGAGCGAGGCGGGGTGCATACGGGCCGAGAAGCCCGGCGCGCTGGGCGCCAGATAGCGTCCGCCCTCGATCACCGCGGGGTCGGTGAAGTGTTCGTGCAGATGGTCCACGTACTCGATGACGCGGTCGTCCCGGCTGCCCGATACGGCGACGTAGTCGAACATCGCCAGATGCTGGACCAGTTCGCACAGTCCGACACCGCCCGCGTGGGGGCAGACCGGAACGCCGAACTTGGCGGCGAGCAGCAGGATCGCGAGGTTCTCGTTGACCCCGGCGACCCGGGCCGCGTCGATCTGGACGAAGTCGACCGCACCGGCCTGGAGCAGCTGCTTGAAGACGACCCGGTTGGCGACATGCTCACCGGTGGCGACCTTCACGGGCTGCCCGGATCTCACCGCCGCGTGTCCGAGGATGTCGTCGGGGCTGGTCGGTTCCTCGATCCAGTGCGGGTCGTACGGGGCGAGGGCCTCCATCCACCGCAGCGCGTCCGCGACGTCCCAGCGCTGGTTGGCGTCGACGGCGACCCGCACACCGGAGCCGACGGCCGCGCGGGCCAGCTTCATCCTGCGGACGTCGTCGGCCAGATCGGCGCCGACCTTCAGCTTGATCTGCCCGAACCCGGCCGCGACCGCCTCTTGAGCGAGCCGCACCAGCTTCTCGTCCGAGTAGCCGAGCCAGCCGGGCGACGTGGTGTACGCGGGATAGCCCTCGGCGCGCAGCAGGGCGGCCCGTTCGGCCCGGCCGGGCTCGGCGGCGCGCAGCAGGGCGAGGGCCTCGTCCGGGGTGAGGGCGTCGGTCAGATAGCGGAAGTCGACGAGGGAGACCAGCTCCTCCGGCGTCATACCGGCCAGGAACTCCCAGACCGGCTTCCCCGCTGCGGTGGCCGCGAGGTCCCAGGCGGCGTTGACGACCGCGCCCGCGGCCATGTGCATCACCCCCTTCTCGGGGCCCAGCCAGCGCAGCTGCGAGTCATGGGTGAGGTCGTGGTGGAGCGCCGCGAGCCCGGCGGCGGTGAGCGGTGCGGGCCGCCCCTCCACATAGGGGCGCAGCGCCTCGATGGCGGCGGCGATGACGTCGTTGCCGCGCCCGATGGTGAAACAGAAGCCGTGTCCCGTGACACCGCCCGGGGCGTCGGTGCTGAGCACCACATAGGCCGCGGAGTAGTCGGGGTCCGGGTTCATGGCGTCCGAGCCGTCGAGCTGTTCCGAGGTGGGGAATCGGATGTCGTGGACCTCGAACCCCGTGACGGTCGGACTCATCCACACTCCCTTGGTGAGAACATCGTTAAGAACATCGGACCTTTAATTTGTCATCCGATGTATAGCCCCGCAGATACCGCACCGTCCAGGGGTGGGACGAAATTTGCCGGTACAGCTCGGATGAATCGCCTCGATAGGGGCAGACTGCCGGAACGGCCTGTCCAGGCTGCCGGGAGCGGAGCGGGTATGAACAGGGGGCGTGCACAAGGGCTGCGTCCGGGTACGGGGGAAGCCGTAAGGTTGGTGCGTAAGAGAAGAACTTCGGAGGGAGGCACTGGGTGATCGAGCTCGAGGGGGTTCCCGAGCTGATCGACCCGGTCATGGTGGCCGCGTTCGAGGGCTGGAACGACGCCGGCGACGCAGCCTCCACCGCGGTCGCCCACCTGGACCGGGAGTGGAAGGGCGAGGTGTTCGCGGCGCTCGACGCCGAGGACTACTACGACTTCCAGGTCAACCGGCCCACGGTGTGGCTGGACGGCGGGGTACGCAAGGTCACCTGGCCGACGACCCGGCTCTCCGTGATCCGGGTGACCGGCGACAAGCCACGCGATCTGGTACTGGTCCGCGGAATCGAACCGTCCATGCGCTGGCGCTCGTTCTGCAACGAGATCCTGGGCTTCGCCCATGAGCTGGGCGTCGAGATGGTGGTGATCCTGGGGGCGCTGCTCGGCGACACCCCGCACACCAGGCCGGTGCCGGTCAGCGGCGTCACGTCGGACGCGGATCTGGCCAGGACGATGGACCTGGAGGAGACGCGGTACGAGGGCCCGACCGGCATCGTCGGCATCCTCCAGGAGGCGTGCACCCACGCGGGTGTGCCCGCCGTCAGCCTCTGGGCGGCCGTCCCGCACTACGTGTCACAGCCGCCCAACCCGAAGGCGACGCTCGCCCTGCTGAACCGGCTTGAGGACCTGATCGACCTGCGGATCCCGCTGGGCGAACTGCCCGAGGACGCACGGGCCTGGCAGGTCGGCGTGGACCAACTGGCCGCCGAGGACAGCGAAGTGGCCGAGTACGTCCAGACGCTGGAGGAGGCGCGCGACACCGCGGAGCTCCCCGAGGCGTCCGGCGAGGCCATCGCCCGCGAGTTCGAGCGGTATCTGCGCCGCCGCGACCCGGGCCAGTCCGGCGGCGGCCACGCCACGGACGGCGGCGAGGGCAGCGGCTACCGGCGGGACAGCTCGGGCCCCAGCAGCCGCTCCCGGCCACCGAAGCCACAGCGGCCAGACCCCGGGAGCACCGGCAGCAAGCCCCCGGACGACGAGAACGGCCCGGAGGACTCCCCCGAGGAGTGACGCGGCCGTACACCGGCTGCCGATCACAGGTACGGAAACCGCACTGCGGTACGGAGACGGCCTGGCCTTACGGGGGCGTCTCCCCGGCACGGAACCGCCCCCGGACTCCTCGACGGAATCCGGGGGCGGACAGGCGCCAGGGGGGCGCAGCGCGGACGTCCTACAGCGCCACTCCGAGCAGGGCGTCGACGGCGCGTGACACCAGGCCGGGCGCCCCCTCGTCCGTACCGCCGCCGGACTCCTGCAGAGCGGCCCAGCGGTCCACGGCGCGCAGCGCGGCGGGTGCGTCCAGGTCGTCGGCGAGCGCCTGCCTGATCTCCGCGATCAGGGCGTCGGCGGACGGTCCGTCGGGCCGGGAGACGGCGGCGCGCCAGCGGCCGAGCCGCTCCACTGCGTCCTGCAGCACCTGGTCCGTCCACTCCCAGTCCGAGCGGTAGTGGTGGGCCAGCAGGGTCAGCCGGATCGCGGCCGGGTCCACCCCGTCGTGGCGCAGCTTCGACACGAAGACCAGATTGCCCTTGGACTTGGACATCTTCTCGCCGTCCAGGCCGACCATGCCGGCGTGCACATAGGCCTGGGCGAACGGGTGCTCGCCGGTCAGGACCTGGGCGTGCGACGCGCCCATCTCGTGGTGCGGGAAGGCGAGGTCGGAGCCGCCGCCCTGGACGTCGAAGCCCATCCCGAGGTGGTCGAGCGCGATGGCCACACACTCGATGTGCCAGCCGGGCCTTCCGCGGCCCAGGGAGCCGCCGTCCCAGCTCGGCTCGCCCTCACGGGCGCCCATCCAGAGCATCGGGTCGAGCGGGTTCTTCTTGCCGGGCCGCTCCGGGTCACCGCCGCGCTCGGCGGAGAGCAGCCGCATCGCCTCCGCGTCCAGGTTCGAGACCTCGCCGAAGTGCGCGTCGCTCTCCACGGAGAAGTAGACGTCGCCGTCGAGGTCGTAGGCCGCCCCGCAGTCCCGCAGCCGCTCGACGAGCGGCACGATGCCCGGTATGGCCTCGACCGCTCCGATGTAGTGCTTCGGCGGGAGCATCCGCAGCGCGGTCATGTCCTCGCGGAAGAGTGCCGTCTCGCGCTCCGCGAGCTCGGTCCAGTCCTCACCGTCGCGTGCGGCCCGCTCAAGGAGCGGATCGTCCACGTCGGTCACGTTCTGCACGTAGTGGACCTGCCGCTTGGTGTCGAGCCACACGCGCTGCACGAGGTCGAACGCGTTGTAGGTCGCCGCATGACCGATGTGGGTCGCGTCGTACGGCGTGATGCCGCAGACGTAGATGCGGGCGACGGGGCCGGGGTCGAGGGTGACTCGTCCGCCGGTCGCGGTGGAGTGGATCTGGAGGTCGGCGCCCTTGCCGGGCAGGGCGGGAACCTCAGAAGCGGGCCAGGCATACATGTAGACGAGCGTAACCGGACGTCAGTTCCGGGCACGAACCGGAGTAGTGGCATTGGCCGAATCGGCACTCTTGCGCGAACGGGAAGCGTCTGTGCCAGGAAGTGCCGGAATACCCGGGGAGCACCGGAATCCCCGGGGAGCGCCGGGATACCCGGGGATCAGACGGGCGGCCAGGGGATGGCCGGCCACTCACCGCTCGGTACGGGATGCCGCCCGGCCTCCCGCAGTCCCTGTACGCGCCCCCGTACCGCTTCCAGCTCCGCCGCGGTGATGAGCCCCGCCAGCCGCTCCGCGAGCCCCGCACCGGGCGCCAGTTCCCCGGCGAGTGTGTCCAGTACCGCGACCGTCCCGGGCGTCAGCGGCTCGCCCGCCCACCCCCACAGCAGGGTCCGCAGTTTGTCCTCGGCGTTGAAGGTGACCCCGTGGTCGATGCCGTAGATCCGCCCCTCGTCCGTCGGCAGCAGGTGGCCGCCCTTGCGGTCGCCGTTGTTGATCACAGCGTCGAGCACCGAGAGCCGCCGCAGCCGCTCGTCGTCGGCGTGCACGAGCAGCGCCGTCCGGCCCTCGTCCACCTCGGCGAAGCCGATGGCCTTCCAGCCGTCGGCGGGCTCGTCGTCCTCGACCAGGGCCAGCAGTGACGATTCGGCCGCGGACTCGATCCACAGCTGGCACATGCCCTCGCCGTACGGACCGTCGCGCAGCACCGTCGGCGGGACGAACCCCCAGCCGGTCGCCTCGGAGACCTCGTACGCCGCCACCTCACGCTGGGCGAGCGTCCCGTCGGGGAAGTCCCACAGCGGCCGTTCACCGGCGACCGGCTTGTACACACAGGCCGCTTCCCGGCCCTCGTACGAGACCGAGCAGTACAGCACCGCGTTGGATGCCTCGCGCACCCGGCCGCGTACCGTCAGCTCCCCCTCCCGGAGGAGCTGGGTGGCCGTCACGCCCCCCTGCGGTATCCGTTCTGGCGCGGACATACGTGTCCCTCCGGGTCGAGCGGCAGGCTGCACAGGGGGCACGGCGGCCGTCCCGCGTTCACGACGTCGAGCGCGCGCTTGGCGAAGGCCCTGGCCTGGGCACCGGTCAGCCGGACGCGGAGCATCGGCGGGCCGTTCTCGTCGTCCTGGAGGAGACGTTCCTCCGCCTCCGCGAGGTCCTCGTCGTTGTCCGCTTCCAGCTCGACGAGCGCCTGGGCCTCGATGATCATGCGCTGTTCGTCGCCGTCCCAGGCCAGCGCCATGGTGCCGACGCGGAACTCCTCCTCGACCGGCGCGTCCAGCGGGGCGGTGTCACCGGCATCGGGGGCGACGGCGGGCACCGGTGAGTTCCCCCCGGTCCTGCGCACGACTTCGTCGAGCAGCTCGTCGATGCGTTCCGCGAGCGCGGCCACCTGGGTCTTCTCCAGCGCCACGCTGGTGGTGCGGGAGCCGGCCGACGCCTGAAGAAAGAACGTACGGCGCCCCGGCAGCCCGACCGTACCCGCGACGAAGCGGTCCGGCGGGTCGTAGAAGTACACCTGACGGGACACGTCCTGATCTCCATGGGGTTCGGCTGCGGGGTGGTCCGGTTGACGGCCCGCCCACCCTACTGCCCGGAGCGATCACGGCGCGCCCGCGCCACCACCGACAGCCGCGTCCGATCCCGAACCGCTCTCGCGGGGCGCCAGCGAGCCGAACTCACCGGTGTCGCCGAGCCGCAGGACGAACGGCCGCACCGCGGTGTAGCGGACGGCCGTGAGGGAACACGGATCGACGTGGATCCGCTGGAAGAGGTCGAGATGCATACCGAGGGCGTCGGCGACCACCGACTTGATGATGTCGCCGTGCGAACACATCGCGTACACCGCGTCCTCGCCGTGTTCGGCGTCGATCCGGGCGTTCCACTCCCGTACGGCCTCCACGGCGCGCGCCTGCATCGCGCGCATCGACTCGCCACCGGGGAACGCGGCGGCCGACGGGTGCTGCTGCACGGTCCTCATCAGCGGCTCGTCACCGAGTTCGGCGAGTTTGCGCCCCGACCAGTCGCCGTAGTCGCACTCGCTGATCCGGTCCTCGGTGTACGGAGTCAGCTCCGGCCTGGCGGCCAGCAGCGGGGCGATGGTCTCCCGGCAGCGCTGCAGCGGGCTGGTGACGACGGCGGCCAGCGGCAGCCCGGCCAGCCGGTCCGGCAGCGCGGCGGCCTGCGAGGCGCCCCGCTCGTCGAGGGAGACTCCCGGCATCCGGCCCGCGAGCACCCCGGAGGTGTTGGCGGTGGAGCGTCCGTGCCGTACAAGAATCAGCGTGGCCATGGCGGCCAGCCTACGACAGGCCCCGGAGCCGGCCGCCGGGCTCTCGGAGGCCGGTACGGAAGGGACGGCGGCGGGGTTACCGCCCCCCGGGCGTGCACGGGCCGCCCCGACGGAGGAGAATGCGCGCCGTGATTGTCGATTGCGCCATCTACCGGGACGGACGCCGTATAGAGGGGCCCACGGACCTCTCCGATGCCCTCGCCGAGGCACGCGCGGACGGGAACGCCTTCCTCTGGGTCGGGCTGCACGAGCCGACACCGAAGGAATTCGACCTGGTCAGAAGCGAGTTCAAGCTGCATGAGCTGGCCGTGGAGGACGCTCTGCGGGCCCATCAGCGCCCCAAGCTGGAGGTCTACGACGAGACGCTCTTCCTGGTCCTGAAGCCGGTCATGTACGACGCGGAGAGCGACACCGTGACCACGGACGAGCTGATGGTCTTCCTCGGTGACTCCTTCGTGGTGACCGTGCGGCACGGCGAGGGCGCCCCGCTCGCCGCCGTACGCAAGCGGCTGGAGCAGGAGCACGAGGTGCTCAAGCACGGCCCCACCGCCATCATGTACGCGGTGAGCGACACGGTCGTCGACCACTACATCGATGTGGCGGCGGAGCTCCAGACCGACCTGGAGGAGCTGGAGGCCGAGGTCTTCGCACCCAACGGAGGCGACTCGAAGAACGTCGCGTCGCGGATCTACACCTTCAAGCGGCAGGTGCTCGAATTCCGCCGCGCCTCCGGACCGCTGGCGGCTCCCATGGCCAGGCTCGCCGGGGCGGGTGTGCCGTTCGTGCATGAGCACTCGCAGCCGTTCTTCCGGGATGTGGGCGACCATCTGACGCGCGCCAACGAGCAGGTGGAGGGGCTGGACCGGCTGCTGTCCGACATCCTCTCCGCACATCTGGCACAGATGGGCGTGCGGCAGAACGACGACATGCGGAAGATCTCGGCCTGGGCGGCGATGGCGGCGGTGCCGACCATGGTCGCCGGTATCTACGGCATGAACTTCGAGCACATGCCGGAGCTGAAGTGGACCTGGGCCTATCCGGCGGTGATCGGGCTGATGGCCGCGATCGTCGTCGGCCTGCACCGGCAGTTCAAACGGCGCGGCTGGCTCTGAGCGCGGCCGGCTCTGCGGCACCACGGCTGCGACGGGACGGCGACTACGGGGCGACGGTACGGGGCCGGTACGGCGGCGGGCTCCGCCGCCGTACCGGGGCTGCGTAGGGGCCTGGGCTCGTCCGGCGGGCCTGGGCGGCGTAAGGGCCTGGGCTCGTCCGGCGGGTCTGGGTGGCGCGTGGGGGCTCGCCCTCGCCATCGGCTCAGGCGAACTCCGCCGCCTGCGGTGCGGCCGGTCCGCCGAGCGCGTCACGCCGCTCCGGCATGACCAGCCTCACCGACCGGCGCCAGCCGCCCGCCCGCTCGAACCCGTACAGCCCCTGGATGCCTGCGGCCAGCAGCGCCGACTTGGCCCCCGGCCAGCCGAGGATGGCACCCATCCGCTCCATCACGGCGAGACCCACCTCCCGGTAGACGCGGATCTCCTCCAGCGCGCTCTCCCGCAGTACGGCGTGGATGGTGCGGGCGTGCCCCCGGGCGGCCAGGCGCAGCAGCTCCTCGTGGCAGTAGGCGAGGTGGTTGTCCTCGTCCCGGCAGATCATGCGCACGGCCCGGCCGATGTCCGGCTGGTCGCCGAGGTACCTGACCAGGGTGGTCATCTGCTCGGACGCACGCTGTTCGGTGACCCGGCTGTGCGCGAGGTAGACGACGATGTCCCGCTCGGTCAGCCGCTCGCCGCCGCGCAGCGTCCGGTGGCTGAGACCGACGCCACGGCGTTCAAGGAGCATCGTGTAGTCGGCGTCGGCGGGCACCTCGACCGGGTCGAGGCCGCGCTTCTTGAGCAGGGCGCGGAAGATCCGGCCGTGTTTGTCCTCGTCGGCGCCGTGCCGGGCGATCTTCGGCGCGAGGGCGCTCATACTCTCCGGGGCGAGGGCGGCGATCCGGCCGTTCTCCCAGCCGCCCTGCGCCTCCCCGCCGGCCGCGATGGAGCAGAAGAGCCGGAAGGCTTCGTCGCTCTCGACGATCTCCTGGAAAATGCTCCGCGCCGAAAGCATCACTGCCACCTCCATGCCGACATCTGACGTTATGAGTCAAATGCGATATCGGGTGACCGGCAATGCGTGCCCCTGCCAGGTTCGGCCGAAAGGTGGTAGGGCCGCCCGCTGTCCGCAGGCGTAACCGAGCGGCCCCTGGGGCGTTGTTCAGCGCGACGGCCGTGGCGGGGAAGACCCCCGAGCCCCCACCACGGCCGCAGAACTCGCCGGAATCGCCGGAATCGCCGGAATCGCCGGAGACTTCTCCAGGACGCCGCCGTGGCCGGGCTACGCGAGCCCGGCCCGCTCCAGTGCCTCCGTACCGGCCCGCAGCCCTGCCACCCGCTCGTCGAGCGTGAACCCGGCGGGGGCCAGCGTCAGCGTGGTGACCCCGGCGGCGGCGTAGGCCTGCATCCGGTCGGCGATCCGCTCGACGGAGCCGAGAAGGGTCGTACGGTCGATCAGCTCATGCGGTACGGCCGCCGCGGCGCCGTCCCTGTCACCGCCCAGATACTTGTCCTGGATCTCGGCGGCCTCCTTCTCGTACCCCATGCGCTGCGCGAGCCTGTTGTAGAAGTTCTGCTTCCGGCTGCCCATACCGCCCACGTACAGCGCGGTGTACGGGCGGAACGTGTCGGCCAGCGACCGCACGTCGTCGCCCACCGCCAGCGGCAGGGTCGGGCAGACGTCGAAGCCCTCCATCGTGAGCCCGGCCTTCTCGCGGCCCGCGCGCAGCGGGGCGATCGCGGTGGACTCCAGGTGCTCGGCCGAGGGGAAGATCAGCAGGGCGCCGTCGGCGATCTCACCGGTCTGCTCCAGGTTCTTGGGGCCGATCGCCGCGATGTAGAGCGGGATGTGCTCGCGCTCCGGGTGGACGGTGAGTTTGATGGGCTTGCCGGGGCCGCCGGGGAGCGGCAGCGTCCAGTGCTCGCCCTCGTACGACAGGCGCTCACGTGACATCGCCTTGCGGACGATCTCCACGTACTCACGGGTGCGTGAGAGCGGCTTGTCGAACTTGACGCCGTACCAGCCCTCGGAGACCTGCGGCCCGGATACACCGAGGCCGAGCCGGAAGCGGCCGCCGGAGAGCGAGTCGAGGGTGGCCGCGGTCATCGCGGTCATCGCGGGCGCCCTGGCCGGGATCTGGAAGATCGCGGAGCCCACGTCGATCCGCTCCGTCCGGGCGGCGACCCAGGAGAGCACGGTCGGCCCGTCCGAGCCGTACGCCTCGGCCGCCCAGCAGACGTCGTAGCCGAGCCGGTCGGCCTCCTGCGCCACGGCGAGGTTGTCGCCGTCCATCCCGGCGCCCCAGTAGCCGAGGTTGATTCCGAGCCGCATGACCGCTCCCTTACCGATGAGTAACGTCTCTGTTCCGGGGACTCTAGCGCGCACCGGCCCCATCCGTCAGGGGGCCGGTTGTCCACAGGCCTCCACCGGGCGGCCCCGCGGCCAGTACTCTCTGCGCCCATGGAGCAGAGGCATCTCGGCCGCACGGGCCTGCGCGTATCCCGGATCGGGCTCGGCACCCTCACCTGGGGGCGGAGCACCGACGAGCATGACGCCGCCGACCTGTTGAAGGCGTTCTGGGAGGCCGGCGGCACCCTCGTCGACACGGCCGACGTGTACGGCGACGGGGACGCCGAGTATCTGCTCGGGCAGCTCTGCGAGCGGCTGGTGCCCCGGCGGGATCTCGTGATCGCCACCAAGGCGGGCAGTGTGCCCGACCCCTACCGCAGGTTCGACGGCTCGCGCGGGCATCTGCTGTCGGCGCTGGACGCCTCGCTTGAGCGCCTGGGCACCGACTACGTGGATCTGTGGCAGGTGCACGCCTTCGACCCGGAGACTCCGCTCGACGAGACGCTCCAGGCCCTGGACATCGCCGTCGCCAGCGGGCGGGCACGGTATGCGGGGCTGTCCAACTTCTCCGGCTGGCAGCTGGCCAAGGCCGCCACCTGGCAGCTCGCGGCGCCCGGGGTCAGGACCCGGCTCGCCAGTACGCAGATGGAGTACTCGCTGCTCCAGCGCGGGGTCGAGCGCGAGGTGCTGCCTGCCGCGGTGGACCTCGGCGTCGGGCTGCTGCCGTCGTCACCGCTCGGGCGCGGGGTGCTCACGGGAAAGTACCGCCATGCGACTCCGGCGGACTCGCGCGGGGCGTCGGAGCAGCTGGCGCCCTTCGTCGCGCCGTATCTGGACGACGCCGCGAGCAGGATCGTGGACGCCGTCGCGACGGCGGCCGACGGGCTCGCGACGACGCCGACGGAGGTCGCGCTGGCCTGGGTACGCGACCGGCCGGGAGTGGTCGCCCCGATCGTCGGCGCGCGCAACGCGCAGCAGCTCGCGGCGGCATTGTCGGTGGAGACGCTTAGTCTTCCTGACGAGATCTGCCGGGCGCTCGACGATGTGTCGGAGCCCGTCCACCGTTATCCCGACCAGGACTGGACCGAGCTGTGAGTACGGATCGCCTCGACACCGAGGCCAGCACCGAGGCCGACACCGCTCCCGGAGCCGCCGCCGCACCGGAGACGGAACCGGATGCGGAACCGGAGACGGAGGCGGGACCGGAGACGGCGGCCGAGCCGGGGAGGGCGGCCGAGGACGGGGCCGAGACGGAGGCCGAGCGGGGAGGGGCTGCCGAGGCCGGAGCCGGTTCCCCGGAGAGCGGTGCCGGGGGTGCCGGGGCCACGGAGGCCGCCGGGACGGCCTCAGAGCCGGCGGCGGAGGAGGCCGCCGTGCCGGCGGAGGCCACCGGGGCGGGCGGCGAGCCCGAGAGCGCCGGGGCCGGGACGGACGGCGAAGAAGGCGCCGCCGAGGCCGGAAAGTCCGCCGACGGAACCGAGGCGGCAGCCGAATCCGGAGCAGCCGACGGCACCGAGGCAACCGCCGGAGCCGGGACCGAGACAGCCGCCGAAGCCGGGACCGCCGACGGCACCGAGGAGGCAGCCGGGGCAGCCGATGCGCCCGTCCTGTCGGAGGCCGAGGCCGAACTGGCCGCCCAGCGCGAACTGCGGGCCAGAATCGAGCAGCGCAAGGCCGAGAAGGACGGCCCCATCCAGGCCGGCACCAAGCTGAGCGGCCGGGCAGCCGATCTGCTCGCCGCGGTCAGGGCGGTGGAGGGCGGCGAGCAGCCGTCCACGCACTTCCCGCCGCCGCCACCCGAGCCACGCCGCCCCGAGCCCGCCGCTCCGGCGGAGCAGCGCCCGGCGGCCCGCCCGACGCCCGCGCCCGCCGCCGCCGCGCCCGGGACCGTGTCATCCGTGCGGGCCGTCCTGGCCGCGGGCGGCGCCCCCGAGTCCCTGGCGGTCCTGGCCGCCGGGACGCTCGGTGAGCAGGCGGCCGAGGCGCTGCGTGCGGACCCCTGGCAGTTGCTCTCGGTTCCCGGAGTGCGACCGGAGCAGGCGGACGGCTTCGCCCGTGCGCTGCTCGGCGCGGAGTGCGGCCCCGGCGACGAGCGGCGGGCAGCCGCCCTGGTCGGCTGGCTGCTGGAGCGGGCCGCGCTCCAGGGCCATACCGCCCTGGAGTCGGACGCGGTCCGCGCGGCGCTCGCGGAGCGCTCCGTGCCGGACCCCGACAAGGCGCTGCAGAGCGCGGTGGCGGACGGCACCGTGCTGGTCTTCCAGGACGCCCTGGACACCGCCCCCGGCGCACCCCCTGCCCAGCAGGAAGCCCGGCGGGACGAGGAAGGGGCGAGTGCCGACGACGAGGACGGCGAAGCGGCGCCGCAGCCCGTGCGGGTGCTGCTCGGTCTCGACCGGTACGCGCTGGCGGAAGAGAGCCTGGCGGACGGACTCTCCCGGCTGGTGAACGCGGGCACACTCGCCCCGGGCGGCGAGCAGGCCGACTGGGAGCGGGCCGCGGCCGACGCCCCCTCCCCGTCCGCGGCCGAACTGATCCGGACGGTCGCGGAGAACGGCCTGGTCGCCCACACCGGCGGCGAGGCCGCCCGCGGCGAACCGGCCGCCGTGGTCACAGCGGCGCGCGCCCTGGGTCTGCGGGCATACGCCGCCGCCCACACCCCCGACGGAAGGCGGCGGCTCGCAGCGGCCCTGGACGACCCGGCGGTGGCTGTCACGGTCGCCGGACTGCTCATGGGTACGGAGGGTCCGGGACGGGACGGTGAGGGCGCTCTGGCGCTCGATCTGCTGGCCGTCGTGGACGCCCCGCAGCTGGATGTCGAGAGCGCGGCCGTACTGGTCGAATCGCTGCCCGACGGCAGCCGCCTGATCCTCAGCGGGGACCCCGGGGTGCTCGGCTCCGCCGGTGCGGGGCAGGTCTTCGCCGATGTACTCGCCGCGCGCGCCTGCCCGCAGCTGGCCTCCCGCACCCCCGACCCCGGCCCCATCGGCGAGCTGGTCTCGGGGATCGGGATCGGCGAGCTGAACCAGGTGGCGGCGCCCGGCAAGGAAGTCGTCATCGTCCCCGTCCGGGACCCGGGCGAGGCGGTGCACCGCACCGTGCAACTCGTCGCCGACTCCGTACCCCGGGCCATCGGCGTACCGGCCTCCGACACCCAGGTCATCACCCCCGGGCACGGCGGTCCCGCCGGCACCCGCGCGCTGAACGCCGCGCTGAAGGAGCGCCTCAACCCGGGCCCGGGCCGCTTCGGCGGCTTCGATCCGGGTGACCGGGCCGTCTACACCCCGGCGCCGGGCAGGACCGTACCGGGGACGGTCGTATCGGCCGACGCCGACGGTCTGCATCTGGACTGTGCCGGTACGTCCGTCGTCGTACCCAAGGACCGGGTGGAGACCTCGGTGCGGCACGGCTGGGCACTCACCGCGCACCAGGCGGCCGCGCTGCGGTGGCCGGCGGTGGTCGTGGTACTGCCGGGCGACGCCGCGGGCGGGCTGAGCAGGCCGTGGATCTACACCGCGTTCGGCCGCGGTGAACGGCATCTCTCGGTGGTCCACGGGGCCGACCAGGCGCTGCCGCGCGCGGTGGCCGAAGTCCCCGGCAAACCGCGCACCACCCGGCTGCGCACACTGCTGCGGCCGGCCGCGGTCTGAGGCTCCGGTACGGCCGGTGGCCGGGGCCGAAGCC
>NZ_JBSHBW010000031.1:0-84080 GCF_053612185.1 Streptomyces sp. NPDC054757
CTCCCCCGCCCACCAGCTCGGCAGGCAGCTGAACCTCCCTCCCTCCTACCTCCTGATACACCGGGTCACGCTCAGCACGATCGGGGTGCTGTGCCAGCTCGGCGCGGCGTTCCCGGCTGCGGCCGGTCAACTTCGCGCCCGTGGTACGCAGGTGAGGGCAGCGGGCCCGGCGGACGCGTGGCCGTACGGTGGAAAGGTCGTACGACGCGGGTGTGACAGGAGGTCCCTCCCATGGCCCGAAGCTGCGTAAGGTGCTTGCAGACACGAACGGCGAAAGGCCCTAGGGGAGGGGAACCAGGAATGGACGCCAACGAGAAGGAGGCGTTCCGCGTGGGTGCCGCCGTCCGCAGGCGCCGCCGCACGCTGGGACTCACCCTCGCCAAGGTCTCCGCGCGCAGCGGGCTCTCCGTGCCCTTCCTCAGCCAGATCGAGAACGAGCGGGCCCGGCCGAGCGAACGCTCGCTCCAGCGGGTCGCCGACGCGCTGGAGACCACGGCCGTGGAGCTGCTGGCCGTGTCCGACACGGGGCGCACGGTCGACGTGGTCCGCGCCGACCCCGCCGCGGGGGCGGCCCAGGAGCCCGAGCCGCAGATCCGGGACCTGGTGCGCGGACACCACCAGCTGCACGCCATGGAGTTCACGGGCGAGCAGGAGACCGGGCGCGAGTTCCAGCACCGCAACGACGAGGTGCTGTACATCGCCGAGGGCGCGGCCGAGGTGGAGGCCGAGGGCCGGGCGTACCGGCTGGGCCGTGGCGACAGCCTGTTCCTCTCCGGGGGAGTGCCGCACCGCTGGCGTGCCACGGTGCCAGAGACCCGGATCCTGGTCGTCGCGGTCGCCGAACACGTGGACGCGACCGCCGACCCGCGGCGCCCGGAGCACTGACGCGGGCGATGCGACGGGGGCGGCCGCCGGAGTGCTGCCCTGCTGCGCCCCAGCCGGCCCGTTGCTCCGGCTGCCGACCCGTTGGCCGCCTGCCCGCCCGCCTACCGTCGTCACCCGAGTCCGGCCCGGCCTCCGCCGCCGGACTCTAAAGTGTCCGGATGACCCACACCACCCCGCCCGGCTGGTACCCGGACACCGGACGGCCCGCCACCGAGCGGTGGTGGGACGGCGCCGACTGGACCGTGCACACCCGTCCGCACGAGGCCGTTCCGCGGCAGCCCGGACCCATGCGGCCGGAGGCTGAAGGACTCGGCGCGCAGCCCGGGGGTGTCGGCCCGCAGCAGCCGCACGCCGGTTCCGGTCCGCCCCGGCCTGCGGCGCACCAGGCCGCGCCGCAGGGTTTCGGCCCGCCACCCGGGCCCGGCCCCGGGCGGGCGGGCCGGCGTGGCCCCGGCCGTCTGCCGCGTGCGGTGCCGGTCGCCGCGGCCGCGGTGGTCGCCGTCGCGGTGGCCGTGACCGTGGCGGTCACGGTGGCGGACAGGGGCGGACACGGCAGCACGGCCCACTCCCCGGCCGGCGCCCGCACACCCGTATCCGCCCCTGCCACGGCCGCCGGATCGCACAGCCCGGGGGCCAGCACGCCGTCGGCCGCCGACCCCTCGCTGCTCGTGGACGAACTGAACGGCGTCACCCTGCCCGTCCCCGACGGCTGGGAGAAGCCGACGAGCACGGTCGACGACGTGACGACCATGCGGACCGGCCACGCCTACGACTGTCCGGGCGACCCGGCCTCGTTCTGCTACCACGGCACCGTCACCTCACGTACCGCCGACCGGACCGATCTGCCCTCCGCGGAGGCCGTGGCCAAGGCCGACATCGAGGACGCCGCCGACAGCGCGTACGACCGGGATCTCGTGGGCGACCTCAACTACGACGGCATCACCTCGCACACCCGGCTCAAGTCCCGGTCCGTGACCGTCGCCGGCCGCACCGGCTATCTGGTCCTCTGGCGGGTCAGGACCGGTGCGGGGCCCGGCGGTTACGTCCAGACCGTCGCCTTTCCCTCGCCCGTCGGCTCCGAGTCGATGGTGGTGGTGCGGTTCGCCTTCGACGCCGGATCCGCAGGGCCGCCGCTCGGCCTCATGGACACCGTCACCCGCGGGATCCGCCCCATCGGTGACGCCACCGGCGGTGGCGTGGGCAGCAGCATCGGCCACTGACCGGCGCGGCAGGCCCTACGCAGCACATCGGCCACTGACCGGCCGGGCAGCCCTACAGGAAGCCGGGCAGGAGCCGGGCAGGCCCCCTACAGGAAGGTGTGCCCCTCACCGCGGTACGTCGGCGCCGTGCCGGTCACCCGGTCGCCCTCGACCAGCTGGAGTGCGTCGAACCGCTCGCACAGCTCACCCGCCTTGGCATGCCGGAACCACACCTTGTCCCCGATCAGCAGATCGTCGGCGGGCGAGCCCAGCAGTGGCGTCTGGACCTCACCCGGCCCCTCCTGCGGGTCGTACCGGAGGCCCTCGGGAAGGTACGGAACCGGCAGCCGGTCCGGGCCCGCCGCCCCCGACGCCGGGTAGCCGCCGCCGAGCACGGTCACCACACCCACACCCGGCCTGCGCACCACCGGCAGGGCGAAGAGGGCCGCCGGACGCCCGCTGAAGGAGGTGTAGTTGTCGAAGAGCCGCGGCACATAGAGGCCGGAACCCGCCGCGATCTCGGTCACCGCGTCCTCGGCCGCCGTGTGCTGGACACTGCCGGTCCCACCGCCGTTGACGAACTCCAGATCCGGCGCCACCGCCCGCACCGCGCGCACCACGGCGGCCCGCCGGACCGCCAGCTCCCTGCGGGCCGCCGACTGCATCAGCCGCACCGCCCGGGAGCGCAGCGGGCGTCCGGCGACGGAGTCGCCCACCCCCGCGACATGCCCCTCGTACGCCATGAGACCCACCAGCCGGAACCCCGGACGGCGCGCCACCGACCGGGCCAGCTCGGCCAGTTGGGCCGGGTCGCGCAGCGGCGACCTGAGCGCCCCGATCCGTACCCGCCCGCCGAGCATCCGCAGTGAGGTGTCCAGTTCCAGACAGACCTGGATCTCCTCGCGGCCGCCGTCCCTGGCGCCGTCGATCAGCTCCAGCTGGGCCGGGTCGTCGACCATCACGGTCACGGCGGCGGCGAGCTTGGGGTCGCCCGCGAGCTCCGCGTAGCCCGCGCGGTCGGCCGACGGGTAGGCGAGCAGCACGTCGTCGAAGCCGGACCGGGCCAGCCACAGCGACTCCGCCAGGGTGAAGGACATCAGCCCGGCGAACCCGTCCCGTGCCAGCACCCGTTCCAGCAGTGCCCGGCAGCGTACGGACTTGCTGGCCACCCGGATCGGTTTGCCGGCCGCGCGGCGGACCAGGTCGTCGGCGTTCGCGTCGAAGGCTTCGAGGTCGACGATGGCCAGCGGGGCATCGAGAGCGGCGGTGGCCCGGTCGTACCGGGTCCGGTCAGCAGCACGGGGCGTCATGGCGGAAGCCTGCCAGACATGATTACCGGAGGGTAGGGGGATGTTCTGGGCAGATGCCGCGTGCGCACCGTCCGGGTCCCGCAGGCCGCCTGCCAGCCCGTAGAGTGACCGACGGACCCGCCGGGAAGGCGAATTCGGGCGGACGCACAGGGGGGCGGATGAGTACCGGAGCGCGACGTGCCCCCTTCCCGTCCTTCCCGGCCCACCCGAAGGAGCCGCCGCCCGCGCGGCCCGGCCCGGGGAAGCCCCCGTCCGAGGCTCCGACCGAGACGACCACCCGGCTGCGGCCCGTCGCCGCCGCACCCGAGTCCGCCGAGTCCCCTGCTCCTGCTGCCTCTTCGCAGCCCGGCGGGGCGCCCGCTGGATCTCCGGCCGGGCCGATCGCGGCTTCCGCCCCCGCGCCGCCTCTCCCGCCTGCCGCCGCACCGGCCGTCCCGCCTGTTCTACCTGCCGGAGCCCCGCCTGTTCCGCCTGCCGGCGTCCCGCCGCGGCCGACCGCCCCACCGCCCGCGTTCCCGCCCCGGCCCACCACGGCGCCCCCAGTGCTCCCGTCACGGCCCGCCGCCGCGCCGCCTGCCGTCCCGCCCCGGCCCGCCGTGCCCCCGGCCGTCCGTCGCAGACCGGTCGGCGCTGTCGATCTCACCCCGCGGCCCGGCGCGGGGCCCCCGGCCGCGCACCCGCAGCCGCCTGCGGCCACGGCCGAGACGCCTGTGGGGACCACCACCCGGCTGCGGCCGGTCCCGGCCCGGCACCCCGCCAGGGCCGCCGCCGCAGCGGCCGCCGTGGTCCTGGGGCTCGGGCTGATCGGGGGCGCGGCGGCCGGGAGCGCGCTCAGCGGCGACAGCGCGGCGGCCGGTCCCGGCGACGGGTTCAGCGCAGCCCGTGCCCTGTGGCACAGCACCCCCGTCGACACCCTCTTCCCGCCGACGCTCAAGGGCACCGGAGCGGGCCCCGGCGGCGCCGACCGCACGTGGACCAGGGTGGGCGTCGCCCCGGACAGCACCTGCACAGGACGGCTCGACCCCATGCTGCTGCGGGCGCTCCAGCCGGTGGGCTGCGACAGGCTGGTGCGTGCGACGTACACCGATGCCACCAGCAGCAGTGTGACCACGGTCGGGATGGTCTTCACCGAGGCGGATCCGGAGGCGATGACCGCTCTGCACCGCCGGTTCACCGACGAGGGGCTCGGCCGGCGCACCGATCTGATGCCCGGCACTTACCCGGTGAAGTCCACACCTGCCGCTTCCTTCGGCGACCGGCAGCGGGCGAGCTGGACGGTGAGCGTCCTGACGGACGCGCCGGTCGTCGTGTACGCGGTATCGGGGTTCGCCGACGGACGCCCGGTCACCGATCCACAGCCCGCCGCCGTGGCCATGGAGCAGTCGCAGACCACCGACGCGGCCCAGGCGGGACTCGGCCACGAGGCCAAGGGCATCGAGGAGCGTGTCGAACGGGCCCTGCGCAAGAACGTCGCCGCCACCACGAAGCCCTGAGCACCACGGCGCACCCGCACTACCGCGCACCCGCGCCACTGACCGCCGAACCACCGCCCCACCCGCCCGCCCGCACGGCACGGAGAAGCCCTGAACCGCACGGAGAACCACATGGGGAACCGCACGGACCACATGGGGAACCACCCGCAGAATTACCCCGAGAACCGCACGGAGGAGCACCGATGAGACGCCGGGTACCGACCGTACTCACCGCCGTGCTCAGCGCCGCGGCCTTCACCGTGCTGCCCGCCGTGCCCGCCCGCGCCGACTCCATCCGCGCCCAGCAGTGGGAGCTGGCCGCCATGCACACCCAGCAGGCATGGCGTACGAGCAAGGGCCGGGGCGTCACCGTCGCCGTGCTCGACACCGGGGTCGACAGCGCCAACCCCGACCTCGCGGGACAGGTGCTCCCCGGCAGGGACCTGATCGGCTTCGGCGCGAAGCAGGGCGACCGGTCCTGGGCCCGGCACGGCACCGCCATGGCCGGCATCATCGCCGGTCACGGCCATGGGCCCGGCCAGGCGGACGGTGTACTCGGCATCGCACCCGAGGCGCACATCCTGCCGGTCCGGGTGATCCTCGAAGGCAGCGACCCGGAGATCAAGAAGGCCCGTGCGTCGCGCGGCGGCGCCCTCGCCACCGGGATCCGCTGGGCCGCCGACCACCACGCCGATGTCATCAACCTCTCGCTCGGGGACGACAGCGCGTCCGCCCGCCCGGAGCCGGGGCAGGACGCGGCTGTCCAGTACGCGCTGTCCAAGGGCGCCGTCGTCGTCGCGTCGGCGGGCAACGGCGGCGAGGACGGCGACCACATCTCCTACCCGGCCGCCTACCCCGGGGTCATCGCGGTGACCGCCGTCGACCGTTACGGCACCCACGCCTCCTTCTCCACCCGCCGCTGGTACGCCACCGTCAGCGCCCCCGGCGTCGACGTCGTGATCGCCGACCCCGACCGTAAGTACTACGAGGGCTGGGGCACCAGCGCGGCATCCGCCTTCGTCTCGGGCGCGGTGGCACTGGTCCGGGCCAAGTACCCGGACCTCACCCCCGCGCAGATCAAGAAGCTGCTGATGGACACCGCCCGCGACGCCCCGCAGGGGGGCCGCGACGACTCCCGCGGATACGGCATGGTCGACCCGGCGGCGGCGCTCGCGGCGGCGGCGAAGCTCGCCCCGGCGCAACTCCGTACGGAGGCCGCCGGATACGGGAAGAGGTACTTCGGGCCGGGCCCGGACACCGAGCCCGGCGGCGGAGGGGCCGGTGCCTGGGCGGTCCCGCTCGCGGGCGGCGCGGGGGTGCTGCTGCTGGCCGGGGCTCTGGTGCTGTGGCGGGGAGGCGCGCCCAGGCGTCCGCGCGGCGCCGGTCCCGGCGGGTTCCGCCGGCCGCTGTGACGGCGGCCGGCACCACCGCCCCCTTCGCGCCGCCGTCTTCTTTCCCGCGCCGCCGCACCTCCACCCCGTGACCGCGATCCCCGCCGGTATGGCCGGAGCCCCCCAGCCGGGTGCGCGGTGGAGCGGTTCCGCCGGGGTACTAGGCTCAGGGCGTGGCGCTCAAGAACATCCCGGACCCCGGATTCTCCGACGACGACGGCACCGCCGACCCCCGGCTGACCGCGGCACTCGCCGCCTGGTCGCAGGAGAGGGCGGCCGAGCCGATGGTGCTCGAAGCGCTGAAGGACGCCCGGCTGCTGGTGCCGGTCGTCGCGATCCTGGGGGAGGCCGAGACCGGCGAGGACGGACTGCGCCGCGAGAAGTCCAGCGACATGGCGGTCCCGACGCTCCAGGCCGGTGACCGCAGGGCGCTCCCGGCCTTCACGTCGACCGCGTCGCTGGCCCGCTGGGACCCGCAGGCCCGCCCGGTCGCCGTACCGCTCCACCAGGCGCTCCAGGCCGCCGCCCATGAGCGTGCCGACACCCTCGTACTCGATCTGGCGGGCCCGGTCCCGTACGAGCTGAAGGGCGCCGCGCTGCTCGCGCTGGCCGAGGGGCGCACCAGCACGGATCCGCTGGACGACCCGGCCGTGGTGGAGGCGGTACGCGACGTCGTCGCCGCCCACCCGGATGTGCTCCGCGCCCATCTCGGCCCGGGGAACGCGGACGGCACCCTCGCGCTGGTCCTGGCGCCCGGCGCCGACCGGTCCGCGGCCACCGACATCGCCGCCGGGCTGGCCGCCCACGAGGTGCTCAGGGCCCGGCTGGTACGGGGGCTCGACCTGGCCCTGCTGCCCGCCGCGGCGCCCGCTCCCAACACCCCGCTCTTCGCACGCTGACCCGGCCCGCGGAGTCCCCGGGAGGCAGTCCGGGCTCTTCCGACGAATAATTGCGGAGAAATCCGACAATCTTCGTGAGGTGTGAGCTATGGAGACGACGGAGACGCGGAGGATAGCCGCGGAGTTCCTGGGGACTCTGCTGCTGGTGTTCATCGCGGTGGGATCCGTGGTGCTCGCCAGCGAGTACATCGGTGCCTTCGGCATCGCGCTCACCTTCGGCTTCACCATGCTGGCGCTCGCCTACTCGCTCGGTTCGATCTCCGGCTGCCACATCAATCCGGCCGTGACGATGGGCATGCTGCTCGCCGGGCGCATCGACGTACGCAGGGCGGTGGAGTACTGGATCGCGCAGTTCCTCGGCGCCATCGTCGGCTCCGCGCTGCTCTTCCTGCTCGCCAAGCAGGTGCCGGGCATCAAGACGGACGGCCTGTTCGGCAGCAACGGGTTCGACAGCCGCTCGGCCGTCCACATCAATCTGGGCGGCGCCTTCCTGGCGGAACTGGCACTGACCTTCGTCTACGTCTTCGTCGTCCTGGCCGTGACCCACAAGGTGGCCGTCGTGGGCTTCGACGGGCTGCCCATGGGCCTGGCGCTCGCCGGGGTCCATCTGATCGGCATCCCGCTCACCGGCACCGGGGTCAACCCGGCACGGAGCCTCGGCCCGGCCCTCTTCGCGGGCGGCGCCGCACTCTCCCAGCTGTGGCTGTTCATCGTGGCGCCGCTGATCGGCGGGGCGCTCGCGGCGTACGCGCACCGGTTCACCCACCCCGTGGGGCTCGCGCACGCGGACGTCGAGGTCTGACGGCTCAAGGTCTGACGGTTCGAGGTCCGACAGCTCCAGGTCTGAAAGCTCTCCGTCCCGCTTCCCGGCCCGGACCGGCCGCCGGTGTTCCGGCGTCCGGACCGGGCCGGGCCTTGGTCGGGTACCGGTACCCGACCAAGGCCCCTGACTCAGCCGTAGACCGGCCCCGTGTACTTCTCGCCCGGACCCTCACCCGGCTCGTCGGGCACGGCGGACGCCTCGCGGAAGGCAAGCTGGAGCGATTTCAGGCCGTCGCGCAGCGGAGCCGCGTGGAAGGAGCTGATCTCCGTGGCGCTCGCCGTGATCAGTCCGGCCAGCGCCTGGATCAGCTTCCTGGCCTCGTCGAGGTCCTTGTGCTTCTCGCCGTCCTCGGCCAGGCCCAGGTTGACGGCGGCCGAGCTCATCAGATGCACCGCGACCGTCGTGATCACCTCGACCGCGGGGACGTCCGCGATGTCACGGGTCATGGAGTCGAAGCCGGGGGCCTCGGCAGGTTCTTCGGGGGCGGGGGAGGGGGTCGCGTCGCTCATGAGGCACACGATATGCCGTGGCCCCGGCGCCCCCGCGCGGAGGCCGCAGCGCACCGGTTCGCAGCACCGGGTCCGGGGTGCTAACCTTGTGTAACGACCGGCCGGACATCTATGTGCCCGGCCCACAAGTGGAGGCTCCGATCTCCCACCTGACTGTCCTCCGGGACGGCGGGTCACCGGTCAGGCGGCGCCCATCGTTCCGTACGGACGATGGAAGCCACCCGATGTGCGCCCCGCGGCAGACGCGGCGGTGCTCCGGTATGTGAGGAGCTCCCGCCTGTGTCCCGTCCGGGGCGTTTTTCAGTTCCAGGTGCGGTTGGTCTGTCTAAACAGACGTTACGCGGCTGTCTGCCAGAGAGCCGTGTGGTGCTACCGAGGAGGATCCATCAGCGCCGAGCCCCGCATCAACGACCGGATTCGCGTTCCCGAGGTGCGACTTGTCGGACCCAGCGGCGAGCAGGTGGGCATTGTCCCGCTCGCCAAGGCCCTGGAGCTGGCACAGGAGTACGACCTCGACCTGGTCGAGGTCGCGGCGACCGCCCGTCCGCCCGTGTGCAAGCTCATGGATTACGGGAAGTTCAAGTACGAGTCGGCCATGAAGGCCCGTGAGGCGCGCAAGAACCAGGCGCACACGGTCATCAAGGAGATGAAGCTCCGGCCGAAGATCGACCCGCATGACTACGACACCAAAAAGGGTCACGTCGTGCGCTTCCTCAAGCAGGGCGACAAGGTCAAGATCACGATCATGTTCCGCGGTCGCGAGCAGTCCCGCCCCGAACTGGGCTTCCGGCTGCTCCAGCGTCTCGCTTCGGACGTCGAGGACCTCGGGTTCATCGAGTCGAACCCGAAGCAGGACGGCCGAAACATGATCATGGTGCTTGGCCCGCACAAGAAGAAGACCGAGGCCATGGCCGAGGCGCGTGAGGCCCAGGCCGCCCGTAAGGCGGAGCGTCAGGGGTCCGCGGACGAGGTCGCCGAGGCTCCGGCCGAGGCAGAGGCCGACACTCCGGCCGAGACCACCTCCGAAGCGTGACCGGACGGGCCTCCAGCCAGGCGGCCCCGGGGTTCCGCCCGGAACACATACCAACGATCTGACGCTCCCGGTCTCCGGTGCCCTGCACCGGGGGAGTGCCACTGACGAGGAGAGTACGGCGCGATGCCGAAGAACAAGACGCACAGCGGCTCCAGCAAGCGCTTCAAGATCACCGGCTCCGGCAAGGTGCTCCGTGAGCGCGCCGGCAAGCGCCACCTGCTGGAGCACAAGTCGTCCAAGAAGACGCGTTCGCTGACCGGCACCGTCGTGGTGGCCCCGGCCGACGCCAAGAAGATCAAGAAGCTTCTCGGCAAGTGACGTCGCCGCCCCCGGTGACCCCCGGGGGCGCGATGTCGGGACCGGGACCAATTCGTTTCCGGGCCGTGTGAGTTCACCCACGGCCCCGCTACAAGGAGTCAACAAGTGGCACGCGTCAAGCGGGCAGTCAACGCCCACAAGAAGCGCCGGGCAGTTCTCGAAGCGGCCAAGGGCTACCGCGGTCAGCGCTCGCGCCTGTACCGCAAGGCCAAGGAGCAGGTCACCCACTCCCTGGTCTACAACTACAACGACCGCAAGAAGCGCAAGGGCGACTTCCGTCAGCTGTGGATCCAGCGCATCAACGCCGCTGCCCGCGAGAACGGCATGACGTACAACCGCCTCATCCAGGGTCTGAAGGCCGCCAACATCGAGGTGGACCGCAAGATCCTCGCCGAGCTGGCCGTCAACGACACCAACGCGTTCGCCGCGCTGGTCGAGGTCGCGCAGAAGGCGCTCCCGAGCGACGTCAACGCGCCGAAGACCGCTGCCTGATCAGGCAAGCACTTCAGCCGGAGCCCGGCCGGCAGGACCCGCAGGCGGAATCCGCCTGCGGGTCCGCTGTGTTCGGCGGGCCGATCGTGCCTCCCTCCCCGCGGGTCGCACCGCGGACCGGCGGGGACGGACACGGGCCCGCGCGGACCGATACCGACCCGCGCGGACCGGACCGACGCAGGCCGACGCAGACCGACGCCCGGCCCCGGCCCCAGCAGCCGGACGGCCGCAGTTCCGTACGTCGATACGTGAGTAAGGTGAAACGCCGACCATGGGCACCCCCGCCGAGCTGATCTCCCCGCGTTCCCCGCGCGTCGCCGCCGCCAGGCGGCTCGCCCGGCGCAACTTCCGTACCAAGGAACGCCGGTTCATCGCCGAGGGGCCGCAGGCCGTGCGCGAGGCCGTGCACCACCGGGTCGGCGGCGAGCCGACACTCCTCGAACTGTTCACCACGGCGGAGGCCGCCGAGCGGTACGCATCCATCGTCGCCGCGGCGCACGACGCCGGGGCGCGTGTCCACCTGGCCGGCGACGACGTACTCGCCGAACTCTCCCAGACCATCACCCCGCAGGGCCTTGTCGGTGTCTGCCGCTTCCTGGACTCGCCCTTCGACGAGATCCTCGCGGCCCGCCCCCGGCTGGTGGCCGTACTCGCCCATGTACGCGACCCGGGCAACGCCGGTACGGTGCTGCGCTGCGCCGACGCGGCGGGCGCCGACGCCGTCGTCCTGACCGACGCATCCGTCGATCTGTACAACCCCAAGTCCGTGCGGGCGTCGGTCGGTTCGCACTTCCATCTGCCCGTGGCGGTCGGTGTCCCGGTCGAGCGGGCCGTCGCCGGGCTCAAGGCCGCCGGGGTGCGGATCCTCGCCGCCGACGGCGCGGGCGACGACGACCTCGACGCCGAGCTCGACGCCGGCACCATGGGCGGCCCGAGCGCCTGGGTGTTCGGCAACGAGGCGTGGGGGCTCCCCGAGGAGACCAGGGCCCTTGCCGACGCCGTCGTCCGCGTCCCCATCCACGGCCGGGCCGAGAGTCTCAATCTCGCCACGGCCGCCGCCGTCTGCCTCTACGCGTCCGCCCGTGCGCAGCGCGCTTCCGGAGGGTGCCGCTCCGTCACCTCCAGCTAGTAGGGTGACGCACTCGGGGGCCCACTGCGCTATTCGGAGAGGTGGGATACGGGGATGGCTGTCTCATCGGGCAGTGAGTCGTCGCACGGCAATGGACCACTGCCGTACGGAACCGGCGCGTCCGGCGGCCCGGACGGCCATACCGGAGCCGGGGTCGACCCCGACGAACTCCCCGACGGCCTGGTCGTCGCCGACGAGCACGGCCGGATCGTCTGCTTCAACACCGCCGCCGCACGGATCACCGCCGTACCGCGCTCCGAGGCGCTGGGCCGCCCGCTGGAGCAGGCGCTGCCCCTGGAGGACCTCAAGGGCCGCCGCTGGTGGGCCCTGACCGATCCGTACGGCGGGCTCGCCATCCGCTACGGGCAGCCCGAGCGCAATCTGCTGCTGCCCGGCGGGCGCGAGGTGCTGGTCTCCGCGCGCTACATACGGGAGCACCCCACCGGGCCCGTCCGGCGGGTGGTCGTCTCGCTGCGGGGCACCGAGGCGCGGCGCCGCACCGAGCGCAGCCACGCCGAGCTGATAGCCACCGTCGCGCACGAACTGCGCTCCCCGCTGACCTCTGTCAAAGGGTTCACGGCGACGCTGCTCGCGAAGTGGGAGCGCTTCACCGACGCACAGAAGCGGCTCATGCTGGAGACCGTCGACGCCGATGCCAACCGCGTCACCCGGCTCATCGCCGAGCTGCTCGACATCTCGCGCATCGACTCGGGCCGCCTGGAGCTGCGCCGCCAGCCCGTCGACATCGGCGCCGCCGTCAGCCGGCACATCCAGGCCCACACCGCGTCCGGCCAGGACCCCGACCGGTTCCTGGTCCGGATCCGGCAGCCGCTGCCCGATCTCTGGGCCGACCCGGACAAGATCGACCAGATCCTCGGCAACCTGCTGGAAAACGCGGTGCGCCACGGTGAGGGAACCGTCACTATCGAGGTGGCGGAAGCCGCCGCGAAGAACGACGAGAAGGGGACGGGCGTCACAGTGACCGACGAGGGCCCCGGTATCCCCGAGGAGTCGATGAGCCGCGTCTTCACCCGCTTCTGGCGGGGCAGCAAGCGCGGTGGCACCGGGCTCGGCCTGTACATCGTCAAGGGCATCGTCGAGGCGCACGGCGGGACGATCACCGTCGGCCGCGGGGCGGGTGGCGGTGCGGAGTTCCGATTTATTCTGCCCGTAGGGGCTCCGGCCTATCTGGCCTAGAGGACCTGCGGGCCACTCCGCCCCCTGGCGGCCTCTAGAATCGACCTTTGGCACGTTTGCGTCCTTGACGTCGCTGTCGGCGAGCAGGTCGCCTCAGCCAGCAATCGGAAGTACGGGAAGAGATGTCGGCACCGAACAAGTCGTACGACCCTGTTGAGGTCGAGGCACTGAAACCGGAAGAGATCGAGCGGATGCGGGACGAGGCGCTCGCCGCCTTCGCCGCCGCCGGTGATCTCGACGCGCTCGCACACGCCAAGACGGCCCACACCGGCGGCACCTCGCCGCTGGCCCTGGCCAACCGCGAGATCGGCGCGCTGCCGCCGCAGGCCAAGGCCGACGCGGGCAAGCGCGTGGGCATGGCGCGCGGCGCCGTGAACAAGGCTCTCGCGGCCCGCCAGGCGGAGCTGGAGACCGAGCGCGACGAGCGGGTCCTGGTCGAGGAGGCGGTGGACGTCACACTCCCCTACGACCGCACGCCCGCCGGCGCCCGCCACCCGCTGACCACCTTCATGGAGCGGGTCTCCGACATCTTCGTGGCCATGGGCTACGAGATCGCCGAAGGACCCGAGGTCGAGGCGGAGTGGTTCAACTTCGACGCCCTCAACTTCACGCCCGACCACCCGGCCCGGCAGATGCAGGACACCTTCTTCGTCCAGGGCCCCGAGGGCACCGAGGGCGACGAGTCCGGAGTCGTCCTGCGGACGCACACCTCGCCCGTCCAGGCCCGCACTCTGCTCGACCGTGAGCCGCCCGTCTACGTCGTCTGCCCTGGGCGGGTCTACCGCACCGACGAGCTGGACGCCACGCACACACCGGTCTTCCACCAGATCGAGCTGCTCGCCGTGGACGAGGGCCTCACCATGGCCGACCTCAAGGGCACCCTGGACCACATGGTGCAGGCGCTCTTCGGCCAGGACATGACGACCCGGCTGCGCCCGAACTACTTCCCGTTCACCGAGCCGTCCGCCGAGATGGACATGGAGTGCTACGTCTGCCGCGGCGCTTCGGTCGGCAACCCCGACCGCCCGTGCCGCACCTGCTCCAGCGAGGGCTGGATCGAGCTGGGCGGCTGCGGGATGGTCAACCCCAAGGTGCTCACCGCCTGCGGTGTGGACCCCCGGAAGTACAGCGGATTCGCCTTCGGGTTCGGCATCGAACGGATGCTGATGTTCCGCCACAACGTCGAAGACATGCGAGACATGGTCGAGGGTGACATCCGGTTCACCCGGCCGTTCGGGATGGAGATCTGATGCGGGTCCCGCTTTCCTGGCTGCGGGAGTACGTCGATCTCCCCGCCACCGAGACCGGCCGTGACGTACAGGCCAAGCTGGTCGGCGTCGGCCTGGAGGTCGAGACCGTCGAGCAGACCGGCGCGGGCCTCAAGGGTCCGCTGGTCGTCGGCGAAGTCCTGACCATCGAGGAACTGGAGGGGTTCAAGAAGCCCATCCGCTTCTGCACCGTCGACGTCGGCAGCGCCAACGGAACCGGCGCACCGCAGGAGATCGTCTGCGGCGCCCGGAACTTCTCCGTCGGCGACAAGGTCGTCGTGGTCCTGCCCGGCGCCGTGCTGCCCGGCGACTTCGCCATCGCCGCGCGCAAGACGTACGGCAAGACCTCGCACGGCATGATCTGCTCGGGCGACGAGCTGGGCATGGGGGATGACGGCAGCCACGGCATCATCGTGCTGCCGCCCGGCCACGAGCCCGGCACCGACGCCATCGCGCTGCTCCAGCTGGTCGACGAGGTGCTCGACATCGCCGTCACCCCCGACCGCGGCTACGCCCTGTCGATCCGCGGCGTCGCACGCGAGACCGCGACCGCCTACGGGCTGCCGCTGAGCGACCCGGCGCTGCTCGACGTGGCGCCGCCCAACGCGTTCGGCTACCCGGTGAAGATCGCCGACCCGCGCGGCTGCGACCGCTTCACCGCCCGTACCGTCACCGGCCTCGACCTGGAGGCCCGCACGCCGATCTGGCTCCAGCGCCGCCTCCAGAAGGCCGGAATGCGGCCGGTCTCGCTCGCCGTCGACATCACCAACTACGTGATGCTGGAGCTCGGCCAGCCGCTGCACGCCTACGACCGGGCCAGGATCGAGGGTCCGATCGGTGTGCGCAGGGCTGTGGCGGGCGAGAAGTTCACCACGCTCGACGGCACCGCCCGGGTCCTCGACGCCGGGGACCTGGTCATCACCGACGACCGCGGCCCCATCGGCCTCGCGGGTGTGATGGGCGGGGCCAACACCGAGATCGCCGACGTCACCGCCGACCCGGAGACGGGCCGGCTCAGCGGCACCACCGACGTCATCATCGAGGCCGCGCACTTCGACGCGCTCTCCATCTCGCGCACCGCACGCCGCCACAAGCTGCCGTCCGAGGCGTCCAAGCGCTTCGAGCGGGGCGTCGACCCGGAGGCGGCATCGGCCGCCGCCCAGCGGACCGTCGACCTCCTGGTGCTGCTCGCGGGCGGCACCGCCGAGACCGGGGTCACCGAGATCGTCGCGCCCTCGGCGCCGCGCACCCTCCAGATGCCGGCCGACCACCCGGACAAGGTGGCGGGCGTGGCGTACGGCAGGGAGACCGTCGTACGCCGCCTCCAGCAGGTCGGCTGCGACGTGTACGGGCAGGACGAGCTCGTCGTCACCGTGCCGTCCTGGCGCCCCGACCTCGCCTACCCCAACGACCTGGCCGAAGAGGTCATCCGTCTTGAGGGGTACGAGAACCTCCCGTCGACGCTGCCGAGGCCGCCGGCCGGCCGGGGGCTCACCGAGCGGCAGCGGCTGCACCGCAGGGTCGGCCGCGCGCTGGCCGGGGCCGGCTTCGTCGAGGCGCTGAACTACCCGTTCACCGGTGACGCCGCCTTCGACCAGCTCGGGCTGGCCGCCGACGACCCCCGCCGCACCACGGTCAAGCTGGTCAACCCGCTCTCCGACGAGGAGCCCGCGCTGCGCACCACGCTGCTGCCGGGGCTGCTCGGCGCGCTGCGGCGCAACACCGGGCGCGGCTCCCAGGACCTCGCGCTCTTCGAGACCGGTCTGGTCTTCCGGCCGACCGGCGACGAGCGGGTGCCGGAGCGGCTGCCCGTCGACCGCAGGCCCACCGACGAGGAAATCGCCGGAATCACCGCTGTGCTGCCGTGTCAGCCGCGCCACGTCGCGGCCGTCCTGGCCGGCGCCCGTGAGCAGGCCGGCTGGTGGGGCAAGGGCCGTCCGGCCGACTGGGCGGATGCCGTCGAGGCGGCCCGTACCGTCGCCCGCGAGGCCGGGGTCGAGCTGATCGTCCGGGGCGACCGGTACGAGCCGTGGCACCCGGGCCGGTGCGCCGCGCTGTATGCCGTCGTCGACGGGGCCGAAGTCCTCGCCGGGCACGCGGGCGAGCTGCATCCGCGCGTCGTCAAGGCGTTCCACCTCCCTGAGCGCAGCTGCGCCATGGAGCTGGAGCTCGATGTGCTGGAGCGGGCGGCCACCGCACTCGTCGCGCCCCGGATCTCCTCCTTCCCGGTGGCGACCCAGGATGTCGCGCTCGTCGTTCCCGCCGGGGTGCCGGCCGTGGACGTCGAGGCGGCGCTGCACGAGGGCGCCGGTGAACTCCTCGAAACGCTGCGGCTGTTCGACGTCTTCACCGGTGAGCAGATCGGTGAGGGCCGCAAGTCCCTGGCGTACGCGCTGCGCTTCCGCGCGGCCGACCGCACGCTGACCGTCGACGAGGCCACCGCCGCGCGTGACGCCGCCGTGGCGCTCGCAGCGGAGCGGACCGGGGCGGTGCTGCGCGGCGCTTGACCGCCAACTGCCGTTCCGCGCACGGGAACCACGGGCGTACAGGAACACTGGCGCACGGGAACCCATGGCGTAAGGGAACCACTGAGGGGCGTGTCCGGATCTCCGGGCGCGCCCCTCACTCGTTCGGGTGAGAAGCGCTGCGGATCTACGCCAACGGGCCGCGCCGCCGACAGAATCGACCCGCCCGATCATAAGAACGACCGGCACCTGGGGAGTGGGAGAAGAGCCATGGTGGCCGACGACAACGCCCCGAACCCGTGCGCCACACCCCGCGACCCCGCCCCCTCGACCGCCGGACGGCCCGGGGTGAAGGGGCCGGCGGCATGATCCGTACCAGGGTCATGATCCGTACCAGGGGGTGGCGCGGAGCGGTCGTCTTCGGCCTTCCCGCGCTCGGGCTGGCCGCCGTGGTCGGCTGGGAGCTGGTCCGCTCGCCGGCCGGCGACGACAGCATCACGGTCCGGCTCGCCCTCAGCGCCGCACTGCTCTCGCTGGCCGGCTATGTCCTCGCGGGTGTCCGGCTGGGCCCCGTAAGGGAGTTGAAGCAGGCGCGCGCCGTCGCGTGCGCCACCCAGCGGGTGCTGCTCAGGCCGCTGCCCGCCCGGATCGACGGTCTCACCGTCGCCGCGAGCCAGCTCTCCGCCTCCCGGGGCGCGGTGGTGGGCGGGGACCTCTACGAGGCGCTGGCCACGGTGCACGGGGTGCGGCTGGTGATCGGTGACGTACGGGGTCACGGGCTCGCGGCGATCGGCGCGGTGGCCGCGGTCCTGGGCAGCTTCCGGGAGGCCGCGCACGACGAGCCCGGACTGCCGGGCGTGGCAAGGCGGTTGGAGCGGGCACTGGAACGGCATCTGCGGGAGCGCTCCCGGCAGGAGCACCCGGCGGCGGGCGGGGCCGAGCCCGGCCATCCGTCGGCCGAGGAGTTCGTGACCGTACTGCTCCTGGAGATCGACCCGGACGGCCGGATGACCGCCGTCAACTGCGGGCATCCGTGGCCCTACCGGCTGGGGAAGGCGGCCGGACGGGTCCGCGGGGGAGAGCCGCTGCCTCCGCTGGGGACGTTCCCGCTGCCCGCGGCCGTCGAGTCCTGGCGGTGCGGCCGGCTGCTCCCCGGTGACGCGCTCCTCCTGCACACCGACGGTGCCACCGACGCGCGGGACCCGGGCGGCCGGTTCTTCCGCCTCGATGACGTGCTCCGCGACGCGGCGGCCGACGGGGTCCCCGCGCCCGCCCGGGTGATCCAGCGGGTGCACCGGGCGCTGCTCCGGCACACCGGCGGCCGTGTCACCGACGATGTGGCGCTGCTCGTCCTGCGTAACGACCGCAGCAGGACGCTCGGCAGGCCGGACCCGGTCCGTACCGCGCGGTCGGCGCTCTGAGACCGTCACCGGTCATCCGGGGCGGCACCAGGCCGGTCGGCGCGGCGGCTCTGGTACCGCACCGCCGGGAAGGGGCCCGGCAGCGAGTGAGGGGTGGGGCGAGGGCGGGGCGCCAGTGGCGCCCCGCCCCTCACTTCTCGCTGGTCCGACGGTCCGGATCAGATGTACGGCCGGATCAGGTGTACGGGTAGAAGCCCGAGCCGGTCTTGCGGCCGAGCCGTCCCGCGTCGACCATGCGCTGCAGCAGCGGGGGAGCGGCGTACAGCGGCTCCTTGAACTCGGCGTACATCGAGTCGGCGACGGACGCGACGGTGTCGAGACCGATCAGGTCCGCGAGCTTCAGCGGGCCCATCGGGTGGGCGCAGCCCATCTCCATGCCGTTGTCGATGTCCTCACGGCTCGCGATGCCGGACTCGAACATCCGGATCGCGGAGAGCAGGTACGGGATGAGCAGGGCGTTCACCACGAAGCCCGAGCGGTCCTGGGCGCGGATCGCGTGCTTGCCGAGTATGCCCTGGACCAGCGCCTCGGAGCGCGTGACCGTCTCCTCGGACGTGGTCAGCGCCGGGATCAGTTCGACGAGCTGCTGGACGGGCGCGGGGTTGAAGAAGTGGATCCCCATCACCTGGTCGGGCCGGGAGGTCGCGACGGCCAGCTTCACCAGCGGGATCGAGGAGGTGTTGGAGGCCAGGATCGCGTCCTGCCGGGTCACCACCTGGTCGAGCACCTGGAAGATCTCCGTTTTCACCTGCTCGTTCTCCACGACGGCCTCGATGACGAGGTCGCGGTCGGCGAACTCCCCGAGGTCGGTCGTGAAGCTCAGCCGGCCGAGCGTCGCGTCGCGCTCCTCCTCGGTGATCTTGCCGCGCTCCGCGGCCTTCGAGAGGGAGTTGTGGAGCCTGGTGCGGCCGATCTCCAGAGCCTCGCCGGTGGTCTCGGCGACCATCACCTCAAGGCCGCTGCGAGCACAGACCTCGGCGATTCCCGCGCCCATCTGGCCACAGCCCACCACTCCGACGCGTTCGATGTCGGTCACATCCAGCCTTTCGCAGATCGTCGCGGGCGAGTACCCCGTATGGTTCCGGCGCCCGCCCGGCCCCCAGACGTTACTCCTGACCTGCGGGCGGCCGGGCCTCCGGGTTAACCAACGCTCACTGCGCAAACAGGGGCATTCATGACTATCTCGTCCTGGAACGCTGAGTGACCGCGATACAGACGAGCACCGCGACCGCCGCGACGGGAGCGGCCACCGGCAGATGCTCGCCCAGCAGCAGGACCGACCAGACCAGAGTCAGCAGCGGCTGGGCGAGCTGGAGCTGGCTGGCCCTGGCCACACCGATCTCCGCCATACCGCGGTACCAGACCACAAGCCCCAGGAACTGGGAGCCCGCCGCCACCCAGAGCACCCCGGCGACGCTGTGGGCGGTGAGGTGGACGGGCTCCAGCGTCAGCGCCACCGCGCTCCCCGCCACGGCCAGGGGCAGGCAGAGCACCAGCGCCCAGCCGATCACCCGCCAGCCCGGCATCTCGCGCGCCAGCCGGCCGCCCTCGGTGTAGCCGGCGGCACAGATCAGCAGCGCGCCGAAGAGATACATGTCACCCGGGGACACCGCCCCGCCGGACTGCTGCACGGTGAAGGCGATCACGACGCCCGCTCCGGCCAGCGCGGCGGCCCAGAAGGCGCGGGACGGGCGCGCGCCGGTCCGCAGGGCGGAGAAGGCGGCCGTGGTGAGCGGCAGCAGCCCCACGACCACAGCGGCGTGCGAGGTCGTGGAGGTCTGCAGCGCCAGTGTGGTCAGCAGCGGGAAGCCCAGGACCACCCCGGCGGCCACCACCGCGAGACCGGCCCAGTGGCGCCGCTCGGGCACCGGGGCGCGCGAGGCGAGCAGGGCGCCGCCCGCCAGCAGGGCGGCGAGCACACAGCGTACGGAGACGAGCGACCAGGGCCCGAACCCTTCGAGTCCCCAGGCGGTCGCCGGAAAGGTCAGCGAGAACGCGATGACGCCGAGCCCGGCGAGCGAGGTGCCGCTGCGGGCTGTGTGGCCGGTCCGGCCCGCAGCGCCGTCCGCGTGGCCGCTCACTGCTATCGAGGGATCTTCGGTAGCGCTATTCTGTAGTGTCATGTATGAGCGTAGCAGCGTGGCAGAACTCGTGAAATCCCTGAAAGCGGAGCTGAACCGCTATCCGGTTGATGGAAAGCTTCCGTCGAGCCGGGCGATGGTCGAGTCCTATCGGGTCAGCCCGGTGACGGTGTCCAGAGCGCTCGCCCAGCTCGCCGCCGAGGGGCTCGTGGTGACCCGGCCGGGCGCCGGGGCGTTCCGGGCGCGGCCACGCAGGGACGTCCCGGCGCCCGGTGACACCTCCTGGCAGGAGATCGCACTCAGCGCCGACGGTGCGACCGACGCCGCGCCCCGTGCCGTGGACGCGTCCGGGGTGCTGGTCACGCTCGCCGCGCCGCCGCCCGGCGTCATCGAGTTCAACGGCGGCTATCTGCACGCCTCGCTCCAGCCGGAGCAGGCCATGGCCGCCGCCCTCGCCAGAGCGGGCCGCAGGCCCGGGGCCTGGGGGAGGCCCCCGGTCGACGGCATCCCCGAGCTGCGCGAGTGGTTCGCACGGGGGATCGGCGGCCCCGTCGGCGCGGCCGACGTCCTGGTCACGGCGGGCGGCCAGAGCGCGCTCAGTACGGCGCTTCGCGCCCTCGCGCCGCCCGGCGCCTCCGTGCTCGTCGAGTCCCCGACCTATCCGGGCATGCTGGCCGTCGCACGCGCGGCGGGGCTGCGGCCGGTGCCGGTGCCGGTGGATCCCGACGGCGTACGCCCGGAGCTGCTCGCCGACGCGTTCCGCGCCACCGGCTCCCGGGTCTTCGTCTGCCAGCCGCTCTTCCAGAACCCGACCGGGGCGGTGCTCAGCACCGCCCGCCGCCCGGAAGTCCTGCGGATCGCCCGTGAAGCGGGGGCGTTCATCATCGAGGACGACTTCGTCCGCAGGCTCGTCCACGAGGACGCGGGGCCCCTGCCGAGACCGCTGGCCACCGACGACCACGACGGAGTGGTCGTCCATGTCTGCTCGCTCACCAAGGCGACATCGCCCAGCCTGCGGGTCGGGGTGCTGGCGGCCCGCGGCCCGGTGTACGAGCGGCTGCGCTCGATCCAGGTCGTCGACAGCTTCTTCGTCCCGCGCCCGCTCCAGGAGGCCACCGTCGAACTGGTCGGCTCGCCCGCCTGGAACCGTCATCTCCGTTCCGTCTCCGGGCAGTTGAAGGACCGCAGGGACACCCTCACGGCGGCGCTCCGCGGCAGCGTCCCCGAACTGGACCTCCCGTACGTCCCCAGCGGCGGCTACCACCTCTGGCTGCGGCTGCCCGACGGCACGGACGAGGCAGCGGTGGTCTCGGCGTCCCTGCGCGCCGGCGTCGCGGTGGCGCCGGGCCGCCCCTACTTCTCCGCGGAACCGCCCGCTCCGCACCTGCGCCTCAGCTTCGCCGGGGTGGCCGGGGCGGGCGAGATCGCCGAAGGGGTACGGCGGCTGCGCACGGCGTGCGACGAGGTGCTCGGCTGAGGGCGCGCGGGCCACGCGTACCGAGCACCCCGCGTGCCGTGCATCCCGCGTGCCGTGCACCCCGCGTGCGCCGGTTGTGCCGCCGACTCTTGACCCACCGGGGTTTCAGTCGCACGATCGCGGCCATGAGCGTTCGCGTCACGCTGGTCGCCGCCGCACGCAGTTCCTCCCGGCTTGCCGAGCGCTTCGACGACGACCGGCCTCTCGACCACGCGGGCTGGCACCAGGTGCAGCTCTCGGCGAGCTCCCTCGTCCCGCTGGCCGCGGCCGAGCTGCGCTACTGCTCACCCACCGCACGCAGCCGGGCCACCGGCGACGCGCTCGGCTTCGCGCCGCTGCTCCAACCCGCCCTGAGCGACTGCGACATGGGCCGCTGGCGCGGGCTCACCCTGGCCGAGGTGACGGCGCGCGAACCCGCCGCGGTCGACGTCTGGCTCTCCGACCCGCGCTCGGCCCCGCACGGCGGCGAATCGCTGCTGGGGTTCATCTCACGGATAGGGAACTGGCTGGAGACCCGGCCCCCGTGCGACGGCTCCATCGTCGCGGTCGCCGAGCCGACCGTCGTCCGTGCCGCCCTGGTCTACGCGCTCAAGGCGCCCCCGTCGACGTACTGGAACGTCGATGTGCCGCCGCTCTCCACGGTGACCCTGACCGGACTGCCGGGGCGCTGGAGCCTGCGCCTCGACACGGCCGTCCGCTGAGCCGGCCGTCCGCTGGTCCGGGCATCCCGCCCCTTCGCGGATACGGCCCGAGCCGGACGGGCCGGCGCGGACGGCCCCCGTCCGGTCCGTCGGGCAGCTGCGGCGATGTCCTGGCCCGGCTCCGGCGTCGCCCGTCCCTCAGCCCGATGGGGCCTCCAGGGCGGCCTTGAGGTTGTGCAGCGTGGTCCGGATGTTCTTCTGCTGGAACACCGCGAAGACCTGGCCGCGGGTCGCGATCCGGTCGAAGGCGTTGGCCACCGGGTCCGGCCAGCGGCGCCGGTCGTCCGTCCAGGTCTCGGTGACCTTCGTGCCCGTGGCGGCGCTCTCGAAGCGGTACTCCCAGGTGGCGATGGGGCCGCGCAGCCGGGGCCGCCTGATCCCGATGGCGTGTACCCGGAAGGCGAACCGTTCGCCGGGGTCGGCTGCGGTCACCGTGCAGCGGGTCGTCCAGCGGAAGGCTCCGCGTTTGTTGTGCCCGTCGAAGACCATGCCGGTGAACGCGGTGCCCTCCGGCTCGCGCAGCGTCGCCCCGAGGTTCTCCGGACTCCACCGTCCCATTCGTGCGGGGTTGCTGACCTGCTCGTACACCACTGATGGCGGGGCATCGACGACGATGCTGCCGGACACGGAGAATGTGCGGGGCATGGCGGCTCCGTTCTTCGGGCCCCCGACCCTACCGGTCGGTAGTAACGGTGTCAGCACCCGGAACCGATCAGGAATCAAGAAGCACGGTTCGGTCGCCCGCACTAGCGTGACCAGCATGGACATCGCGTCCCCGCACCGGGGTGGACGCGGTCCACGACCAGTCTGACCACAGCGGTCCACGACCAGTCCGACCACAGGAGTGACCATGACCAGCTCTGCGGACTCCGCCGGCTCCGCCGGTTCCGCGACCCAGGGGATCAAGACCGTTCTGCACCCCGTTTCCGACCTCGCCGCCGCCAAGCCGGTCTACACCGCCCTCCTCGGCGTACCGCCGCAGGCCGACGAGTCGTACTACGTCGGCTTCGAGGTCGCGGGCCAGCACATCGGGCTGGTGCCGGGCGGCGCGCAGCAGGGGATGACGGCGCCGGTGGCCTACTGGCACGTCCCGGACATCGAGGCGAAGCTCGCCGAGGTGACCGCAGCGGGCGCCGTCGTGAAGGAGCCCGCGCACGACGTCGGCGGGGGCCGTCTGGTGGCCACCGTCACCGACCCCGACGGTAATGTGCTGGGGCTGCTCCAGGACCCGTGAGCCGCGCCCCCTGGCACTTACGGAGACCTGGCACTTACGGAGACGAAAGACGGAGAGAAAGATGGAGAGACGGTAAGCATGGCCCAGAGGACGGGGAAGGGCGCACAGCCGCCCGCGCCGCACGTTGCCGACAGCCACGGTCTGATCCGCGTACACGGTGCGCGGGTGAACAACCTCAAGGACGTCAGCGTCGAGATCCCGAAGCGCCGGCTGACGGTGTTCACCGGAGTGTCCGGCTCGGGCAAGAGCTCGCTGGTGTTCGGCACGGTCGCCGCCGAGTCCCAGCGGCTGATCAACGAGACGTACAGCGCCTTCGTGCAGGGCTTCATGCCGACGCTGGGGCGGCCCGACGCCGACGTACTCGAAGGGCTGACGACCGCGATCATCGTGGACCAGCAGAGGCTCGGTGCGGACCCGCGCTCCACCGTCGGCACCGCGACCGACGCCAACGCGATGCTGCGCATCCTCTTCAGCCGGCTCGGCAAGCCGCACATCGGCTCACCCCAGGCCTTCTCCTTCAACGTCGCGTCGGTCAGCGGGGCGGGCGCGGTCACCATGGAGCGCGGCGGAAGGACCGTCAAGGAACGGCGCAGCTTCAGTGTCACCGGCGGTATGTGCCCGCGCTGCGAAGGCCGCGGCACGGTCACCGACATCGACCTGGCCCAGCTCTTCGACGACTCCAAGTCGCTCGCCGACGGCGCCATCACCGTCCCCGGCTACAAGGCGGGCGGCTGGAACTACCGGCTCTACAGCAGCTCGGGCTTCTACGACCCGCAGAAGCCGATCCGCAAGTACACCAAGAAGGAGCTGCACGACTTCCTCCACCGCGAGCCGACCAGGATGAAGATCGAGGGCATCAACATGACCTACGAGGGGCTCGTCCCCCGGGTCCAGAAGTCGATGCTCTCCAAGGACCGGGAGGCGATGCAGCCGCACATCAGGGCGTTCGTGGACCGGGCGGTCACCTTCACGGTCTGCCCCGAGTGCGACGGCACCAGGCTCGCCGAGGCGGCCCGGTCGTCGAAAATCGCCGGGACCAGCATCGCCGACGTGTGCGCGATGCAGATCAGCGACCTGGCCGCGTGGGCGCGCGGAGTCGACGACCCCTCGGTCGCGCCGCTCCTCACGAAACTGCGGCAGACCCTCGACTCGTTCGTGGAGATCGGTCTCGGTTATCTCTCGCTCGACCGGCCGTCGGGCTCGCTGTCGGGCGGTGAGGCGCAGCGTGTGAAGCTGGTCCGCCATCTCGGCTCCTCGCTCACCGATGTGACCTACGTCTTCGACGAGCCGACCATCGGCCTGCACCCCCACGACATCCGGCGGATGAACGACCTGCTGCTGCGGCTTCGGGACAACGGCAACACGGTGCTCGTCGTGGAGCACAAGCCGGAGACGATCGCGATCGCCGACCATGTGGTCGACCTCGGCCCCGGCGCGGGTACGGAGGGCGGCACCGTCTGCTTCGAGGGCACTGTCGCGGAACTGCGGGCCGGCTCCACCCTCACCGGCCGCCATTTCGACGACCGGTCCGCCCTCAAGGAGAAGGTGCGGACCCCCACCGGGAAACTGGAGATCCGCGGAGCGAGGGCACACAACCTGCGCGACGTCGATGTCGACATCCCGCTCGGGGTCCTCACCGTCGTCACCGGGGTCGCAGGCTCCGGCAAGAGCTCCCTCGTGCACGGGTCGGTCCGCGCCGACGAGGGGGTGGTGTCGGTCGGACAGGAGCCGATCCGCGGTTCACGGCGGAGCAACCCGGCCACGTACACCGGACTCCTCGACCCGATCCGCAAGGCGTTCGCCAAGGCCAACGGCGTGAAACCGGCGCTCTTCAGCGCCAACTCCGAGGGCGCGTGCCCCCACTGCAACGGCGCCGGAGTGGTCTACACCGACCTGGCGATGATGGCGGGCGTCGCCACCGTCTGCGAGGTGTGCGAGGGGAAGCGGTTCGAGGCGTCGGTGCTCGACCACCATCTCGGCGGCCGTGACATCAGCGAAGTGCTCGCGATGTCGGTGGCCGAGGCCGAGAGGTTCTTCGGCGAGGGCGAGGCGCGGACCCCGGCCGCACACGCCGTCCTCACCCGGCTCGACGATGTCGGGCTCGGCTATCTCACTCTCGGCCAGCCGCTCACCACTCTCTCCGGCGGCGAGCGGCAGCGGCTCAAGCTGGCCACGCACATGGCCGACAGGGGCGGTGTCTACGTACTGGACGAGCCGACCGCCGGGCTGCATCTCGCCGATGTCGAGCAGCTGCTCGGCCTGCTGGACCGGCTGGTGGACTCCGGTAAGTCGGTCATCGTCGTCGAGCACCACCAGGCGGTGATGGCGCACGCCGACTGGATCATCGACCTCGGCCCGGGCGCCGGGCACGACGGCGGACGCGTCGTCTTCGAAGGCACCCCGTCCGAGCTGGTCGCCGACCGCTCCACGCTCACCGGGGAGCACCTCGCGGCGTACGTACGGGTCTGACGTGCGCGTCTGACGTATCTGACGTAGGGGCCTGACGTACGCGTCCGGTGGGCGGGTACGGGGGTATGGGTGCGGCGGCCCGCCCCGGCCGCGTGTCCGTGTACGGGTGCGGACGCCCGCCCCGGCTCGCCCTCCGGCGGCGTCGGGACGGCGGCCCGCGGGCGGGCGTGCAGGCGCCATCCGTCGGGCCCGCCGGTGGTGTCACGCCGTCAGCGCCGCCTCCACTTTCGCCAACTCCTCGTCCGGGTCGACCGTCCGGGACAGTACGGCCAGGTCGTCCGGGCTGTAGCGGGGGCGCACATCTTCGTCCCAGCGTGCGGCGGCGGCCCGCAGCGGCTCGACGGCCTCCGCGAGGCGGCCCAGCCGGTGGAGCACCAGTCCGTAGTACCCGGCGGCCTCGGTCCTGTACACGGAGTCGCCGCCCTGCTCCCAGGCCGTACGGAGAAAGGGCTCCGCCTCGGTGTACGCGCCGCGCTGGGCCTTCAGCCTGCCCGCGTGCGTGCGGTGGAGCGTGGACCCGTCACCGGCCGCGCGCACATACCAGCGCTCGGCCTCCTGGTGGTCCCGGTGGTACTCCGAGAGCCACCCCATCCGACCGCACGCGTCGTGGTGGCCGGCGTCGGCGGCCTTCCGGTACCACTGGTCGCGCTCCACGGCCCGGTACAGCGTGTTGTACAGCTCCGCGAGGTCGTACGCGGCCTGGGGATCACCGGCCAGCGCGGCGGGCTCGATCCAGCGGACCAGATGGCGTTCGTCCGCGCCGCCCCAGTCGCCGAGGATCTTCCCGTACGCGTACGAGGCGTGCACGTCGCCCGCCTCGGCCCGCTCCCGCAGCCCGGGCAGCCGGCGCAGGTCCTTGCCGGGGGCGACGTCACCTCCCGCCCGGACGGCGGCGATCCCGGCGAGCTGCTCGACGACGTCCTCGTCGTCGTCGCCGACCTCCCGGAACCAGTGTTCGGCCTCCTCGTACCGCCGCTGCCGTCGGCACAGGAGCCCCAGGTTCCACTGGGCCGGCTGCTGCCCGCGGGCCGCCGCGACGACGTACCAGCGCTCGGCGTCCGCGAAGTCGCCGCGCCGCTCGTGCAGGACACCGAGCGTGTACGCGGCGCCCTCGTCGCCGTCCTCGTGGGCCTGGAGCAACAGAGCCCGGGCCTCGGGCCAGGAGGCCTCTCCACCGGTCTCCGTCAGGAACACGGCATGGTCCACGCGGGCGGCGGCGCTGAGCGCGGAAGCCCTGCGGTAGTAGCCGACGGCCTCGGCCGTCAGCCCCGGGTAGTCGCGGAAATGCTGTTCCATGTCGAGGAGCGGGCCCAGCGCCTCGGCGGCGGCGTCCCCTTCCTCTGCGTCCCCGGTGGCCCCGGTGGCCCCGGTGGCCCCGGCGTCCCCGGTGGCCCCGGTGGCCCCGGCGTCCCCGGTGGCCCCGGTGGCCCCGGCGTCCCCGGTGGCCCCGGCGTCCCCGGCGTCCCCGGTGGCCTCGGCGGCATCGAGCCCCGCCGCGACACGGTCGAGGTCCTCGCGAACCGACTCGAAGAGCCGGACCCAGCGCAGGACCGCGACATCGCCCAGTTCGATGCCGCTCCTCAGGAACTCCGCCGCCTCGTCGAGCCGCCCCCCGGCCGCGATGAGCCTGCCGAGTTCGATCTTGCAGTCGAGGTCGCGCCCTTCCTCCCAGCCGTGGCGGAACCAGACGGCGGCCTCCGGATCACCCTCCTCGCGGAGCAGTGTGCCCAGGCCGTGGGCGCACCCGGGGTGCCGTGCGGCGACGGCGCGGTAGAGCGCTTCCGCCGCCCGCCGGTCGCCCCGGATCTTCCGGTACCGGGCCAGGGTGTAGTGCGAGAAGGCGTCGCCCGCCGCCACGGCCCGCTCCCAGTACGGGATGCCTTCGTCCACGTACCCGCGCAGCACGAAGAAGTCGGTGTGCCGGCGGGCGGTCTCGGCGTCCCCGGCCAGGGCGGCCGTGACGAGCGCCTCTCCACGGGTCTGTATGTCCTGCGTCATGACCGCATCGTGCCAGGCGGCGCCAAGGGCCGGTCGGCCGATGGGCGTTGCCGCCCGGCGAGGACCGGCACGCCGGCGCTGTCCCGCCCCGCCGGGTGCGTGTGGCCGAGTCGCTCAGACGGCCCCCGAACGGCCGGGCGGGCCCGGCTGACGTCCCTGCTCCTTGGCCGCGGGTCTGGAGTGGCCTTCTTCAGGAATCGTTTCGGCAGGTCAGCCCGAGGCGGTGTGCCAGGCGTCCTCGGCGTCCTGCGCGGTGGGGTGAGTGGGGAAGACCTGGGCCAGGCCGACGACGCGGAAGACCCGGGCGACGCGGGCGGGGACGGCGGCCAGCGCGATGGTCGCGCCGGCCGCCAGGGCGTGGTTGCGGGCGGCGATGAGCATGGAGATACCGCTGGAGTCGCAGAACGTGAGCGCTTCGAGGTCGAGGACGAGTTGCTGGCCCGTACGCAGGGTGATCCCGGAAAGCGCCGCACGGACCTCGGCCATGGTGTGGTGGTCCAGCTCTCCGGTGAGTTCGATGACTGCTCCGGTGGTGGTGGCGCGGGTTCGGAAGGTCAGTGTCTTGGTCACTGCTGCTCTTCACTGATAGGTCGGGGAACGTGGACGGCCAGGACAGCGGTGTCGTCGTCCACGCCGGTGCCGAAGGTGTCGAGCAGGTCGCGGATCGCGCCGATCGTGTCCGAGGCGGTGGTGGGCGCCAGGGCGTGGCCGAAGTCGAGGAGGGCGTCGTCGCCGTAGCGGCCCCCGCCACCGGCGGCGGTGTGTGCCTCGGTCAGGCCGTCGGTGTGCAGCAGCAGGGTGTCGCCGGGTGAGAGGTGGACGGTGGTGGTGACGATGTCGGCGTCGGGCAGGACGCCTATGAGCTGCCCGCCAGGGGTGGGCAGGAAGTCGGCGGTCCCGTCCATACGCATCAGCAGGGCCGGCGGGTGGCCGCCGCTGGCCAGGGTGATACGGAAGCCTCCCCGGTCGGGGTCGGGGGTGAGCAGGCCGAAGATGACGGTGCAGAAGCGAGGATCCGTGCCGTTGTACTCGTGGTTCAGGACCGTGTTGAGATTGCCGAGCACCGCCGCTGGATCCGGGTCGTAGACGGCGGCGGCGCGCAGGGTGTAGCGCGCCAGTGAGGTCACGGCCGCCGCGGCGGCGCCCTTTCCGCACACATCGCCCAGGAACAGGCCCCAGGTGCCCGCGGCCAAGGGGAAAAGGTCGTAGAAGTCGCCGCCGACCTCGTCGATCGAGGCGATGTGGTAGTGCGCGGCGACGTCCAGGCCGGGCACGTTCGCCAGGGCCGGCGGCAGCAGGGTGTTCTGCAGGGTGGTGTTCAGGAGCTTCAGGCGGTCGCGTTCCTCGTCGGCTTCCCGGCGGGCGCGGAGCAGTTCGGTTTCGTAGGCGCGGCGGTCGCGGGCGTCGAAGACGGTGGTACGGATCAGGAGCGGCTGTCCGTCGCTCCCCGTTTTCACCGTCGAGGTGATCATGACCGGCAGACGGGAGCCGTCGGCGGCCTTGAGCTCCAGTGCGATGCCGCTGATCTCGCCCTGCATCCGCAGCTGCGGTGCGAAGTGGGTCTCGTGGTAGATCCGTCCGCCCACGGTCAGCAGATCGGAGAAGTGCCTGTGGCCCACCAGATCATCGCGCTCGTAGCCGAGCCAGCCAAGCAGGGTGGCGTTGACCTTCGCGATCCGGCCGTCCAGAAGGGTGGAGAGATAGCCGCAGGGCGCGTGTTCGTAGAGGTCCTCGACGCTGTCCTCCAGCAGCGCGGAGAACCGGGCCTCCTCATCGTCCACCGGCGCCTGGTCCTTGGCGGGGTCCTGGTCTTCTTTCCTGTCGTCGGCCGTGGACATCACCGGGCGGCTCCGGCGAACGCGGCGGTCTCCTCCGGGGTCGCCGGCCGGGGGCAGTGCCCTGCCGTGCCCGGCTCCGAGCCCGTCTCCGGCCGCTTCGGGGTCACTCATGGTCACCGGAGCCACAGCGCCCGACCAGCCGGGACGGGCCGCCCGGTCCACCGGTCGGCCCGGTCACCGTCAGGTGGTCCCTGCTCCGCACATCCATGCCGGCCATTCTCGCAGACCGCTCCGGAGCGGTCGCGTCTCGATCAGGATCGGCTGCGCGTCCGGAGGACGAATCGCCGGGGGCTGAACCGCCACGAGCCCGGCAGGACGCAGGACGGAGAACGTTCGCTTCGCACAGCGACTCGGGGGCCTCCCGAACCGGGCTCCGGTGCCGCTACTGCGGTGCCCGTTCCGACGCGATGCCAGGCCTCGCGGGTCGGCCCCTTCCCGCGAGAGCACCGCATCCCGTGGGGACGCAGCGGAGAGAACTCCCACCGCTGCACAGCGCGCCGATGCGCCCCGGACGCCATTGCATAAAAGTGCAGCATTGCGTATAGTCATGCCATCAACGAGGAGGTTTCGGTGGCGGTACGTGCAGCGGTGGCAGGGGCAAGCGGATACGCCGGCGGGGAGCTTCTCCGTCTGCTGCTCGGCCACCCGGATATGGAGATCGGCGCGCTCACCGGCAACTCCAACGCCGGCCAGGCGCTCGGCGCCCTGCAGCCGCATCTGCGGCCGCTGGCCGGGCGGGTGCTCCAGCCGACCACCGCGGATGTTCTCGCCGGTCACGACGTCGTCTTTCTCGCCCTGCCGCACGGGCAGTCCGCCGCCGTCGCCGAGCAGCTCGGGGACGACGTCCTCGTCGTTGACATGGGCGCCGACTTCCGGCTGAAGGACCCCGCGGACTGGGAGCGGTTCTACGGCTCCCCGCACGCCGGGACCTGGCCGTACGGTCTGCCCGAGCTGCCGGGCGGGCGTACCGGGCTCGCCGGGACGAAGCGGATCGCCGTCCCCGGCTGCTATCCGACAGCGGTCTCCCTCGCGCTCTTCCCGGCCTACGCGGCCGGTCTCGCCGAGCCCGAAGCGGTGGTCGTCGCCGCCTCCGGTACGTCCGGGGCGGGCAAGGCGGCCAAGCCGCATCTGCTCGGCTCCGAGGTGATGGGCTCGATGTCCCCGTACGGCGTCGGCGGCGGCCACCGGCACACCCCCGAGATGATCCAGAACCTCAGCGCCGCCGCGGGCGAGCCGGTCACCGTCTCGTTCACCCCGACCCTCGCGCCCATGCCGCGCGGCATCCTCGCCACCTGCACCGCGAAGGCCAGGCCGGGGGTGAGCGCCGGGGCGGTCCGCGCGGCTTACGCGAAGGCCCTCGCCGACGAGCCGTTCATCGAGCTGCTGCCCGAGGGGCTGTGGCCGTCGACCGGCGCCGTGTACGGCTCCAACGCGGTACAGATCCAGGTCGCGTACGACGCCGCCGCCGGCCGGATCGTCGCCATCAGCGCCATCGACAACCTCACCAAGGGCACCGCGGGCGGCGCCCTGCAGAGCATGAACATCGCACTCGGACTCCCCGAGGACCGGGGGCTTTCCACCATCGGACTGGCGCCGTGAGCGGCGCGCGCCCGGCGGCGGGCCGGGCAGCCGCCGGACGGCACCATCAGACAGAGGCCGCGGCGCAGCGCAGCGCGGCCGGCAGTGACACGAGCCGCCACAGCGGCGGGGCCAACGAGGAGATGCAGTGAGCGTCACGGCAGCGAAGGGATTCACGGCGGCGGGTATCGCCGCTGGGATCAAGGAGAGCGGCGGACCGGACCTGGCCCTCGTGGCCAACGCCGGGCCCCGGCTGGCCGCCGCGGGAGTCTTCACCTCCAACCGCGTCAAGGCCGCACCGGTCCTCTGGTCCGAGCAGGTGCTCAAGGGCGGCACCGTCGGGGCCGTGGTCCTCAACTCCGGTGGTGCCAACGCCTGTACCGGGCCCAGGGGATTCCAGGACACCCACGCCACCGCCGAGAAGGTGGCCGCGACCCTCGGTGGCAACGCGGGCGAGGTCGCGGTCGCCTCGACCGGGCTCATCGGCCTGCCGCTGCCCATGGACAAGCTGCTGCCCGGCATCGAGCGGGCCGCGGCCGAGCTCTCCGCGCACGGCGGTGAGAAGGCCGCCATCGCCATCAAGACCACCGACACCGTCCACAAGACCGCGGTCGCGGGCGGCGACGGCTGGACCGTCGGCGGGATGGCCAAGGGCGCCGGCATGCTCGCCCCCGGCCTCGCCACCATGCTCGTCGTGCTCACCACCGACGCCGACCTGGAGAGCCCGGTCCTGGACCGGGCGCTGCGCGCCGCCACCCGTACGACCTTCGACCGGGTCGACTCGGACGGCTGCATGTCCACCAACGACACGGTGCTGCTGCTCGCCTCCGGCGCCTCCGAAGTGGTGCCCGGTGAGGCGGAGTTCGCCGAGGCCGTCCGTACGGTCTGCGCCGACCTGGCCCGCCAGCTGATCGGCGACGCCGAAGGGGCCAGCAAGGACATCCGGATCGAGGTGGTCAACGCCGCGAGCGAGGACGACGCCGTCGAGGTGGGCCGCTCCATCGCCCGTAACAACCTGCTGAAGTGCGCCATCCACGGCGAGGACCCCAACTGGGGCCGGGTGCTCTCCGCGATCGGCACCACGTCCGCCGCCTTCGAGCCCGACGAGCTCAATGTCGCCATCAACGGCGTCTGGGTCTGCAAGAAGGGCTCCGTCGGCGAGGACCGCGACCTGGTCGACATGCGGTACCGCGAGGTCACCATCACCGCGGACCTCGCGGCGGGCGGAGAGTCGGCCGTGATCTGGGCCAACGACCTCACCGCCGACTACGTCCACGAGAACAGCGCGTACAGCTCATGAGCGCCCGCAAGCACACCGCGCTCCCCAAGGCGCAGACCCTCATCGAGGCCCTGCCCTGGCTGACGCGCCATCACGGCAAGACCGTCGTGATCAAGTTCGGCGGCAACGCCATGGTCGACGAGGAGCTGAAGGCCGCCTTCGCCCAGGACGTCGTCTTCCTGCGGCACGCGGGCCTTCGGCCCGTCGTCGTGCACGGCGGCGGCCCGCAGATCAGCGCACAGCTCGACCGGCACGGCCTGGTCAGCGAGTTCAAGGCCGGACTGCGGGTGACGACGCCCGAGGCGATGGACGTCGTACGGATGGTCCTCGCCGGCCAGGTCCAGCGTGAACTGGTCGGACTGCTCAACCAGCACGGCCCGTTCGCGGTCGGTATGACGGGCGAGGACGCCAACACGATCACCGCCGTCCAGCACTTCCCGGAGATCGACGGCGAGTCCGTCGACATCGGCCGGGTCGGCGAGATCACCGGCATCGACATCGGCGCGCTCCAGGCGCTGCTCGACGACGGCCGTATCCCCGTCGTCTCCTCCATCGCCCGCAGCGCCGACGACCACCACGTCTTCAACGTCAACGCCGACACCGCGGCCGCCGCCCTGGCCGCAGCGCTGAACGCCGAGACCCTGATGGTCCTCACCGATGTCGAGGGCCTCTACGAGGACTGGCCGAACAGCGACGACGTCATCAGCAGGCTCACCGCGAAGCAGCTGGAGAAGCTCCTCCCGGAGCTGGCCAGCGGCATGGTGCCCAAGATGCAGGGCTGTCTCTTCGCCGTACGCAACGGGGTCAACACCGCCCGCGTCATCGACGGGCGGGCCCAGCACTCGATCCTGCTGGAGATCTTCACCGACGAGGGCATCGGCACGATGGTCGTACCGGACGCGGACGTCGCGCCGGGCGCGGACGCCGTACCGGGCACCCACACCGCAACCACTGGCGCCACCGAGGGGGAGTCATGAGCAACCAGGAACTCGCACAGCGCTGGCAGGGCGCTCTGATGGACAACTACGGCACGCCGAAGCTCTCCCTGGTGCGCGGCGAGGGCGCCACCGTGTGGGACGCGGACGGAACCGCATACACCGACTTCGTCGGCGGTATCGCGGTCAACGCGCTGGGCCATGCCCACCCCGCGGTCGTCGAGGCCGTCTCGGGGCAGATCGCCGCGCTCGGCCATGTCTCCAACCTCTTCATCGCCGAACCGCCGGTCGCCCTTGCCGAACGGCTGCTCCAGGCGTTCGGCCGGGACGGCCGGGTGTACTTCGCCAACTCCGGTGCCGAGGCCAACGAGGCCGCCTTCAAGATCGGCCGGCTCACCGGCCGCACCCATATGGTCGCCACCCAGGGCGCCTTCCACGGCCGGACCATGGGCGCGCTCTCGCTCACCGGACAGCCCGGCAAGCAGAACGGCTTCGAGCCGCTCCCCGGTGTGGTCACCCATGTCCCGTACGGCGACGCGGAGGCGCTGCGCGCGGTCGTCACCGAGAACACCGCCTTCGTGATCATCGAACCCGTCCAGGGTGAGAACGGCGTCGTCGTACCGCCCGCCGACTACCTCCGGAAGGCCCGGGAGATCACCCGCGCCACCGGCACCCTGCTGGTACTCGACGAGGTGCAGACGGGCATCGGGCGCACCGGCCACTGGTTCGAGCACCAGGCGCACGAGGGCGTCGACCCCGATGTCGTCACCCTCGCCAAGGGCCTCGGCGGCGGACTCCCGCTGGGCGCGGTGGTGGCCTTCGGGGCGGCTGCCGAACTGCTGCAGGCCGGCCACCACGGCTCGACCTTCGGCGGCAACCCGGTGGCGTGCGCCGCGGGACTCGCCGTGCTCGACACGATCCACGCGGACGGGATCCTCGACCGGGTGAAGCGGACGGGCGAGAAGCTGCGCACCGGAATCGAGGCGCTGGGACACCCCCTGGTCGGCCATGTCCGCGGTGCCGGACTGCTGCTGGGTATCGTGCTCACCGGGTCCCGCGCGCCCCAGGTGCAGCGGGCGGCTCAGGACGCAGGCTTCCTGGTGAACGTGACCGGCCCCGATGTCGTACGGCTGATGCCGCCGCTGATCATCGGTGACCGCGAGGTGGACGCGTTCCTCCAGGCCCTGCCCGGCGTTCTCGACCAGGCCAACGGGGAAGAGTGATCCGCAGAGTGAGGCGACGATGACCGAGGCGCAGCAGACCGAGCACGAGGCGCAGGACACCGAGTACGGCGGGCCGTCCGTCCCGCAGACCCGGACCGCCCGCCACCGCCGGATCGTGGACATCCTCAACCGGCAGCCGGTGCGCTCGCAGAGTCAGCTCGCCAGGCTCCTCGCCGACGACGGGCTGAGCGTCACCCAGGCGACGCTCTCCCGCGACCTCGACGAACTGGGCGCCGTGAAGATCCGCAACACCGGTGGTGAGCTGATCTACGCGGTGCCCAGCGAGGGCGGCTACCGCACGCCCCACGCGCCGCTCGGCGAGTCCGCCAAGGAGGAGCGGATGCGCAGGCTCTCGTCCGAGCTGCTGATCTCGGCGGAGGCATCGGCCAACCTGGTGGTGCTGCGCACCCCTCCGGGCGCCGCCCAGTTCCTCGCGTCCGCCATCGACCAGGCCGAACTGCACGACATCCTCGGCACGATCGCCGGGGACGACACGCTGATGCTGATCAGCCGGGACCCGGCGGGCGGTCAGGCGCTCGCCGACCACCTGCTGCGGCTGGCGCAGAACCCGCGCTGAGCCGCGAAGGCGGCCCCGGCCGTACGCCGCCCGGCTCCGTCAGTACCGGGTCAGGGCGGTCGGTCCCGACCGGGTGCCGATCGCGATGTGCGGACGGCGCGCCGGGTCGGCCCAGGTGAGGATCCGGTCGACCGCGGCCGCCGGTACGGAGACACAACCGGCCGTCGCCCCGGCGCCGTTGACATGCAGGAAGATCCCGGCGCCCCTGCCGTGCACCGGCCGCGCGTAGTTGAACCCGATGACCAGCGCCCTGGCGTACTGGGTCCGATAGCTGCTCAGCCGCTCCGCCTCGGCGGCCCGGCAGTCCGCGGGCAGCGGGTCCACCCAGCGGTTGTACGCGGAGGACGCGTTGTCCTCGCACCACCAGGAGCTGTCGCGCACCGCACGGTAGGGGTAACGGGTCCCGGCGGGGGCCGCCCTGATCCCGAACGCGTACGGCAGGCCGTAGATGCCGGTGGGGGTGGTGTCCGTGCCCTGTTTCCGGGTCGCGCCGTCGGCCAGCCCCTTCGCACCGAAACGGGCAGCCGCCGAACCGGCCCGGTGCCAGGTGCCGCCGCGCCGCTCCCACCAGCTCAGGGTGCCGGTGGTGGTGGAGTGCAGCGACGGGGCCTCAACGGTGATCAGCTGGGAGCCGCCGCCGGTGTCGGCGAGCCGTTCCGGCAGGGGAGGGTCACCGGCCGGACGGGCCGCGAGGGAACCCGCGACGGCGAGCAGTACGGCACCTGCCACCAGGAATCTGCGCATGGTCCGGACCGTATGCGGCGGCGGAGCCGACGGCCCGTGCTGCTGCTCCGTACGGCCCAGCGGTGGCCCGGGTACGGGACCACCCCGGCGCTGGATGTTCTGTCCGGGGAGGTGGTGATGCGAGGTGTCGGATCCAGCGGAGACCGGCGCATCATTCGAGTCCGGCCTGGTGGCTTTCAGGTCTTTTGTCGGAGGGGCCTGCCGGATGAGCCGCCCGGACCGTTCTCCGCCCGGCTCGTTCTCCGTCGGGAGCGACCGGCGCCGGGTCGACGCGGACGCCCGGCCGGTGCGGGTGGGTCAGCGTTGCCGGATCATGGGGTGCGTGGCCAGGGCGGTGACCTCGATGTCGGCGTACGGCCAGATCGGCAGGCTGGTCAGGGCCTCTTCCAGCGCGTCGGCGTCGACGGCTGACCATATGCCGACGTTGCCGCGCCGGCCCGGGATCCGCCAGAAGTGCTGGATCACTCCCTCGTCCAGCAGTTGACGGCCTCGCTCCCGCTCCCGGCGGATGAGATCGTCACGTTCGTCGGCGGGCAGCGTGTAGGCGCGGGAACCGTCGACCTGCACGAGAAATTCCATGGGACCTCCTTGATCGATGTGCCGCCAGGAAGACTACATCGAACAATGTGGAACTTCGAAATAGTAGTCTTGCCCCCATGCCGAAGAGTCCACATCACCCCGATCTCGGGGACGTTCAGCTTGCAAGGCTGCTCTCTGCCCTGGGGGACCCGGCCCGGCTCGCGATCGTCGCCGTACTGGCGGACCGCGCCGAGCACCAGCGTGAGGATTTTTCCGTGAGCCTCGGGCCATCCACGGTGAGCCACCACATGCGGATCCTGCGAGAAGCGGGTCTGACCCTCCACCGTTTCGAGGGCACCCGCTGCTTCGTCTCGCTGCGGGAGGACACCCTCGACCGCTTCTCCACGGCGCTGACGGGCATCCTTGAGGCCCTCGACACCATGCACACCCATTGATGTGTGGGGTCGTGATCCCGTGGGTCCCCGGCCTGGGGGTCCGGCGTGAGGGGCCATGGCCGAGGCAACGGCGGCACGTGCGCGGTCGCCGCGGGGCCCGGTGGGCGGCCCCGTACCCGGCTCGGCGCAGGTGCCGGTGACAAGGCGTACTCGTCCCGCAAGAATTGCTCCCACCCGCGTCAACAACCTTGCGGGTCAATACACCTGGACCGTTCCGGCCTTGCGGGACCGGTACGACATCCAGGCGGCGACCAGGGCCCCGGACACGTTGTGCCAGACCGAGAAGATCGCCGCGGGCAGGGCGGCCAGCGGGCTGAAGTGGGCGGTGGCGAGGGAGGCGGCCAGGCCCGAGTTCTGCATGCCCACCTCGAAGGCCATCGCCCGGCTGCCCGGCTTGCCGAGACCGGCCGCCTTGCCCGCCCCGTAGCCGAGCAGCAGCCCGAGACCGTTGTGGAGGACGACGGCCAGCAGCACCAGCGCGGCCGCCGACTTGATGGCCGCGGCGCTGCCGCCGACCACGACCATGACGATGACCGCCACGGTGAGCGCGGAGAGCCAGGGCAGCACGCCCAGCACCCGGTCCACGTAACGGCCCGCGAGGAACCGCACCAGCAGCCCGGCGAGCACCGGAAGCAGCACCGTCTTCAGGATGTCGGTCATCATCGAGCCCGCGTCGACCGGCAGATAGGCGCCGGCCAGGAGAAGCGTCAGCGGCGGTGTGACCAGCGGGGCGAGGACCGTCGACACGGTGGCCACCGAGACCGAGAGGGCGACGTCACCGCGGGCCAGATAGGTGACCACATTGGACGCCGTGCCGCTCGGCGCGCAGCCGACCAGAATGACGCCCGCCGCCAACTGCGGTGAGAGGCCGAGGAGATGGGCGATCAGCCAGCCGAGACCCGGCATGATCACATAGTGCGCGACCAGCCCGAGCCCCACGGCCCAGGGGCGCTTCGCCACCCCTTGGAAGTCCACCCTGGTCATGGTCAGCCCCATGCAGAACATGACCACACCCAGCAGATACGGGACGGAGACGCTCCACCCCGCGAAGGTGCCCGGAGACGCGAGACCTATCGCACCCGCCACCAGGACGAGTACGGGGAAGACCGTGACCGCACGACGGGCCGCACGGTCGGTGGCCCCGGCCGTGTCTGTCGTACCGCCGAGGTCGGTGGCGCCGGCCGATTCCGCTGTTGTACCGCCGGGGCCGGTGGCGCCCGCCGGGTCTGCCGTACCGGCCGGGCCGGTGGATTCCTTGGACACGTGTTCGTTCTGCACCTGTGTGATGGAACGCTGCTCGCGCACTCCGCCGCAATCCCGTCTCGTTATGTGGTCTTTACACCGACCGCGCGGACACCGACTGTGCGGGCAGGGCCGCCAGCCGCTCCGCGAGCGGGTCGTCCGCCAGGAACGCCACCAGCTCCGCGAGGTCCGGCGCGGTCGCCGGGCCGCGCCTCGTCACCGCGCAGGCCGCGGACGCGTTGGCGCCGCGCGCCGCCGACAGGGGGTCGAGCCCCCGGCCGAGCAGGGCGAGGAACGCCCCTACATGGGCGTCGCCCGCTCCGTTGCTGTCGACCGCCTCGACCGGGAAGCCCGGCACATGGACCGGCCCGGCGCCCGGCGCGGCCAGCCAGCAGCCGTCCTTGTCGGCGCGCACCAGCACCCCGGCGCCGGGGGCCAGCCGCTCGCGCAGCGCGGCGGTGGCCAGGCGCGGATCCTCGTGCCCGGTCAGCAGCCGCCCCTCGCGGGCGTTGCAGCTGAGCCAGTCGGCCCGTGCCAGCACCGGGCCGAGGATCTCCCCGGGGATGTCGGCGACCAGCGGGCCCGGGTCGAAGCAGACGGTGACCCCGGCCGGCAGCCCGGCGGTGAAGCGGGCCAGCAGCGGGCCGTTGACCTCCATGACCAGGCCGTACCCGGAGAGCTGGACCGTGTCGCCGTCCCTGAGCCGCCCGGTCACCACGGCCAGTTCCGCCGCGGTCAGCCGGGCGTCGACCCCGAAGCTGGTCACGAACGTCCGCTCGCCGCCTGCGTCCACCAGCGCGACACAGAAGCCGGTGTCGCCGTCCTCGCGGACCGGCAGCACGGTCCGTACGCCTTCCGCGGCCAGCGCATCCCGTACGAGATCGCCGTGCGGCCCCGTACCGTGCAGCCCCGCGTACACCGCGTCCGTACCCAGCCGGCGGGCCGCGACCAGGGTGTTGAATCCGCCGCCCGCCGTCCGTGAGGTGCGCGAGCCGATGACGTCGCCGCCGCGCTCGGGCAGTGCGGGGATGTCGATCACCAGATCCACGATGACGTTTCCGGCGAGGACCAGACGGGGGTCGGGCGGGCGTGGGGTCATCGGACGGCCTCCTCAAGGGCGGGTTCGGGGGCTGCGGACACCGGCCCGCGGCGGTCGGAGAGCAGATAGACGGCGGCACCGACCACGAGGGAGACGGCCCAGCCGAGACCGTTGGTGCCGAACCAGCTTCCGGCCAGCGGACCCGAGAACCAGACGTCGTCCTTGCCGGTGGACGCCTCGGTGAAGAGCAGCCCGGCCACGATCGCTGCGACCCAGGCGAGGACGGCGGGCAGCCGGAAGCCGCCGGTGTACCAGTACCTGCTGGTGCGGGTGGTGTCCATCAGCGCCGGGTCGTCGTAGGTACGCCCGCGCAGCGAGTCCACGGCGATCACTCCGATCCATGCCGAGATCGGCACCGCCAGCAGGGTCAGGAAGGTGGAGAAGGGCCCGTAGAAATCACCGGCGATCAGCATGAAGTAGATGCCGCCGAGGAACATCAGGACGACGTCGACCAGGACGGCGGCGGCCCGTGGCACCTTCAGCCCCAGCGTGATCATGGTGAGACCGGCCGAGTAGGTGGAGAGGTGGTTGGACATCAGGAGCCCGCCGAAGGCCGCGATCAGATACGGGATCGCCATCCAGGACGGCAGCATCGCGTTGATGGCGGCGACCGGGTCCGATGCGGTGGCCAGGGCCGGGTCGCCCGCGGTGAGCAGCGAGCCCAGCGAGATCAGGAGCACCAGCGGGATACCGGCGCCGAAGGCGGAGGCGCCGATCAGCCGGGAGCCCGGCACCGAGCGCGGCAGATAGCGGGCGTAGTCGGCGCCCGCGTTGGCCCAGCCGATGCCGGTGCCCGCCGCGATGAAACCGATGCCCGCGATGACGCCGCTGGTGGGCCCGGACGGCGCGTGCAGCACCTTCGACCAGTCGACCGTGGCCACCAGGAAGCCCATCACTACCAGGTTCAGCACCCCGAAGAGGACCGTGGCCCACTTGTTGATCCACATGATGGTGGCGTGGCCGAGACCGCTGATCAGCAGGGTGCAGGCGATGAAGACCAGCAGACAGACCACGGTGAGCACGGTGTTCTTGTGCACCCCGAAGGCGACCCCGAGCAGTGCGAGGAGCGCGTACGCGGCGGTGGTCGTCGTGATGGTCTCCCAGCCCACCCGGCTCACCCAGGTGATCAGGGTCGGACCCGCGTTGCCGCGCTGTCCGAAGACCGCCCTGGACAGCGTGAGCGCGGGGGCGCCGCCCTTCTGGCCGGCGATGCTCAACGCGCCGACCAGCGCGAACGAGCCGAACGAGCCGATGACCGCGACCAGCGCCGCCTGCCAGATGTTCAGGCCGCGGAAGGCGACCAGCGTCGCACCGAGCGGCAGCCCGAGCAGCGAGATATTGGCGGCGAACCAGGTCCAGAACATCTGGCCCGCGTGGCCATGGCGTTCACTGTCGGGGACCGGTTCGATCCCCCGGGTCTCCACGGTGCCGACGCGATCGTTCTTCGTTGAAGCGGCCATGACGGAACCTCCTTGCACGGTGCGTTACGGATGGGGGAGTGGTGCGGCGCTCAGCGGAGCGCGAGCAGCCGTTCGGTCAGAGGTTCCAGCGCGAGGCCGTTGACCTCCCGCAGGGTGCGTACGGCGTCGGCGGGCAGCCCCGCGAGGCCGCTCACGGACCCGGCGACGGCGCCCGCGATGGCCCCGATGGTGTCGCTGTCGCCGCCGAGATTCGCGGCGAGCAGGGCGCTGCGCCAGGGGTCGCCGCCGGTCAGCGCGAGGACCGCGAAGGCCGCGGGGACGGACTCCTGGCTGGCCACACTGGTGCCGATGAGCGCGACGATACGGTCCAGGGCCTCGGCCTCGTCCACTCCGCTCACCAGCTCGCGGGCCCAGCCGATCCGGGCGGAGATGTCCGCGCCGGCGATCCAGTTGCCGCGTGCGGCTCCCGCGCGGGCCGCGGTGACCGCCGCCGTGAAGGCGTCGTCCAGCGTACCGCCCGCGACCCCGGTGCTCACCGCTGCCGCGACGGCCGCCGCTCCCGCGATGCCCACGCCGGTGTCGTGCGTGACCTGGCAGGACTCCACGACCCGGTCGAGGAACCGGGGCAGCGGCTCGACCGCGGAGGCGATGCCGATGGGGGTGACGCGCATGGCGGCGCCGTTGGTGGTGCCGTGCCTGCCCGCCTCCTTGATGTCCGCGCCGCCCGCGACGGCGTCCAGGGCCGCCTTGGTGGAGGGCCCGAGGAGATCGAAGGAGCCCTTGGCCTTCATCTCCTTCTCCCAGGCGAGCAGCGCGTCGGCGAAGCGGAGCGGGTCGATGTGCCCGCCGCCCTCCACGAGGAGCCGGCCCACGATGACCGCCTGGTCGGTGTCGTCGGTGACCGAGCCCGCAGGCATCCCGGCACTGACCGGGTTGTCGTGCCGCGCGGGCTTGAATCCGGTGATGCTGCCGTAGACCCGTACGACGTCCTCGCGGGACATCACCTGGGTGGGCATCCCCAGGGCGTCCCCGAGCGCGAGACCGTAGAAGGCGCCGAGGGCGCGGTCGAGCAGAAGCGGGTCGGTCATGCGTGGCCTCCTCGGCCGGTGGTGCGGATGTGCAGCTGGAACCGGGACGGGTCGAGCAGGCTGCTGACCTGCTCCACGACGGAGCCGTCGGCGGCCCGGAACACCTGGGACTGGTGGAGGAACGCCTCACCGGGCGTACGGCGCAGCGTGGCGGCGTCGGCCTCGTCGATGCCCGAGACCGAGATCCGGGCCTCGCCCGAGTCGGCGATCCGGCCGGCCGCGACCAGCGCCTTGTGCAGCGAACCGTCCTCCAGTCCGCGCTCCGGCAGCCCGGCGAGCGCGCCGACAGCCGGTACGCGGCTGCGCTCCAGTGAGATGCCGTGGCCGTCGGGGAGCCGCCTGACCCGGTCCAGCGCGATGAAGGCGGCTGTCGCCAGGCCCAGCGCGTCGGCGAGCGGCTGATCGGTGACGGTCTCGAACCGCAGCACCTCGGTGGTCAGTTCGGTGCCCTGGTCGGCCAGGGCCTGGGTCCAGCCGAGCCGGTTGTCCAGCGGTGTCCCGTCGAAGGTGACGAACGAGCCGATTCCGGCGTGGGTGGCGATCAGCCCCTGCTCGCCCAGCTCGGTGAGGGCCTGCCGCACGGTGGTCCGGCTGACCCCGAAGCGCTCCCGCAGGGTGTGCTCGCCCGGCAGCTTGCTGCCGTCCGCGTGCACACCCGCGCGGATCTCCTCGGCGAGGATGTGTGAGATGCGATGATGCTTATGAACCTGTCCAGGCATGTCTAAAAGTTAAGCGGAACATACCCTTCCGGTCTATGGGCCGGGGCAGAAAACTTTTCCGGGCCCCCGTCGGCCCCGGCGTGGCACGGCATGGTGCGACATGGCATGGCAACGGGCCGGGTCTCCCGCGGTGCGGGGGACCTCGGCCCGATGGGGTGATGCCTGTGCTCTCCGTGCTGCGTGCGGCTGGTGTTGTCCGTGCCGTCCGTGCTGTCCGCGCGGCCCGCCGTTACGGCGTTGGCGTCCGCTAGGCGGCGTCGGCCCCCGGCGGGGCCGCCCCTTCCCGCTCGGCCCCGGTCAGCGGCGGCAGCGGGAGCGGCAGTCCCGGCAGTCCGTCGATGCTGGTCGCGACGTGCTCCTTCTTCTCGAAGTACCCGCTGAGGCTGTCATCGTCCTCGCGCTCGAAGCGCCGGGCGTGCAGCGTCCGGTCGCTCTCGTACGCCATGTAGGGCACCGCGAACCCGCAGGTGTCCCTGATCAGTTCGGCGGTGACGACGATGATCGCGCGCAGCCCGTGCCGCGCGTGGTCGGTCCCGGTGAAATGGCGGAGCAGCGTGTCGAACCGCGGGTCGTCGCGGAAGACCGGCTCGCCGCGGCCGTGCACCCGCACGATGTCGGGCGGCCCCTGGAAGGCGCACCACATCAGTGTGATGCGGCCGTTCTCCCTGAGATGGGCGATGGTCTCCGCGTTGCTCCCCGCGAAGTCCAGATAGGCCACGGTCCGCTCGTCGATGACCGCGAGGGAGCCGCTGATCCCCTTGGGCGAGAGGTTGACGGTCCCGTCGCCGCCGAGCGGGGCGGTGGCGGTGAAGAAGATGCGCTGTTCCTCGATGAAGGTCCTCAGTCGTCCGTCTATACGCGCGTGCGTCTTTCCCATGCGGTGATTATCGGCCGGGCGCATCGCGGCTGAAAGTGCTTTCTACGGGCCGCGCCGGCCCGCGCCCCGGGCGTCCCCGGCACCACCGGTCGCAACCGCCGCCACCTGCCGCTTTGACAAAACATACGGACCATTGCATAGTTATGCCCATCGATGACCGCACCGTTACATCGAGATCTTCGGCCTCTCCGCGAAGATCGCGGCCAAGCGCGACCTCTTGAGGAGCAACTCAGTGAGCAGCAACACCGGTGACGTCCGGCTCTGGGGCGGACGTTTCGCCGACGGACCCGCCGAGGCGCTGGCCCAGCTGTCCGCGTCCGTCCACTTCGACTGGCGGCTCGCGCCGTACGACATCGCGGGCTCCCGCGCCCACGCCCGCGCGCTGCACACCGCCGGGCTGCTCACGGTGGACGAACTGTCCCGGATGCAGGACGGTCTCGACCGGCTGGCGGCGGACGTCGCCGACGGATCGTTCACCGGAACCGTCGCCGACGAGGACGTCCACACCGCGCTGGAGCGCGGACTCCTGGAGCGGGTCGGCCCCGAACTCGGCGGCAAACTCCGCGCCGGCCGGTCCCGTAACGACCAGATCGCGACCCTCTTCCGGATGTACCTCAGGGACCACGCGCGGACCATCGGCGGTCTGATCGCGGACCTCCAGGACGCGCTGGTCGGCCTGGCCGAGGCGCACCCGGACGTGGCGATGCCCGGCCGTACCCACCTCCAGCACGCCCAGCCCGTCCTCTTCGCCCACCATGTGCTGGCCCACGCCCAGTCGCTGGCCCGGGACGCCGAACGGCTGCGCCAGTGGGACGAGCGCACCGCGGTCTCGCCGTACGGTTCGGGGGCGCTGGCCGGTTCCTCGCTGGGGCTCGACCCGGAAGCGGTCGCGGCCGACCTCGGCTTCGAGCGCGGCTCGGCAGGCAACTCGATCGACGGCACCGCGTCGCGGGACTTCGCCGCCGAGTTCGCCTTCATCACGGCGATGATCGGCGTCAACCTCTCGCGGATCGCCGAGGAGATCATCATCTGGAACACGAAGGAGTTCTCCTTCGTCACCCTCCACGACGCCTTCTCGACCGGCTCGTCGATCATGCCGCAGAAGAAGAACCCGGACATCGCGGAGCTGGCGCGCGGCAAGTCCGGGCGTCTGGTCGGCAATCTGACGGGGCTGATGGCCACCCTCAAGGCCCTTCCCCTCGCGTACAACCGCGATCTCCAGGAGGACAAGGAGCCGGTCTTCGACTCCTGCGACCAGCTGGAGGTCCTGCTTCCCGCATTCACCGGGATGATGGCGACGCTGACCGTCCACCGCGAGCGTCTTGAGGAGCTGGCCCCCGCGGGCTTCTCGCTCGCGACCGACATCGCGGAGTGGCTGGTCAGGCAGGGTGTGCCGTTCCGGGGCGCCCATGAGGTCGCCGGTGAGTGCGTCAAGGAGTGCGAGCGGCACGGCGTCGAGCTCGACCAGCTGACGGACGAGCAGTTCGCGAAGATCTCCGAGCATCTGACCCCCGAGGTCCGTACGGTGCTCGATGTTCCCGGCGCCCTGGCCTCCCGTAGCGGCCGCGGCGGCACCGCCCCGTCGGCGGTCGCCACCCAGCTCGTCGAGGTCAAGGCCAATCTGGTCATCCAGCACGCCTGGGCCGCGGCGAAGAAGTAGGAGAAGCGGCAGCAGACCGCGGCGAGGGGGGCGGTACCGGTGGCGCGCGGCCACCACCGGTACCGCCCCCGCGCCACCGCCCCGCCCCCTCGTCTCCGCCGGCGCCCGGCACCTCCATCCGGGTGCCGGGCGCTGTCGTACGCGATCGTGGGTAAGGGTGTCAGGGACCGCATCCCCCGACCCGCGCAGGGAGCCCCCGATGCCCTTCGCCCGCCTCACGGCAGCGACCACCCCCACGGCCCATATCGGACTCGGCCTGGCAGCCGTGGGAAGGCCGGGCTACATCAACCTCGGCCGCGGCCAGGACCTGCCGGCCGACCGCACCCCGGAAGCCCTGCTCGCCCGTACGCATGAACTCCTGGACGCCGCCTACGCGCAGGGCGTGCGCTACTTCGACGTCGCACGCTCCTACGGCCGCGCCGAGTCGTTCCTCGCCGACTGGCTGCGCGCCAGGCCCGCCGTCCAGGACGTCGTGATCGGCAGCAAGTGGGGCTACACGTACACCGCGGACTGGCGCACCGATGCCGAGACCCATGAGGTCAAGGACCACAGCACCGCCACCTTCGACCGGCAGCGCACCGAGACCGGGATGCTCCTGGGGGACCGGCTCGACCTCTACCAGATCCACTCCCTGACCGCCGACAGCCCGGCCCTCACCGACACCGGACTGCACGCCCGGCTCGCGGAGCTGGCCGCGGACGGCGTGACCGTCGGGTTCTCCACCAGCGGCCCCGGCCAGGCGGACACCGTCCGGGCCGCGCTGGAGGTCACCGTCGACGGCGAACGGCTCTTCCGTACGGTGCAGAGCACCTACAACCTGCTGGACCCCTCGGCGGGCGAAGCACTGGCCGAGGCACACGAGGCAGGGGTCTCCGTGATCGTCAAGGAGGCGGTGGCCAACGGCCGGCTCGCCGGCGCCGCCGCTCCGGCGGTGCTGCGCGACATCGCCGAGGAGACCGGGACCACCCCTGACGCCGTCGCGCTGGCCGCGGTCCTGCGCCGTCCCTGGGTGACCGTGGTGCTCTCCGGGGCGGCGACCGCCGTACAGCTCTCGGCCAATCTGCACGCCGCGGTGGCCGACCTCGGGGACGAGCAGCTGGAGCGTCTTGCCGCACTGCGGGAGGAGCCCGCCGCGTACTGGCAGCAGCGGGCGAAGCTCCCCTGGCACTGACCTTCTGGCCCTGAACCCCGGGTGCAGGCTCAGGACGGGTCGAAGAGCGCGCTCACCGACTCGCCGTTGTGGATCCGCCGCATCGCCTCGGCCAGCGCCGGGGCGATGGAGAGGACGGTGAGCTTCTCGGTGCGCTCCCCGGGCGGTATCGGCACGGAGTTGGTGCAGACGATCTCCAGCACGTCGGGCTGGGCCGCGAGCCGCTTCAGCGCTCCCGCGGCGAAGAGCCCGTGCGTACAGGCCACCCGGATCGACCGGGCCCCCAACTCGCGCAGCCGGTCCAGGAGTTCCAGTACGGTACTGCCCTTGGCGATCTCGTCGTCCAGGACGATGATGTCGCGACCCGCGACCTCGCCGATGACGGAGCTGATGGCCACCCGGTCGTCGGCGAAGCGCTGTTTGGCACCGGCCGCCACCTGTACGCCCAGCATCCGGGCGAAGGCCGCGGCCTCCTTGGCGTTGCCGAGGTCCGGCGAGACGACCGTGGTGTGCGAGAGGTCGTGGCCGCGGAAGTGCTCGGCCAGTTCGCGCAGCGCGTGCAGATGGTCGACCGGGACGGAGAAGAACCCGTGCACCTGGGGAGAGTGCAGGGTCAGCGCCAGCACCCGGCCCGCCCCGGAGTTCACCAGCAGATCGGCCACCAGCCGCCCCCCGATGGAGATCCGCGGCGCGTCCTTCTTGTCGGACCTGGCGTAGGAGTAGTGCGGCATCACCACGGTGATCCGGCCGGCCGAGGCGCCGCGGGCCGCGTCGCACATCAGCAGCAGCTCGACGAGGTGCTCCTGCACCGGGGCGACCAGGGGCTGGATCAGGAAGACGTCGCGTTCGCGGCAGTTGGCCTGGAGCTGTACCTCCAGGCAGTCGTTGGCGAACCGGTTGACCCGCACCGGGCTCAGGGGCACTCCCAGATGCGCGGTGACCTCCTCGGCCAGTTCGGGGTGGGCGCTCCCGCTGAACACAGCGATGTCTCGCACGAACCGCTCCTTGATCGGTCGAAGGCCGGTCAGTCCGGTCGGCCCGGTCGGTCTGGTCGGTCCGGTCGGTCCGGTCCAAGTACGGCCGACGTTCCCGTCGAAGTCCCGTCGAAGCTCCGTCGGGCCCCCGCCCGGGTTCCGTCGAACCGGCATATCGCGCTCATGCTACTGGGTGCTACGTCACTGCCCCGTGTGAGACATTGCTGTCTCATTGTGGTTATGGTTGTCTCATGACTGTCGACCGGGACCAGGTGCTGCGCACCGCCGCCACCCTGCTCACCCGCAAGGCGACCGCCACCATGGACGAGGTCGCCAGGGCTGCCGGAATCGGCAGGGCCACCCTCCACCGGCATTTCGCGGGCCGCGACGCGCTGGTCAGGGCCCTGGAGGAGTACGGGATCGCGGAGTTCGAAGCGGCGATCGACGCGGCCAGGACCGACGAGGGACCGGCCGTGGAGGCGCTGCGGCGCCTCATCGCCGAGGTCGAGCCGGCCGCCGGGCTGCTCGCCTTCCTCGTCACGGAGAACGAACTCTTCGAGGGCGAGGGGGTGAACGAGGGCTGGGACCGGCTCGACGCCCGGGTCTCGGCTCTCTTCCGGCGCGGCCAGGAGGCCGGGGAGTTCCGGATCGACCTGACCCCCGCATGGCTGACCGAGGCGCTGTACGGACTCATCGGCACCTGCGCCTGGGCGATACAGGACGGCCGGGTCGCAGCCAAGGATTTCTCTTACATGATCGCCGAGTTGCTGCTCGGCGGAGCACAACGGAGCGTGGAGCAATGACCGGTACCACCCGGCGGACGGACGAATCCGGGGCCGCTCGCAGCCCCCGCCGCTGGCTCGCCCTCGCCGTTCTCGTCCTCGCCGTGCTGCTGGTCGCCGTCGACGCGACGGTCCTCGGCCTGGCGACCCCCTTCCTGAGCGAGGACCTCAAGCCTTCGGGCACCCAGCTGCTGTGGATCGGCGACATCTACTCGTTCGTCATCGCGGGACTGCTGGTCTCGATGGGGAGCCTCGGCGACCGCATCGGCCGCAAGAAGCTGCTGCTCAGCGGCGCGGTCGCCTTCGGCGGGGTCTCCGTCCTGAACGCCTATGCGAACAGCCCCGAGATGATGATCGCCGCCAGGGCGCTGCTCGGTATCGCGGGCGCCACCCTCATGCCGTCCACCCTCGCGCTGATCCGCAACATCTTCCACGACCCGAAGGAGCGCAGCCTGGCCGTCGGGATCTGGGGCGCGGCCGCGTCGGCCGGTACGGCGGTCGGGCCGGTGGTCGGCGGGTTCCTGCTGGAGAACTTCTGGTGGGGCTCGGTCTTCCTCATCAACCTGCCGGTGATGCTGCTGCTCGTCCTGGTCGGCGTCCGGGTGCTGCCGGAGTCGCGCGACCCCCACCCGGGCCCGTGGGACCTGCCCAGCGTGGGCCTCTCGCTGGTCGGAGTGATGGGGGTGGTGTACGCGGTGAAGGAGGCGGCGGCCAACGGCTTCCACTGGGACAACCTGGCGGCCGCGGTCGTCGGTGTGCTGGCCCTGTTCTGGTTCGCCCGCCGCCAGCTGACCCTGGAATCGCCGCTCCTCGACATGCGGCTCTTCCACCACCGCGGTTTCTCCGGGGCGGTCCTCGCCGATCTGCTGACCATCCTCGGCCTCTCCGGCCTGGTCTTCTTCCTCTCGCAGTTCCTCCAGCTGGTGCAGGGCCGCTCCCCGCTGGCCGCCGGACTGATCGAACTCCCGGCCGCCGTGGGGGCGGTCGCCACCGGGCTGCTGGCCGGGTGGGCGGCGCGCAGGGCATCGGTGCGCAGCGCGGTGGCCGGCGGTCTGGCGGCGGTCGCTGTGGCCCTCGCGGGCTGTGTGTGGGTCAGCGCGTCCACCGGGGTGGTGGGCCTGGGACTTGCCCTGTTCTTCGGCGGCCTCGGGGCCGGACTGGCCTTCACCGTCACCTCCGACGTACTGCTCTCCAGCGTTCCCAAGGACCAGGCGGGCGCGGCGTCCGCGGTCTCCGAGACCGCGTACGAACTGGGCACGGCCCTGGGGATCGCCCTGCTCGGTTCGGTGGTCACCGGGATCTACCGGGGCTTCTCCATCCCGCACGGGGTCTCGCCCGAGGCGGCCGCCGCGGCCCATGAGTCGCTCGGCGGCGCCGTCGAGGCGGCGAAGACCCTCCCGCACGACCAGGGCGCCGTGCTGCTCTCCTCCGCGCAGGAGGCCTTCACCCACGGCTTCCAGGCGGCGGCCGCGGTCGGCTCCGTCGTCCTGTTCGCCACCGCGGTCACCTCGTGGTTCCTGCTCAGGGGGCAGAAGCTCGACATGTGACAGGGCACAGGGCACGGCATGCGGTACGCCCGCGGCACGGCGGATGCGACACTCGGTGCGCCCGGCCCCGGGCCGCACATGGCGGAGGGCCACCCGGAAAGATCCGGGTGGCCCTCCGCCGTATGCCAGTGGCGCCGGGTCAGGCGGCCTTCGCCTTCGTGGCGTAGATGTCGACGTACTCCTGACCGGAGAGGCGCATGACCTCGGCCATCACCGAGTCGGTGACCGCGCGCAGCACATAGCGGTCGCGGTCCATGCCGTCGTAACGCGAGAACTCCATCGGCTCACCGAAGCGGACGGTGACCTTCCCGGGCCGCGGCAGGCCGGAGCCGTCGGGCTGGAGCTTGTCCGTGCCGATCATCGCGAACGGCACCACCGGGGCGCCCGTCATCAGCGTGAGCCGCGCGATCCCCGTACGCCCCCGGTACAGCCGCCCGTCGGGGGAGCGGGTGCCCTCCGGGTAGATGGAGAACGCCTTGCCCTCCTCCAGCACCTGGCGGCCGGTCATGAGGGCCGCGACACCGCCGCGTCCGCCGTCGCGGTCCACCGGGATCATCCCGACACCGGTGAAGAACCAGGCCATCAGACGGCCCTTCAGCCCCTTGCCCTTGACGTACTCGTCCTTGCCGATGAAGAAGACCTGCCGCTGGAGGCAGATCGGCATGATCATCGAGTCGATGAACGTCAGGTGGTTGCCGGCGAGGATGACCGGACCCGTCCCGGGGATGTTCTCGGCGCCCTCCACCCGCGGGCGGAACATCAGACGCATGATCGGTCCGAGCACTGCCTTGATGAGTGCGAGTCGGGACAACGGTTCCTCCGGAGTCGGGGCCGGGCGGCCACGGTGAAGTATGTGCAGGTCGGTACGGTACTCGCGCGCCGTGGTACGGCGCACATCGGGTTCACCCCATTGGTACGGGACGCTGCCGCGAGTTCGAGCCGTGTTGTGCGCGGTTCCACCCCACGTTAGGCCCAACTCCCTACCATCGGGCCCTTCAGCGTTGACAGGTGCGAGACATCACAGCGAGGAGTGCCCATGCCGAAAGACGGACGGACAGGACCCGGACGGCGCACACTGCTCGGCGCGGCGGTGCTCGGTACGGCCGCGCTCGGGATCCCCGGTACGGCGAGCGCCGCGGCCCCGGGCTCCGGCCACGGCGCACCGGGCGGCCACGGCGACTCGTACCGGGACCTCCCGGTGCCCGCGGTCATCGGACACCGCGGTACGGCCGGCTACCGCCCCGAGCACACGCTCGGTTCGTACCAGCACGCTCTCGACCTGGGAGCCGACATCATCGAACAGGACGTGGTGCCGACCCGCGACGGGCATCTCGTCTGCCGCCACGAGAACGACATCAGCGCCACCACCGATGTCTCCGCCCACCCCGCGTTCGCGGACCGCAGGACCACGAAGTCGGTCGACGGGACCGCGGTCACCGGCTGGTTCACCGAGGACTTCACCCTCGCCGAGCTCAGGACGCTCCGCGCCAAGGAGCGCATTCCGGCCACCCGCCAGCACAACACCCTCTACGACGGCCGCTGGCCCGTCCCCACCTTCGAAGAGGTTCTGCGCTGGGCGGAGCGGGAGGGCCGCAGACGCGGCAGGCCGGTCTGGCTGCACACCGAGACCAAACACCCCACCTACTTCCGCGGGCTCGGCCTCGGTCTTGAGGAGCGCCTCGTCGCGCTGTTGCGCAAGTACGGCCGGGACCGCCGCGGTTCCCCGCAGTTCGTCCAGTCCTTCGAGCCGGGCTCCATCCAGCGCCTCGCCCGGCTCGCCGGGACCCCGGGCATCGTGCTGCTCTCCGATCCGGCGAGCCGGCCCTGGGACTTCGTACAGTCGGGGGACCCGCGCACGGTCGCCGACCTGCAGACCCCGGCCGGGCTGAAGTGGATCGCCTCCTATGCCAGGGGCATCGGGCCCACGCTCGACTCGGTCATCCCGAAGGACCACGACGGGCGGCTCACCGAACCGACCACCCTGGTACGGGACGCCCATGCGCAGGGCCTGGTCCTCCACCCGTACACGATGCGCAACGAGAACACCTTCCTGCCGGCGGACTTCCGGCGCGGAAGCGACCCGAACGCCTACGGGGATGCCTTCGGCGCGTTCCGGGCGTACTTCGCGACCGGCATCGACGGGGTGTTCTCCGACAACGCGGACACGGCGCTGCTCGCGGCGGCCGACCACCGGGCCGGCTGACGCGTTCCGCCCGTCCGTCCGGTACCGGGCTGTCCTTCCCGTACGAGTGAGAGGCGGCCGCCGGGGCAACCGCGCCCGGCGGCCGCCGCGTCCCGCCCGGCATGGATCTCGTCACCGAACTGAGCCCCCTGCTCGCGGCCGAGGCGGCAGCCGAAGCCGCCGCGGCCGGAGTGGACGCCGCCGACCTCGAACAGGCCGTCTGGGTAAGGCTGCTGGAGCAGAGCCCCGCCGAACCGGGACGCTGGGTCCGCTCCGCCGTACGGGCCGAGGCCCGCCGGGCGCGGCGGCGGGCCAGGCGCGAACTGCCGTACGCCGTGGAGACCTTCGAGTCGCACACGGGCGAGCCGAACACGGTCGGGCCGTACGCCGTCGAGCCGTACGCGGATCCCGATACGCGCCCCGAGCGCGCCGTGCTCGCCGCCGAACGGCGCCGCGCGGTGCGGGCCGCGGTGAGGCGGACACCCGGGCGCTGCCCCTGGCTGCTGGCCGCGCTGCTCTCACCGGCCGACCCCACCTACCGGGAGATCGCCGGGGAGTTGGGTATGTCACAGGGGAGTCTGGGGCCGGTTCGTTCCCGATGTCTGGGATGTCTGCGGAGAATGCTGACGGCGGAGGTTGCGGCGGGGGGCCCGTGGGGAAAGGAGCGTTAGACATCCGGTGAACAGGTGAGCGGGAGGCATGCGCACATGGGCATGAGCGTGACCATCTCAGCGGCGACCGCGGAGGACGCCGAGCAGATTCTGAAACTCCAGTACCTGTGCTACCAGGGCGAGGCCGAGCTCTACGGCGACTACTCCATCGAACCGCTCACCCAGACGCTCGACGCGCTGCGGGCCGAACTCGCCGCGGGCCACGGGCTGGTGGCGCGCCTGGGCGACGAGGTCGTGGCCTCGGTGCGCGGTGGGGTGGACGCCGCGGGCACGGCGCGGATAGCCAAGCTCATCGTGCATCCGAGGATGCGGCGGCACGGCATCGGCGGCCGGCTGCTCACCGCGATCGAGGCCAAGTTCGCCGCCGACCCGGCCGCCAGGCGCTTCCAGCTGTTCACCGGCCACCGGAGCGAGGGCAATCTGCGCCTCTACCGCAGCCATGGATATGTGCCGGTCTCCACCGACCCCACCAGCTCTGCGGTCACGGTGGTGACCCTGGAGAAGGAGGCCGGGGCGCGCGCGTATGTGAAGAGCGCCTGAGGGCGCCTCAAGTGAGCGCCTGAGGCCGGGCGCGGGGCCGTCAGTTCCTGGCGGCCCTGCGCAGCCAGAGCATCCCAAGGACCGGAAGGATCACCGGGATGAAGAGGTAGCCCATCCCGTAGTCCGACCAGACCGTGGCGTCCGGGAACGAACCGGGCGACGCCAGTGTCCAGGTGCCGACGACGAGGACGAAGACCAGCTCGGCGGCGCAGCACACCAGCGCCGCCCGACGGGCCTTCTCGCCGCCGCGCACCAGCGAGTAGGTGATGAAGCCGTACACCAGGGCCGCCACGGCGGAGAGCGAGTAGGCCAGCGGTGCCTTCCCGAAGTCCATGATCATCTGGACGACCGAACGGGAGGCCGCCGCCACCGTGAACACCCCGTAGAACCAGACGAGCACCCGGCCGGGACCGGTGCCCAGCTCGTACCGGGGCTTCTCCTCAGCTGTGGTCATCGTCAGTTTCCCCAGATGTCGTAGAGCCGGACTTCCAGCACGGCCAGGACCACCGCGCCCGCCGCGACCGTCACCGAACCCCAGCGGGTCCGCTCGGTCAGCGAGAGGAACCCGGCGGCCGGCACGGCGGCGAAGGCGCCGATCAGATAGGCGATGAAGATCGCCTTGCCCTGCTCGGGCCGCTCACCGCGGGCCAGCTGCACGATGCCGATCACCAGCTGCGCCAGCGCCAGGACCGAGACGACGGCCATCCCGATGAAGTGCCAGTCCTTCGTGGGCTGGTCCCGGTAGGCGGCATAACCGCACCAGGCGGCGAGGGCGAGCGCGGCCACAGTGACCGCGACCGTCAGGGCGACAAGCATGGAGCCGAGGGTATTACGGGGCGCCGGGCCCGCCGCGCGCGGCCCCGGCGCCCGGCCGCGATCAAGGTCGTGGCCTTGGCCACAGCTCTGGCCCGCCGCCGCCCGGCCGCCCCGGCCGTGTGCACTCCGCTCCGTACGGCGTTCCCGCAGGTGGGAGCAGGTTCGCAGACAGTGGCCGACGGCGCCGGAGTCTGTCCGGGACCGTCCGTTATACGGACAAGCGTGCTCGGGCCGTTCTCATTTCTGCTTTACTTGCCGCATGACCACGACGAGCAGCCGCACCCTTGCGACCGAGGCGATCAGCACGCCCGGTGCTCGTTGTATGTGTCGAATGCGCGCCTTCTGAGGGTCCCTGCCCGCGCCCCGAAGCGGGACCGAGAGCCGGGCCGCCCGCCTCCGCACTTCCGCGGACACGGCAGCCGGCCGGCCACGCGCACGTAAGCCTTCCGGTCACCTCCGTGACGGCCGTGCCGCGCTTCCAGACGAATGCCCCGTGCCGGCGGACACCGCGCCGCGCACTCGACAGTGACGGAAATTCTGTGATCACCACCATCGGCCTGACGAAGGTCTATGCCTCGCGCGGCCGTGAGGTCACCGCCCTTGACGGCGTCGATCTGCACGTCCGCGAGGGCGAGGTGTTCGGCGTCATCGGCCAGAGCGGCGCCGGGAAGTCCTCGCTCATCCGCTGCGTCAACCTCCTCGAACGCCCCACATCGGGCACCGTGACCGTCGACGGCACCGACCTCACCGCGCTCGCCGGCCGCGGCAGCCGCGCCGGCCGGGAGCTGCGCGCGGCCCGCAGCCGGATCGGCATGGTCTTCCAGCACTTCAACCTGCTGTCCTCACGCACCGTGCAGGACAACGTCGAACTGCCCCTGGAGATCCTCGGGACCAGCGGCAGGGACCGCGCCCGCAAGGCGCTCGAACTGCTCGACCTCGTCGGTCTCGCCGACCGCGCGAAGTCCTACCCCGCACAGCTCTCCGGCGGCCAGAAGCAGCGCGTCGGCATCGCCCGCGCCCTGGCCGGCGACCCCAAGGTGCTGCTCTCCGACGAGGCGACCTCCGCACTCGACCCCGAGACCACCCGGTCCATCCTCCAGCTGCTGCGCGACCTCAACCGGCAGCTCGGTCTCACGGTGCTGCTCATCACGCACGAGATGGACGTCGTCAAGACCGTCTGCGACTCGGCCGCGCTGATGCGCAGCGGCAGGGTCGTCGAGTCGGGAACCGTCAGCGAACTCCTGGCGACGCCCGGCTCCGAACTGGCCCGCGAACTCTTCCCGGTGGGCGGCCCGCTGCCGGGCACCGACCGTACGGTCATCGACATCACCTTCCACGGGGACAGCGCGGGCCGCCCGGTGATCTCCCAGCTCTCCCGTACCTACAACATCGACATATCGATCCTGGGCGCCGCGATGGACACCGTCGGCGGCCATCAGATCGGCCGGATGCGGATCGAACTGCCCGGCCCCTTCGAGGAGAACGTCGTGCCGATCGGATTCCTCCGCGAGCAGGGCCTCCAGATCGAGGTGGCAGGCAGCGAAGTGGCAGGCAGAGGAGTGGCAGGCGCGGAAGTGGTGGACACGGAAGTGGCAGGCACGGAAGCGGCGGACGCCGACGTGGCCGACGCCGATGTGACAGGCGCCGAGCACCCCGCACCGGTCGAGGAGGACGCCAAGTGAGCTGGTCCGAGATGCAGCCGCTGCTCTCCCAGGGCACCACCGACACCCTGTACATGGTCCTGTGGGCCACCCTGGTGACGGTCCTCGTGGGACTGCCGCTCGGGGTGCTCCTTGTCCTCACCGACAAGGGGGGACTCCTCCAGAACCGCCCGGTCAACAAGGTCGTCGGCGTGATCGTGAACATCGGGCGCTCGCTGCCCTTCATCATCCTGCTGATCGCGCTGATCCCCTTCACCACCTTCGTCGTCGGCACCTTCATCGGTCCGACCGCGATGATCGTCCCGCTCGCGATCGGCGCCGTCCCGTTCTTCGCCCGGCTCGTCGAGACGGCCGTCCGCGAGGTCGACCACGGCCTGGTCGAGGCGGTCCAGTCGATGGGCGGCAGCGTGCCGACCATCGTCCGGAAGGTGCTGCTGCCGCAGGCCCTGCCGTCCCTGGTCTCGGCGGTCACCACCACCGTCATCGTGCTCATCGGGTACTCGGCGATGGCCGGGGCGGTCGGCGGCGAGGGGCTGGGCTCCAAGGCGATCACCTACGGATACCAGCGCTTCGAGAACAGCTTCATGATCGCCACCGTGATCGTGCTGGTCGTGCTCGTCACCGTCATCCAGCTGATCGGCGACGGAATCGTCCGCCTGCTGGCACGCCGGGGGCGAACCACCGCATAGAACTCAGAACTCCCTGCCGGGGAAGTTCCTCCGCTCACAGCCCGCACTCCTTGTCCGGGCGACATCCCGCACCACTGGAAAGAGGCACTTTTCGTGCGTAACTCCCGCAAGATATCCGCATCCGCAGCCGCCGTCGCCGCTCTGGCCATCGGCCTGACCGCGTGCGGCACCTCGTCCGACCCGTCGAGCAAGCCCGAGGGCGCGAAGGCCGACACGAGCAAGCCGCTCGTCGTCGCCGCCTCACCCGTCCCGCACGCCGACATCCTCAACTACGTGAAGACCCATCTGGCGGCCAAGGCCGGACTCAAGCTCCAGGTCAAGGAGTTCACGGACTACGTCCTGCCCAACAAGGCCACCGAGACCGGCCAGGTCGACGCCAACTTCTTCCAGCACAAGCCGTACCTGGACGACTTCAACAAGAAGAACCACACCGACCTGGTCCCCGTCGTCAGCGTGCACCTGGAGCCGCTGGGCCTGTACTCCAAGAAGGACAAGTCCCTCAAGGACATCAAGTCCGGCCAGACCGTGGCCGTACCCAACGACACCACCAACGAGGGCCGCGCGCTCAAGCTGCTCGCCGACAACGGGCTGATCACCCTCAGGAGCGGAGTGGGCAGCGAGGCCACGCTCTCCGACGTCAAGGACAGCAAGGGCCTGAAGTTCAAGGAGCTGGAGGCGGCCACGCTGCCCCGCGCCCTGGACGACGTCGACGCAGCCGTCATCAACGGCAACTACGCGATCGACGCCAAGCTCAAGCCCGCCAAGGACGCCCTCGTCCTGGAGAAGGCGGCCGGCAACCCGTACGCCAACCTCCTCGTCGTCAAGAAGGGCGGCGAGAAGGACCCCCGCGTCGAGAAGCTCGCGAAGCTCCTCAACTCGCCGCAGGTCAAGAAGTACATCGACGACAAGTACCAGGGCGCGGTCGTCCCGGCGTTCGGCGCCGTCAAGCCCTGACACCCGTACGGTGACGGCCCGCGCGGGCCCCCGTACCCTCACCCGGTACGCGGGGCCCGCCGCGGCCACCCGGCCGTGCGGCGCCCGCCGCCCATGCTGCATGCTGTGGCTTTACGTCGGTCCCTGGCCATGGAGCAGCGCATGACGACCACCTTCCCGGACATCTCCATCAGCACGGACCGGCTGGTGCTGCGCCCCTTCGAGGACGCAGACGTCCCGCTGCTGGCCGACATGATGAACGACGAGGCGGTCACCGCCTGGAGCACGGCGCCCCACCCCTACCAGCGGATCGACGGCGAGCGCTGGGTACGCAGGTTCGCCCCGGGGGAGCGCACGGCCGGACGCGGGATCGTCCTCGCCGTCACGGAGTTCCTCACCCACCGGCTGGTCGGCAGCGTCCATCTGCGCGCCACCAACTGGCGCACCATGGCCACCGAAGTCCGCTATGTCACCGCCCCCTGGGCGCGCGGCGAGGGATACGCCACCGAGTCGGTGCTCGCCGTCGCGCAGTGGCTCTTCCGCGACCAGCGCTTCGAGCGCATCGAGCTGCGCACCCCGGCGGACAACACCGCCGCGCAGCAGGTCGCGCAGAAGATCGGCTGCATCAGCGAGGGCGTGCTGCGCAACGCGTGGATAGCCCGCACCCGCACCGAGAACGGCACGGACGGCGGCTGGACCGACATCCGCACCGACCTCATCGTGTGGAGCCTGCTCCCCGAGGACCTGGAAGGCGTCGCCGACCAGCTCGCCGACGCCCACGGGTACGGCGCCCACGGGTACGGCGCCGAGGGGTACGGCGCCTACAACGACTGGAACTGACCCCCTCGTCGGCCACCGGCCGCAGCGGGTAACCTCGCGGGTGCTCGCTGTTCCGCTCCACGGCCCGGTTCACCCCGCCCCTGCGGACACCCGGGCACCACCACCGCCCGGACGACGGGCAGCACGCACACACCCCCGCCGCGCGACAACACCAGGAGACTGACGACGATGGCCGACCGGGTCACGGTGATCGGCTGGGACGGCTCGCCCCTGACCGCGGCCGCCAGGTCCGCCCTCTCCGCGGCCACGCTGGTGGCCGGAGCCGCCCACCACCTCGTACTCCCCGAAGTGCCGCCGGGCGCCGAGCGGGTCCGGCTCGGCAGTGTGAGCCTCGCCGCCCGACGGATCGCCGGACACCGCGGCAGCGCCGTGGTGCTCGCCGACGGCGACCCCGGCTTCCACGGGGTCGTCCGCACCCTGCGCGCCCCGGAGTACGGCCTGGAGGTCGAGGTCGTTCCCGCCGTCTCGTCCGTCGCCGCCGCCTTCGCCCGTGCCGGGATGCCGTGGGACGACGCCGAGGTCGTCGTCGCCCACCCGCGGACCCTGCGGCGCGCGGTCAACGTCTGCCGTGCGCACCCCAAGGTCGCCGTCCTCACCTCACCGGGCGCGGGCCCCGCCGAACTGGCCCTGCTGCTCGAAGGGGTCCACCGCACCTTCGTCATCTGCGAGGAGCTGGGCACCGAGCGCGAACAGGTCACCGTCCTCACCTCCGACAAGGCCGCCGACCACAGCTGGCGCGATCCCAACGTCGTGATCGTCATCGGCGGCGCGGGCCATACCGAAGCCCCGGCGGTACGCGGCTGGGCGCTGCCGCCCGCCGAGTACGGCGAAGGGCTCAGCGAGGGCGAGGACGCCGGACTGCGCGCCGCCCAACTGGCCAGGCTGGGCCCGCGCACCGGCGACCTGGTCTGGGACATCGGCTCGGGCAGCGGGGCGCTGGCCGTCGAGGCGGCCAGATTCGGCGCCGCCGTCATCGCCGTCGACGCCGACCGCGAGAGCTGTGTCCGTACGGACGCGGCCGCGCAGCGCTTCGGAGTACAGCTCCAGGTCGTCCACGGCCAGGCACCCCACGTACTGGAGCGGCTGCCGGAGCCCGACGTGGTCCGGATCGGCGGCGGGGGAGTGGCAGTTGTCACCGGCTGCGCCGACCGCAGGCCCGGACGGATCGTCACCCACGCGTCGACCCGTGACGAGGCCGAGGCGCTGGGAGCGGCTCTGGCGGACGGCGGCTATCTGGTGGAATGCGCCCTGCTGCAATCCGTCGACCTGGACACCCGCACCTGGGCCGAGCGTGAGCGCTCGGTGGTCTTCCTGGTCTCGGGCCGCCGTCCGGAAAGTGGCCCCTGACCCTGCTCCGGGGAGGCGCGGGGTAGGCTGGCCGACTGTTGTACCGCAGCTGGGGGTTCGGCGCTTCGTTCGCCAATGTCCGGAAAAAGGAACCGTTTTGGGTCCCGTGTGGTACGGCGGCACCGGGGACGCGCGACGTGGCGCAGCCCACAGCGGACCGTGGCAGGAACCCCTGCACGGCGTCGAACGGCCGTGACCATACTGAGTGTCCGCAGGCCTTTCGTACCGCACGGCGTGCCCGCTCGTTGTCTCAGTACGGGCGACCCGGTAAAGGGCTGAAGGAGCACTATGGATGGGCGAGGGGTACGCATGACCGACACCGGCCAGGTCCCGGGCGAGGGACAGCCGGGGAACGCAGGCATGGTGGAGCAGCAGGGCCTCCCCGCCCCCGGTGCCTACACCTTCCTCGACCCCTCGGAGAACCCCACCGATGACGACGATCTGCTGCTGATGCCCGGCGCGCAGGGCGCGTGGAGCGAACCGCAGCAGCCGCAGGGACAGCAGCAGTTCCAGCCCCAGCCGCAGGCCGCCGCCCAGCTGCCCGAGCCGGGTGCGCACGAGACCGGTGGACGCGACTCGGGCTCCGTGGACGTGGGCGCCGTGCGCGCCCAGGCCGCGGCCCAGCCGGCCCCGCCGCCGCGCAGGCCGCTGCACATGGGCCCGCCCGTGCCCGACACCACGGGCGGCGTGGTGCGTTCGCTGGCCGACCGCGGCCCGAGCACAGCGCCCCCGCAGCCCGCCCCGGCCTCCGGCAACGGCCCCCGGACGCTCGGCCCCGAGTATCTGGACATCCCGCGCGACGAGGCGGAGGCCCTGCCCGGACCGCAGCTGGGGGAGATCCCGCCGCAGGCCGCCCCGTGGACGCCGCAGCCCGAGCAGGTGACGTACGATCCGGCCGCCGCCGCGCAGTCCGGGCCCGCCGTGCAGACGCCCCGGCCGCAGGAGTTCCCGGTGTCCGCTGCCGACACGGCCCAGGAGGCCCCGCCCGAGCCGGTCGCCGCCGCGGACTCGATGGGGCGGTTCGTCCCCGTCGAGGGCTCGCGTCCCTCCGCGCCGCATCTCGCGCCGACACCCGCCGCCGGCACCACGGCGCCCGGGACCGCCGACACCGAGCAGCCGGTGGCCGATGCGGCGCCGGCCGCCGGAGAGCCGGCCGCACCGGCCGATGCGCTCCCGGCCGAGTCCGCCGCACCGGCACCGGCCGCCGGGGCTCCGGCGGTGGCGGAACCGGTGGCCGACCCGGCCGCAGGCCGGACGCCCGCCCCGGTGGCGGAGCCCGTACCCGGCCCGGAGGCCGAGCAGCCCGCACCGGGACCGGCGGTGGAATCGGCGCCCGAGGCCGCGACAGCACCCGCCCCTGAGCCCGTACCGCAGGCCCGGCCGGAGCCGGTCGCCGCCGCCGCGGAAGCGGAGGCAGCCGGTACGGAAACGGAGCAGACCGGTACGGATGGTGTGCTGCCGGAGCCGGAGCCGGAGAGCGCACCGGCGCCCCTGCCCGCCGCCGAAGCCGTGCCCATAGAGGGCGGGGAGCAGCTCCCCGGTGCTCCGGCCGTGGCCACGGTGCCCGCCCCGCGTCACGGCGGAGCCGATGAGCACGCTGCACAGCCACAGCCGCAGCCGGACCCCGCAGCCCCGGCCGCCGGACCGCAGCCGCACCCTGCCCCGGAGGCATCGGGCGAGGCCGCTGAGCCCGGCGTACCGGCGGCCGGCGCGCTCCCCGCAGCCGCTGCCGGAGAGCCGGTCGTGCAGCCCGACACCGCGGTTGCCCCTGCCCCGGCGGCGGAGCCCGCCGAAGCGGCGGCGCCGGAGGAGGCCGACGTAACCGCAGCGCAGTCCGCGGCGGCAGCTGACGCCGAGACCGCGTCCGCCGCCGTGGCCGGCACGACCCCCGAAGCGGCCGAGCCGACCGCTCAGGCCCCGACCGTTCAGGCCCCGACCGCACAGGCTTCGGTGGCCCAGGCCGCCGAGCACGTACCGGCCGCCGAAGCCCAGCCGTTCCCCGCCGACGCGCAGCCCGGCGCCGAGCCCGTCCCGGAACTCCCGGCCGACGCACAGCCCGTGGCCGACCCGGCGCCCGCGCCGGACGCCGTCGCGGACGCACAGCCCGAGGCGGCGCCCGGCACCGAGCAGCCCGCAGAGCACGCCGCCGACCCGCACTCCGGAGCAGAACAGACCGGAGCAGAGCAGACGGGTACCGAGCACACGGGCCCCGAGCACACCCGCCGCACCGAGGACACCGCTCCCCAGCAGACCGGGGACACCGACCCGACCGGCACCAACAGCACCGACCGGACCGGCGCAGCACGGACCGTCACCGGACAGCCCCTCCAGGAGCACCCCGGATCCGAGCCCGCCCCTGGACAGCAGCCCGCAGAGGGCGACGAGCCCGCAGAGGGCGACGAGTCCACCGGCGCCCCCGGACCGCGGCCCGCCGAAGCCGAGCCCGCGACGGCCGCAGCCCCCGGCTACGAGGACGCCGAGCGCGAAGCCGTCCTGCGGGTCATGCGCGAACGCCGCGACATCCGCAACGGCTTCCGCAGCGACCCCATCCCGCACGAGGTGCTGCTGCGCGTACTCGAAGCCGCGCACACCGCGCCGAGCGTCGGCCACTCCCAGCCCTGGGACTTCGTCGTCATCCGCTCGGCCGAGACCCGGCGCTCCATGCACGAACTGGCACAGCGCCAGCGTGAGGCGTACGCCAAGTCGCTCCCCAAGGGCCGCGCCAAGCAGTTCAAGGAACTGAAGATCGAGGCGATCCTCGACACCCCGGTCAACATCGTCGTCACCGCCGACCCGACCCGCGGTGGCCGCCACACCCTCGGCCGGCACACCCAGCCGCAGATGGCGCCGTATTCCTCGGCCCTCGCCGTCGAGAACCTCTGGCTCGCCGCCCGCGCCGAGGGGCTCGGCGTCGGCTGGGTCAGCTTCTTCGACGAGCGCGAGATGGTCCGCGCCCTCGGCCTGCCCGAACACCTCGAAGTCGTCGCCTACCTCTGCGTGGGATACGTCGACGAGTTCCCCGAGGAGCCCGAGCTGATGCAGGCGGGCTGGTCCAAGCGCCGCCCGCTCTCCTGGGTCGTGCACGAGGAGACGTACGGCCGCCGCGCGCTGCCCGGCGAGGAACCGCACGATCTTCTCCAGGACACCATCACCAACATCCGGCCGCTGGACGCCAAGGCGCTCGGTGAGGCGTGGGACCGCCAGAAGCGGATGACCAAGCCCGCCGGAGCCCTGGGCATGCTGGAGATCATCTCCGCACAGCTCAGCGGGCTCTCCCGGATGTGCCCGCCGCCGGTCCCCGAGCCCGCGGCCGTCGCGATCTTCGCCGGGGACCACGGGGTGTACGCGCAGGGCGTCACCGCGTGGCCGCAGGAAGTGACCTGCCAGATGGTGGCCAACTTCCTCGGCGGCGGCGCGGTCTGCAACGCCTTCGCCAACCAGGTGGGCGCCGAGGTCTGCGTCGTGGACGTCGGCGTCGCCGGTGAACTCCCGGCCACCCCGGGCCTGCTGCCGCGCAAGGTACGCGCCGGGACCGGCGACTTCACCACGGGCGCCGCGCTCACCCGCGAGGAAGTGCTCTCCGCCATCGAGGTCGGCATCGAGACGGCCCGCGATCTGGTGGCAGCGGGCAACAAGGTGCTGCTCACCGGCGAGATGGGCATCGCCAACACCACGGTCTCCGCCGCACTGATCTGTGTCTACACCGGCCAGGACCCCAGCGAGGTCACCGGCCGCGGCACCGGCATCAACGACGAGATGCACGCCCGCAAGGTCGACGTCGTCCGGCGCGGACTGGAACTCCACCAGCCCGACCCGGCCGACCCGGTCGGCGTCCTCGCGGCGGTCGGCGGCCTCGAACACGCCGCGCTGGCCGGCTTCCTGCTCGGCGGGGCCTCGCTGCGCACGCCGGTGATCCTGGACGGAGTGAGCGCCGGAGCAGCCGCTCTGGTCGCCCGCGCCATCGCACCCGAGGCCCTGGCCGCCTGTATCGCGGGCCACCGCAGCGCGGAGCCCGGCCATGTCGCCGCCCTCAACAAGCTGGGCCTGCGCCCGCTGGTCGACCTGGACCTCCGCCTCGGCGAGGGCACGGGCGCGCTGCTCGCGCTGCCCGTCGTCCAGAGCGCGGCCCGTGCCATGCACGAGGTGGCCACCTTCGACTCCGCGGGTGTCACCGAGAAGTAGCCGCGGCGTACGCGGGAGAGGGGCCGGGATCACTGATCCCGGCCCCTCGGATCCGTCCTGGCCGCCCAGGACCGTACAGTGTCCCGGGGAGCCGACCCCACTCCCACCAGCCGCTTCGCCGTCGCAGCGGTACGAAGACGCAGCCCCACTCCCCGCGCGAGGAGCCCGCCACGCCATGGCCGAGCACGCCGATCACCCCGCCTACCCCGTAGGACTCCGTCTCTCCGGCCGGCGCGTCGTCGTCATCGGCGGCGGCCAGGTCGCCCAGCGCCGGCTGCCCGCGCTCATCGCGGCCGGCGCCGACGTCCGGCTCGTCTCGCCGTCCGCCACCCCCTCGGTCGAGGCCATGGTCTCGGCGGGCGAGATCACCTGGGAGCGGCGGCGTTACGCGGAAGGCGACCTGGCCGGGGCCTGGTACGTACTGATCGCGACCGGCGACACCGCGGCCAACGAAACGGCGTCGGCCGAGGCAGAGCAGCACCGCGTCTGGTGCGTACGGAGCGACGACGCCGCCGCTGCCACCGCCTGGACACCCGCCACCGGGCGCAGCGAAGGCGTGACCGTCGCCGTTCTCACCGGCCATGACCCGCGTCGTTCGGCAGCCGTGCGGGACGCCGTCGTGGAGGGCCTGCGGGACGGAACGCTCGCGCCGCGCCAGCGCGGCCGCGGCGCCGGCGTCGCCCTGGTCGGCGGCGGTCCCGGCGACCCCGACCTGATCACCGTGCGCGGACGGCGTCTCCTCGCCGAGGCGGACGTCGTCATCGCCGACCGGCTCGGCCCGCGCGACCTGCTCGACGAACTGCCCCCGCACGTCGAGGTCATCGACGCCGCGAAGATCCCGTACGGCCGGTTCATGGCCCAGGAAGCCATCAACAACGCGCTCGTCGAGCACGCCAGGGCCGGAAAGGCCGTCGTACGGCTCAAGGGCGGCGACCCGTTCGTCTTCGGCCGGGGGATGGAGGAGGCCGAGGCGCTCGCCGCCGCGGGCATCGCGTGCACCGTGGTACCGGGAATCTCCAGCTCCATCAGCGTCCCGGGAGCCGCCGGGATCCCGGTGACCCACCGCGGTGTCGCCCATGAGTTCACGGTCGTCAGCGGCCATGTGGCCCCCGACGACGAGAGGTCGCTGGTCGACTGGGCCGCCCTCGCCACGCTGCGCGGCACCCTCGTCGTACTGATGGGGGTCGACAAGATCGGCGCCATCGCCGATGCCCTGATCGCCCACGGCAAGAGCCCGGACACCCCCGTGGCGCTCGTCCAGGAGGGCACCACGACCGCCCAGCGCCGGGTCGACGCGACACTCGCGAGCGTGGGGGAGACGGCCAGGTCCGAAGGGGTGCGCCCGCCCGCCGTCATCGTCATCGGCCCGGTCGTCCGGGTCGGGCCGCCGTACGACCGCCCATGAACCGTTCCGTGCCCAGCCGTTGGCACCCCGACCAGGACAAGGCAGTATCACCCTGTGGCTGATCTCATCACTGTCGATGACCCCGATGACCCGCGCCTGCGTGACTACACGGGCCTCACCGACGTCGAACTCCGGCGCAGGCGCGAACCCGTCGAGGGCCTCTTCATCGCCGAGGGTGAGAAGGTCATCCGCCGGGCCAGGCTCGCCGGTTACGAGATGCGGTCGATGCTGCTGTCGGCCAAGTGGGTCGACGTGATGCGGGACGTCATCGACGAGGTCCCGGCCCCGGTGTACGCCGTCAGCCCCGACCTCGCCGAACAGGTCACCGGCTACCACGTGCACCGCGGCGCCCTCGCCTCCATGCAGCGCAAGCCGCTCCCGAGCTCCGACGAACTCCTCGCCAGGACCCGCAAGATCGTCGTCATGGAGTCGGTCAACGACCACACCAACATCGGCGCGATCTTCCGCAGCGCCGCGGCGCTCGGCATGGACGCGGTACTGCTCTCGCCGGACTGCGCCGACCCGCTCTACCGGCGCTCCGTCAAGGTCTCCATGGGCGCGGTCTTCTCGGTGCCCTACGCCCGTCTCGAATCCTGGCCCAGGGGCCTGGAGACCGTGCGGGAAGCGGGCTTCAAGCTGCTCGCCCTCACCCCCGACGCGAAGGCGTCGGATATCGACGAGGCCGCACCGCACCGGGTCGACCGGGTCGCGCTGATGCTCGGCGCGGAGGGCGAAGGGCTGTCGACCCAGGCGCTCGTCGCGGCTGACGAATGGGTACGGATCCCGATGGCGCACGGCGTGGACTCGCTGAACGTGGGCGCCGCCGCTGCCGTCGCCTTCTACGCGGTGGCGACGGGCCGCCCGCAGAGCTGACGCGACCCGTATCCGTATCCCGGTCCGCCCGGCCGTGATGCCGGACAGGGGCGCGGGGGACCGGGCCGGTGGAGTACGGCCGACCGGGCCGGTGTGAAGTACGGCCGACCGGACCGCCCTCAGAACTGCTGCGCTGCCGCGATTCCGAGCAGGACGATCAGCGTCACCACGACGAAGACGATCAGCCGCTGCCGCATCATCCGCGGGCTGGGCCCGGTCCTGCGGCCGGCCGACGTCGGCCGCCCGGTGCCCGACCTCGGCCCGGTGCGGCTGCCCGTACGGCCCGCCGACCGGGTGGCGCCACGCGGCGGCCCCGGCCGGGAGCCACCGTGCGACCCCGCCGGGCGGGGCGCCCCGGGGCGTGGCGCGGGCGGTCTCGGCGTCTGCGGCCTGGAGCCGTGCGGCCTGGGGGTCTGTGCGCCATCCGCGCGGCGCGGCGGAGCGTGCTGCTCGGTCGGCGGCGCGGCGATCCGCCCCGTGGGCCGGTCCGCCTCCTGCTCGCGGCGCTGCGCCGGCGTCCGGCCCTCGGAGAGCCCCTGCGCCTCCCGGGCGGCGATCTCCTTGAGCCGCATGGACAGTTGGAGGGTGGAGGGGCGGTCCTCGGGATCCTTGGCGAGGCAGGCCCGCACCAGGGGCGCCAGGGCGTCGTGCACGTCGTACAGATGCGGCTCCTCATGCACCACGCGGTAGAGCATCACCTCGGAACTGCCGTGTCCGAACGGCGAGTCGGCCGTCGCCGCGTAGGCGAGAGTGGCGCCCAGCGCGAAGACATCCGTCGCCGGGGTGACCGTGGCACCGCGTACCTGCTCGGGCGCCAGGAACCCCGGTGAGCCGACCGCCGTACCGACGTGGGTGAGGGTGCTCGCCCCGGTCGCCCAGGCGATACCGAAGTCGATGATCCGGGGGCCCTTCGGCGAGAGCAGGATGTTCGACGGCTTCAGGTCGCGGTGGACGACCCCGGCCTCATGGACCGCCACGAGCCCCTCGGAGAGCGCGGCCCCGATGGAGGCCACATCGGCGGCGGACAGCGGCCCTTCGTCGGCCACCTTGTCGTGCAAGGAAGGACCGGGTACGTACTGGGTCGCGAACCACGGGCGGTCGGCCTCCAGATCGGCCGCGACCAGCCGGGCCGTGCACCCGCCCCTGATCCGCCGGGCCGCCGACACCTCACGGGCGAACCGCGACCGGAACTCCTGGTCCTCGGCCAGATCCGGCCGGATCACCTTGAGCGCCACCCGCTGCCCCCGCCGGTCGGAGCCGAGGTAGACGACACCCATGCCGCCCGCGCCCAGCCGCCGGTGAAGCCTGAACGAGCCGACGACACGCGGATCCTCGCGCCGGAGCCGCATCATCGTCATGTCCATCCCCGCTGCCCGGTCCGTCTGACGAGGCACAGCTTACGTACCCGCGGGCAGGTGTGCTCATAGGCCGCGCCCTCTCGCCCGGATCGGTTACCCTCCCCGGCGGCTCGTGGTGAGGCGCGGTCACCTCCCGGCCCCTCCGGCCACCTTGGGCCGGAGCGGATCCCAAAGGCCCTCCGCAGAAGGCATATTGGGCCCCTCTCCGGCGGTCGGCCGGTACGGGGCACGGGTACACCGGACACCGTCCGCACCCCGTCCGCGGAGGCCGCCGGGCCAGGACGGCAGGCGGTCACAAGGCCCTGCGGAGGGCCACCGGAAGTGAGTGAAGTCACCCGCTCGGGCACCTCCCGGGCCCCTTGGCCACGGCCCGCCCGGCATCGCGGAGCGCTGCCCTCCGGTTCGCCGGGCGGCGGACGCGGGCGCGGACGGCCGGCGTGCGGGGGCGCCGTTCCCCGGTCGTCCCCGGGCGGCGCTCCCTCGGGGAAGTCCCGCAGGCGTACTGCCGGGTTCTCCACCCAGGGGAGTAGTCCGACACGCGGAGGCTCATCCTCCTGGAGGCCCGGTATTCGGTACGCGGGCATGACGACCGCCTCCCTTCCCGCCCCTAGATTTGAGGTCAAGCGGCGGGTGCAGCACTCGTCCCCCGAGGTCAGCACTCGCCGCTTGCCGAACCGACAGGAGAGGGACCCGGGACCATGGCCGACACCGCAGCGCGGACGGTGCTCCGCACGCAGGGGCGAAGGGCGTACACCGCGCTCGGCGCCCGCAGCTCCGGTACCCGTCACCCGCTGGTGGCGACCGCCATGGTCCTTCCCCTCGCCGCACTGCTGATGTTCGTCTTCGGAGGCTGGCAGGCAGTGGTCACACAGGCGTCGTCCGTGGGCGTGATGCTGGGGCGCTGAGCGGCGCCCCGGGTCCGGGAGAGCGGTCCGGGCCAGGGACATCCGGCCAACAACCCCGTGGGGACGGGGGTGCGGCGGACGGCAGCGTTTGTCCGGTCAGCTGGGGAGCTGGCCGGACATCGCGCTGTCCGGGGCCGCGCCGTTCACCCCGGGACCGGGCATCACGCGGACTCCCGCCCAGACACTCCCGCCACAGACCGGCCGAATGCCGCCCCACCACCCGCCTGCTTCCCTCACCACCCGCTGCGGCAGGCCCCACCACCCGCCTGCTTCCCTCACCACCCGCTGCGGCAGGCCCCACCACCGGCCTGCTTCCCTCACTACTGGCCTGTCGTAAGCGCCCGCACGGGCCCACCACCGGCCCGCGACCGGCCCACCGACGGGGAGACCATGACCGCAACCGCCCGGATACGCGTGCTCGCCGCCGCCGCCGATCGCGCCGCCCACCCCAACGGCGACCGGCCCCCCAGCCGCGACGGGCACCCCACGCACGCACCGTGCCCCGACTGCGGCCGCGCGGCGACCGTCCTCACCGACCGCCCGGACGGCGCCGTCGTGCGGCACGGCTCCGCAGTGGCCAAGGCGCACGCGGCCGACACGGACCGGGCGGCGCTCGCGGTACGGGTGGGGGTCGCCGCCCATCCGCTCCTGGCGGGCGTCCTGCTGCCGCCGCTCGGCGGACCCGTAGGTGGCACGGCCGGACCGGAGGTCCTCACGGTGTGGCCCCGCGGCGCGCCCGTCGACCCCGAGGCCCCGGACGCCGCGCCCTGGGAGGAGGCCGCAGCGCTGCTCGCCCGGCTGCACTCGGTGGAGCCCGCCGCGCTGCCCGGTCCGCTGCCCCCGATGCGGGGCCCGGCCAAGGCGGCCCGTGCGCTGGCCCGGATGCGGGCGGCGGACCCCGGGCCGGCGGCGGAGCCCGTACTGAGAGCCTGGCACGGTCTGCCGGGCTGGGCCCGCGACGAGGCGCCCGCACCCCGGGGCTCCTTCCTCTGCCACGGCGATCTGCACCTCGGCCAGCTCGTCCGGCATCCGGTCGACGGGGGACCCTGGCAGCTGATCGACGTGGACGATCTCGGCCTGGGCGAACCCGCCTGGGATCTGGCCCGTCCCGCCGCCTGGTACGCGGCCGGGCTGCTGGCGCCCGGCACCTGGGCGCGGTTCCTCGCCGCGTACCGGGCGGCCGGCGGTCCGGCCGTGTGCTCCGACGGCGACCCCTGGCCCGAACTGGACGTACCCGCAAGGACGCTGACCGTCCAGGCCGCCGCTCTCGCCCTGGCCAAGTCGGCGGCCGCAGGCAGACCGCTGGACGGTGCCGAGCGGATGATGCTCGACTCGTGTGCCCGAATCGCCGGTGTCCCGGCCGAGTTGGCGCCCGGAGCGGCGTCGTAGGGTGAGCCGTCCTGATCCGACGGCGAGGAGTCGTACCGATGCAGTGTCCCAAGTGCCATGCCCCGATGCACACATACAACCGCAGTGGCGTCCAGATCGAGCAGTGCAGCGGCTGCCGGGGGATATTCCTCGACTACGGGGAGCTGGAGTCGCTGACCAGTCTTGAGGCCCAGTGGGGCCAGCAGCCGCCGCCACAGGCGTACCCGGCCCCGCCGCAGGCGCCGGTATGGGGCGCCCCGCAGCAGCACGGCGGCCACTACGGCGGTCACCACGGGGGCCATCACGGCCACCACAACAGGGGCTTCGGCCACATGCTCTTCTCCTCCTGACCAAGGGGGACAGGAGCCGGGAACAACAGAAAACCCCCGGCCGTGGAGACGGCCGGGGGTTTCTCATCCGGTGCGCGATACTGGGATTGAACCAGTGACCTCTTCCGTGTCAGGGAAGCGCTCTCCCGCTGAGCTAATCGCGCGGGATCGTTCGTACAGCATTTCCGAACAGCGTTACTGCGTGCGCGATACTGGGATTGAACCAGTGACCTCTTCCGTGTCAGGGAAGCGCTCTCCCGCTGAGCTAATCGCGCGGGACGGAAACCCGGCCGAAGCAGGGATCCAGTGGACGATACTGGGATTGAACCAGTGACCTCTTCCGTGTCAGGGAAGCGCTCTCCCGCTGAGCTAATCGTCCTTGGAGGTGGAGACGGGATTTGAACCCGTGTAGACGGCTTTGCAGGCCGTTGCCTCGCCTCTCGGCCACTCCACCAGGAGCACGGGGGTTCGGGAAGATCCCCCGGTTCTGCGAGCGGACGACCAGGTTCGAACTGGCGACCTCAACCTTGGCAAGGTTGCGCTCTACCAACTGAGCTACGTCCGCTTGTCATTCCCGGGGCGTTTGCGCGCCCCGGCGACATGTTGAACTCTAGCGGATTCCCGGGCCAGCACAAAAACGCGTTTGCGCAGCGTGCTGCGGTGCGTTCGCACCGGAGCGGCTTTCCGGCGGCCCGTCCTAGACTCGCCGGTGTGCACCGCCTCACTCCACTTGCCCGCTTCGGCGGCCGCGTCGCCCGTGACCTGCGCGATGTCACCAGCGACCCGGCCGCCCTGGACTCCGCGGGCTTCTGGGCGGTGGCCGCGGATTTCGAGGGCGGGATCGTCTGCGCCCGCTTCGGAGACGTACGCGAGGAACCGGTGCCGGCGGCGCTCCCCGGGCGGTGGCAGGGGCCGGCCGCCGGTGACTGGACGTCCTCGCTCGACCGCGACGCGTACACGGCCGGGGTCCGCCGCATCCGCGCGCGGATCGCCGATGGCGAGGTCTACCAGGCCAACCTCTGCCGGGTCCTCACAGCCCCGCTGCCCGATTCCGCAGCTGCCGACATCGACGCCCTGACCGCTCTGCTCGCCCGTGGCAACCCGGCACCCTACGCCGGGACGATCCGGCTGCCCGCCCACGGTGTCGAGATCGCCACCGCGTCGCCCGAGCTGTATCTGCGCCGCTCGGGGCGGACCGTGGAGTCCGGCCCGATCAAGGGGACCGGGCGCACCGCCGCCGACCTGCTGGAGAAGGACCACGCGGAGAACGTGATGATCGTGGACCTCGTCCGCAACGATCTCGGCCGGGTCTGTGCCACCGGCTCGGTGGATGTGCCGCAGCTCTGCGCGGTCGAGCAGCACCCCGGTCTCGTCCACCTCGTCTCCACGGTCCGCGGGGAGCTGGCCGATGGAGTGGGGTGGAGCCGCCTCCTCGCGGACACCTTCCCGCCGGGCTCGGTGACCGGGGCGCCCAAGTCGAGTGCGCTGCGCATCATCGGGGCGCTGGAGACCGCGGAGCGCGGGCCGTACTGCGGGGCCGTCGGCTGGGTCGACGCCGACCGCGGCACGGCCGAGCTGGCGGTCGGTATCCGGACGTTCTGGATCGACCGCACCGACGGCCGCGGGCCGGTCCTGCGCTTCGGCACCGGCGCCGGGATCACCTGGGGCTCCGACCCGGCACGCGAATGGGACGAGACGGAACTCAAGGCCGGCCGCCTCCTCGCGATAGCGTCCGGGGCGAAAGAGACGACCGGAAGGACCACTCCATGAAGATCTGGGTCAACGGCGGGCTGCGGGACGCGGACACCGCGCTGGTCTCGGTCCTCGACCACGGGCTGACCGTGGGCGACGGCATCTTCGAGACCGTCAAGGCGACCGGGGGGCGCCCCTTCGCGCTCACCCGGCACCTGGACCGGCTGGCCCGCTCGGCCCGGGGTCTCGGCCTGCCCGCCCCCGACCTGGACGAGGTGCGCCGCGCCTGCACGGCCGTGCTCGAAGCCGACCCGGTGGCGCTCGGCCGGCTGCGGATCACGTACACCGGCGGGCTCTCGCCGCTCGGCTCCGACCGCGGCGACGCGGGCCCGACCTTGGTCGTCGCCCTGGGCGGGACCACGCGCCGCCCCGACACCACCGCCGCGGTCACCGTCCCCTGGACGCGCAACGAGCGCGGCGCGCTGGCCGGGCTGAAGACCACCTCGTACGCGGAGAACGTCGTCGCGCTCGCGCGGGCGCACGAACAGGGTGCGACGGAGGCGCTGTTCGCCAACACCACGGGCGCGCTCTGCGAGGGCACGGGCTCCAACGTCTTCGTCGTGATCGAGGGCGAACTGCACACCCCGCCGCTCGCATCGGGCTGTCTGGCCGGTATCACCCGGGCACTGGCTGTGGAGTGGACCGGAGCGCGGGAGACCGAACTGCCGCTGGACGTCCTGGAGCGGGCCGATGAGATCTTCCTGACCTCGACGCTCCGCGACGTACAGGCCGTCCACCGGATCGACGGGCGCCAACTGGCCGACGCACCCGGCCCGGTGACCGCGAAGGCCATGCGGATCTGGGACGAGCGCGCGGCGCAGCGGCTGGACCCCTGAGGCGTACGCGCGGCGACCCTGAGCCGTTTTCACGGCAGCGCGGATGACGTGCGGCCGCCGGGCGGGTACAACTCGCCTGGTGACCACGACTCTGCGGCCGACCGGGCCGCTTCAGCAGGGCGCGGACGGCGCCAAGGCACGCTCCTACGAGGTCCGCGTGAACAGCCGGCCGGTGGGCGCGGTCGACCTCCGTACGGACCAGACGTACGGGCCGGTCTGCGGTGTGATCGGCGGGCTGCGGATCGAGGAGCAGGACCGGGGGCGCGGCCGGGGAACCGTCGCCGCGCTCGCCGCCGAGGAAGTGCTGCGCGGCTGGGGCTGCGCACAGGTACGCATCGCCGTGCTCGCCGACGCCGCGGCCGCCCTGCGGATGGCCGATGCCCTCGGCTACACGCTCCACAACAGCCACCTGATGAAGGAACTCCCCGCGCGGCCGCCGGAACTGCCCGCGGGTGTCGAGGGCCGCCGGATGAGCGAGGACGAGTTCCGGGTGTGGCTGGCCGACGCGGTCGCCGGCTACGCACGGACCTGGGTCGAGCGGGGCCTGACGGAGGCCCGTGCACGCGCCAAGTCCGAGGCCGACCACCGCGACAACCTTCCCGACGGCCTGGCGACCCCCGGTGCGGTCATCGATGTCCTGGTCGAGGACGGCCGCGTGGTCGGGCACGTCTGGATCGCCGGGACAGAGCTCGGCCCCGGCGGACGCGGGGCCTTCGTCTTCGACGTCGAAGTCGCCGAGGAACACCGCGGGCGGGGGCACGGACGCTCCCTTATGCTGCTCGCCGAGCGCGAGGCGCTGGCGGCCGGGGCGCGGCTGATCAAGCTGAACGTGCTGACGGCCAACACCCCGGCGGTACGGCTCTACGCCTCACTCGGCTACCGGCCGGTGGAGCACTTCTACGGCAAGCGGCTGCTCTGAGATCTCCCGTAGCCGAGGCGACCCGGGGCCTGCGGTGTCCCCGGGCCCGAGGTGCCTCACTCCCCGGCGGCGAGCAGCCGGTCGGCGATCTCCTCGATCCGCTCGCGCAGACCTTCCTGGCTCTTGCCGCCGTCCAGCCGTTCGCCGCCGATGACATAGGTCGGGGTGCCGGTGACGCCGATCGCCTTGCCCTCGGCCTGGTCGGCGTCGACGGTCAGTGTGTGCCGGCCGTCGATCAGTACCGTGTCGAACTCGTCCGCGTCCAGGCCGAGTTCACCGGCGGCCTCCAGCAGCACGGGCTCGCCCCGGGCGGCCAGCTCCTCGGTGCGGGCGAGTACGGCCTCGGTGTACGGCCAGCCCTGCCCCTGCTCGAACGCCTCCTCGGCCGCCTGGGCCGCCGCGTAGGCGTGCCGGTGCTTCTCCAGCGGGAAGTGGCGCAGCCGCAGGTCGAGACGGTCGCCGTAGCGGGCGCGCAGCGCGCGTACGTCGTCCAGGGCGCTGCGGCAGTCGGGGCACTGGAGCTCGCACCAGACGTCCAGGACGACACGGCGGGAGGCGGAGGAGTCACTCATGGCGCCAGTCTCCCAGCCGTACGCGGTACCGCCCAACCGGGACCTGAGGAGGATCCTCCCCCGAGTTCTCCCTGAGGTCCGCCCAGGACGTGGCCCCCGCACCCCACTCCGGTGCAGGATGGAGGGGAAGCGAACCTTTGGCTGGAGGAGACCGGATGATTGCCGAGACCGTCTGTTCCGCGGTGTCCGCGGCGGGGCTGGGCATCGCCGCGATCACGGCGTACCGCAAACGCTTCCTGTCGGCGACCCGTATTTTCGCGTATGCGCTGGTCCCGGTGGGCCTTGTGCTGACCGGCGTCGTCGGCTGGGTGGCCGACATCGTGTTCAATCCGTCGGTCTGGCTCGGCTTCGGGATGCTCGCGGTCGCCTGGCTGCTGTTCATGATCACCAGGACGGTCGAGCGCCGCTCCGGCGGCACCCGCAAGGAACGGAAGACGGCTGCCAGGGCCGCCGAGCCCGAAGCGGTGGCCCCCGCGGCTCCCGCTGCCCCGCTGCCGGGCCGTACCGGAGCGCAGCCGCAGACCACCGGCGCGCGGCCCGCGCCGCAGGGCAAGGCCGACGCACCGAAGGCTCCCGCGCCCACCGAGGACTTCTCCGACATCGAGGCGATCCTCAAGAAGCACGGCATCTGACCGCTGGCCGTGGCCGCGAAGTCGCGACGGCAGCCGATCGCGCGGCGCACGGAGTCCCGGGCGGTGCGCGGTGGACCCGGGCCCCGGGCTCAGGCCCCCGTCCGGCCGCTCAGGCCCCCCACCCGGCCTGGGTGCCGCCCACCCGCTCGGCGGCGATCCGCTCCTGCCGGCCGGATGCCAGATAGGCCGCGACCGGATCGGGGTGCAGCCCGTTCTCCTCGCGGATCCCGGCGAGCAGCGGCCTGACGTCGGTGTTGTACGCATCCATCAGCACCGCGTTCGCGCCGAGCACGTCCCCCGAGCGCTGCGCTGCGCCGAGTGCGTCGGCGTCGACGGTGAGCGCCTTGGCCGTGGCCTCCTGGACGTTCATCACCGACCGGATGACGGCCGGGACCTTGGCCTCGATGTTGTGGCACTGGTCGAGCATGAAGTTGACCCGGGCGGCCGGTTCCAGACCGCCGTTCCTGACCACCTCGTGCATGATCCGGAACAGCTGGAAGGGGTCGGCGGCCCCCGCCATCAGATCGTCGTCGGCGTAGAAGCGTGAGTTGAAGTCGAAGGCCCCGAGCTTGCCCTCCCGCAGCAGCACGGCGACGATGAACTCGATATTGGTGCCCGGTGCGTGGTGCCCGGTGTCCACGACGACCTTCGCCTTCGGCCCGAGCTTCAGGCAGTGGGCGTACGCCGTGCCCCAGTCGGGGACATCCGTGGCGTAGAAGGCGGGCTCGAAGAGCTTGTACTCCAGCAGCATCCGGCGGCCGTCACCCAGCCGCTCGTACACGGTGGCCAGCGCCTCGGCGAGCCGGTCCTGGCGGGCGGACACATCGTCCTGCCCGGGGTAGTTGGTGCCGTCCGAGAACCACAGCTTCAGATCGGACGAGCCGGTCTCCTCCATGATGCCGACGCACTCCAGCAGGTGCGCGACCGCCTTGCGCCGGACCGCCGCGTCGGGGTGGGTCACCGATCCCAGCCTGAAGGCGTCGTCCTGGAAGACGTTGGAGTTGACCGCGCCGAGCGTCAGCCCGCGCTCCTTCGCGTACGCGGCGAGTGCGGCGTAGTCGTCCACCCGGTCCCAGGGGATGTGCAGGGAGACCCGGGGGGCCACCCCGGTGAAGGCGTGGACCTGCGCGGCGTCGTCCAGCTTCTCGAAGGGGTCACGGGGCACGCCGGGCTGGGCGAAGACCTTGAACCGGGTACCGGAGTTCCCGTACCCCCAGGACGGGGTCTCGATCGTCTGCGAAACCAGCGCGGCCCTCACGGCCGAGAGTCCGGACATGCCCAACCCCTTCAATGAATCGATTCATTGAGCGGTAAGCTAGTGGGGGCGCACAACCGCGTCAACCCTTGACACATCGCGGGGCTACGGTGGTTTGAATCAATTCACCGTAAGGTCGGCCCGGCTGCCGGGAACGGGCTCTCGGCAGCCAGGAGCGGGCGCCGGACATGTCCGCCGAGCCCGGCGCTCCACCCGTCTCGCCGCGGCGGGGGCGCGACCGTACGATGAGCGCACTCCGTGCGGGCAGCCGGACACCACCCGGGCCGGGCCCGGACACAGCCAGGTACAGCAGGTGGGACAGACGTGGCAGGCATCAAGGACGTGGCCAGACGTGCGGGCGTCTCGGTCGGCACCGTGTCCAACGTCATCAACAGGCCCGCATCCGTCTCACCGGAGACCCGGGCCCGGGTGCAGGCGGCCATCGCCGAACTCGGTTACGTACGGAGTGAGTCGGCCAGACAGCTGAGGGCGGGCAGCAGCAGGATCGTGGCGCTCCTCGTGCTCGACATGGGCAACCCCTTCTTCGTGGACATCGCACGCGGCGCCGAACGGGCCGCCCGCGCGGCCGGGCTCGGCGTCATGGTCTGCAACAGCGACCAGAGCGCGGCGGAGGAGGCCGCCTATCTCTCGCTCTTCGCCGAGCAGCGGGTGCTGGGCGTGCTGGTCACCCCGGCCGACCCGACGGGCAGGAGCCTGGAGGAGTTCGGCCGGCACGGCATCCCCTCCGTCCTGGTCGACCGGGTGGCGTCCGGCGGCGCCTCCTGCGCGGTCTCGGTCGACGACGTCCACGGCGGAACGCTGGCCGTACGCCACCTCGTCGCCGCCGGACACCGGTCGATCGCCTTCGTCACCGGGCCGCCGGAGCTGCGCCAGATCCAGGACCGCAGGAAGGGTGCGCTGGCCGCGCTCGACGAGGCGGGGCTCCCGCCGGAGGCCCTGGTGGAGATCTCCACGGGCCGGCTCGACGTGGCGGCGGGCCGGGACGCGGGTGCGCGGCTGGTCGGTCTGGCGCCGCGGCCGACGGCCGTCTTCTGTGTGAACGACCTGCTGGCGCTCGGCGTGCTCCAGTCGCTGTACGCGGCGGGCGTCAGGGTGCCGCAGGACATGGCCATCGTCGGCTACGACGACATCGAGTTCGCCGCGGCCGCCGCCGTACCGCTGACATCGGTACGCCAGCCCGCGGTGCTGATGGGGCGGATGGCTGCCGAACTCCTGCTGGAGGAGGCCGGATACGCGGGCGAGGGCGAACATCTGCACCGCGGTGTCATGCTCCAGCCCGAGCTGGTCGTCCGGGCGTCGAGCATTCTGCCGCACTGACGTCCGGCCGGGGCACACACGACCGGACGGGCTGTCACGGGATCCAGCGAACTCGCTGCCGAAATATGCGTGTTGGTCAGCGAAAACGGCTGCGCTACGTCATCATCGGCCCGAGATGCCGGATACCTCCCGGGACGATGCCGCCGTCCCCACCCCTGCCCCCGAGCCGCGTGGCTGCCTCTTCGCGCTCTCCCAGCCGCCCCTGATGATCTTCCTCGGGGTGATCTGCTGTCTGCTGTTCATGGCGGCCGTGCACGATCTGTTCCTGCTGTGAGGGCGGAGGTCAGTCCGCTGCCGCTTTCCGCCTGGCGCGGTAGGCGGCGACATGGAGGCGGTTGCCGCAGGTGCGGCTGTCGCAGTACCGGCGGGAGCGGTTCCGTGAGAGATCGACGAAGGCGTGTCCGCAGTCCGGTGCCTCGCAGCGGCGGAGCCGCTCCTGTTCGCCCGCGACGACGATGAAGGCGAGCGCCATGCCGCAGTCGGCCGCCAGGTGGTCGGCGACCGAGGCGCCCGGTGCGAAGTAGTGCACATGCCAGTCGTAGCCGTCGTGGTCGGTGAGCTGCGGAGTGGTGCCCGCGGCTGCGACGAGCTGGTTGACCAGCGCGGCCGCAGCACGGGGGCCGGGGGCCGCGAAGACATCGGCGAACTGCCGGCGCACCCTGATGACGGCCTGCCGGTCGCCCTCGTCGAGCCGCCCCACGCCGCTCAGGTCGTAGTCGCGCACGAAGGCGTACAGCCCGTCGATGTCGGCGAGGGGGTCGGTGGCCGCGCCCTCGGGAGCGGTGTTCACCAGACCGACCACCACGTTGAGGGCGATCCGGGTGTCGTGGGGGATCAGCACGATGCGCTCCCTGGCCTGCGGCGGGCCGGCGCCCGCCGATGCTGGCCGACTCTAGTCGCTCCCGCCCCCTGCACACCGGGGCGCCGCCCCCGCGGTGGATTCCGCGGGCACGGCGCCCGGCTTCCGGCCTATGTCGTTGTCTGCGCGGCGCCGTCGCCCCGAGTCGGACGGCGCCGGGCCTCTCGTGTCCTGGCTCAGCTCTCGGCCAGGATGTGCGAGAGCTCGGTGTCGAGGTCGAAGTGGCGGTGCTCCGTGCCGGGTGGCACGGCAGCGTCGGTTCGCTTGAGGAACGACTCCAGGGCCCTCGCAGGGGCTTCGAGCAGGGCTTCTCCCTCCGGGGAGCTCAGGGCGATGCAGACCACGCCCTGACCGTGACTGCGCGACGGCCAGACTCGGACGTCGCCGGTGCCGGTGGGCCTGTGCAGACCCTCTGCGAGGAGATCGCGGGCGAAGACCCACTCCACGGTCTCCTCGGCTCCGGTGTGGAAGGTGGCATGCACGGCATACGGATCGGCCGTGTCATACCGCAGGCCCGCGGGAACAGGCAGGGATGACTCGCTCGACACAACGAGGCGCAGGTGCAGCTCGCAGCTGACCGTGGTGTTCATAAGCGCCAGGGCCTTTCGCTCAGTGTGCGCTCGGGGATTCGCACGTCGGCGAAATCGACATGCCACCTACGGTGCCGTTGTAAACCCCTCTGACCGATTTGTGGCTCTTGATGTCCCCTGTACGGCTGAGTGTGAGTTTGTACCGTTACGGCAAATGGGTGACGCCGGGGGTGGCGGCCCCGGCTCCCGCCGGTCCGCCGGATCGGGGTGCGTGCTCACGGAGGGTGACGGTGCGGGGCGCGGGCCGGGTGGGGCGGCGGGGTGGGTGCCTGGCTCCCGGGCAAGATCCATGAGCGATCCCGGGGTGGTCCGGAACGGCCCGGGGCATGCGGTAATGTTTTCCCTGCACCCGGGCGATTAGCTCAGTGGGAGAGCGCTTCGTTCACACCGAAGAGGTCACTGGTTCGAACCCAGTATCGCCCACCGTCCGGTTCCGATGGCCCGGAGGCTTCCCAGCCTCCGGGCCATCGGCGTTCCGCCGTGACGCGCCCGCGGCCGGCCCTTCCGCTCCCCAGTGGTCCGGCTGTCCGTCCGTCCTACGATGAAACGATTCATGACCGCACGGTGACGCGCCCGCGATCCACTGCGGCCGGTGGGTGTCCGGCTGCCGTGAGATGCCGCCGCGGGTCCGCGCCCGTACCTGCCGCGGGAGTTTGGACCAGCACCCGCGGGCCCTGTATGGTTCAGTCCGTTCCCGGGCGATTAGCTCAGTGGGAGAGCGCTTCGTTCACACCGAAGAGGTCACTGGTTCGAACCCAGTATCGCCCACCGGGTGCAGGCCGGTCCGTCACCACGGACCGGCCTTTCTCATGCCCTGTGCCCACATGTCCTGCGCCCTTGTGCCCCGCGCCGGCCGCGTCCTGCCGTACGGTCAGGCCACGGCGGACAGTTCGGGCCGCAGGGGCCACGACGGGTCCACCGCTTCCGGTGTGCCCTGCCGGGTGAACCACGCCTGCAGGCCACGCGCCTGCGCCGCGTGCCAGGTCGTCTGGAGCGTGTGCAGCTCACCGGGTGTCAGCCGCTCCAGCCGTCCGGCGAACCGGCGGCCTATCGCCCGTACGAGCTCCAGCGAGGCCAGCGCGTCCGCGGCCGCGTCATGGGCGCCCTCCAGCCGTACCTCGTACTGCTCGCAGAGATCCGTCAGCGTGCGGTGGCCCTTGCGGTAGCGGTCCAGGTGTTTGTCCAGGACGCGCGGGTCCAGTACCCGCAGCGGTGACTCCCCGAGGTACCGGCCGAGCGACGAGGCGCGGTGCCGCCTCAACTCCCGGTCGAGGAGGGTCAGATCGAAGGGCGCGTTCATGACCACCAGCGGACGGCCCGCCGCGCACTGCTCGGCCAGTGCCTTGGCCACCTCCGCCACCACGGGGGCCGGCCAGCGGCCGTTGCGCTGCAGATGGAGATCGGTCAGGCCATGGATCTCGGTGGCGCCCGCGGGAACCGGGATGCCCGGATTCACCAGCCAGCGGACGGTGCGCGGCCGCCCGCCCGCGGTGTCCTGCACGACCAGCGCGGCGGACACGATGCGGTCCTCCTCGACGTCCACACCCGTCGTCTCGGTGTCAAAAGCGGCCAGGGGTCCTTCGAACCAGCACGGCATGTCCCAACTCCTCGCACTCACTTGGCAGATGGCGTGCGACATCCGCCCGATTCGGTGATACCCGGCTGTTTGCGACATACGCCGACCGGAGACAACACAGGTGACGGCCGCAGAACTTGACGGCCCGTCGCCGGAAATGGACCGGCCCGGCACCGGCGCGGTCCGGAAGGCACACCACAGCCATGGCGCTCACGCAGCCCGAACGGGGCCCCCTGGTGCCCGAGCGGCTCGCGCCGCTGCGCGGTTCGCTCGCCACCACCGCCTGTATGGAGACCTTTCAGGTGGGATATCTGCACGCGGTCGCGGCCGCTTCGGGATGTTCGCTGTCCCAGCCCTTTCCGGACAACGGGATCGACTGGCATGTGAGCCACGGAGCCCCGGACCACACCGTGGACGACGAAGTGACGATCAAGGTGCAGCTGAAATGCACCTACCAGATCGCCCCTGACCCGCCGGGCGGGGCCTTCTCCTTCACGCTCGACAACGCCCATCTCGTGAAACTCGCCCGGACGCCGGTCTCGGTGCACAGGATCCTCGTCGTGATGCTGGTACCGCGGACCCGGGACGAGTGGCTGCGGGCCGGTCACGACCGGCTCGATCTGCGGCACTGCTGTTACTGGACCAACCTGGCAGGCCACCCGGTGACGGGCCGGCACAGGACCACCGTGCGGATCCCGACCTCGCGGATATTCGACGACCGAGCACTCTGCGAGATCATGACCCGCGTCGGGGCCGGAGGGAGACCCTGATGCAGCACCGACCGCTCGACGAACCCGTACGTCCCCACCCCGTCGAAGCCCCGGGGGTCAGGGACGGCGGCGACGGCCCCGACCCCGCGCGGGTGGACCCCGCCGTACTGGGCGCGCTCCTCGGCCGGCACGGCTGGTGCCGTCGCGGCGGAGCAGCGGGCCGCTACGCCCGCTGGACGCCCCCGGGCCCGGCGGCCCGGGGCACGAGCGTCCTCGTCCCCGAGAGCCGTGCCTTCCCCGACAGCGAGGATCTGCTCGCCGAGGCGCTGACCGCCCTCACCCGCTGCGCCGCGCCCTCGGCCCGCGAGGTGCTGGTGGCGCTGGCCGTGCCGAGCGACGAGATCCGCTGGTCGCGGGAGACGGCCGACGGCCTCTCCGGGGTGGCCCCCTGGACCGTCCAGGAGCAACTGCGTTCGGCCGCACGCCAGATGCTCACCGCGGGGGCGCTCGCCGCGGCCCGGAGCGCCGGTTACCACGGCGCCCGCCACCGCAGGCAGGCCGGAGCCGCGCTGGACGGCGTGCTGGCGGGACCCGCCCCGGACGGGCACGGCCTCACCGCCTTCGTCCCCGTGGAGCCGGGCAGGCCCGCCGTGGTCCGGCTGCACCACGCGCTGCACGCCGCCAGGGAGGCGGTGGACTACCAGCGTGCGACCGGCGGGATGGACGCCTTCGACGCGGCAGTCCGTGCCGGGGTGAGCCGCGAGCTGACCGAGTCGGTCGTCGCACTCGTACGGGGCACCGAAGGGGTGTCGGTCGCGCTGGCCTGGGCTCCGGCGGCCGGGGTCCCCGAGGGGTGCGCGGCCAGGCCGGAACCGGTCGGGTTCTCACCCGGCGACCTGCCGGCGCTGCGGGCCGCCGGCGCACGCTATCTGCGGTCGGAGCCCTCGCTGCCGGTGCGGGTCACGGGCGCGGTGGTACGGATGCGCCGCTCGGCGCCCGGCGGCCCCGGCACGGTGCGGCTGCGGGTGCTGGCCGGGGCGGAGGTCCCGTACGTACGGATGGTGCTCGACGAGGAGGCGTACCGGATCGCGGGCCACGCCCATCTGGTCGGGCTGCCGGTCAGGGTGCGGGGCAGACTGGAGAGCCGGGGCGGCTTCCGCAGGCTGACCGGCGCCGAAGGGGTGGCCCCGGTGCAGGTGGACGAGGCGGAGCGGGACCGGCTGATGAAGGCCCTCCAGGAGAACCTCGACTTCTTCGAGGAGGCCTGCGCGGGGGAGCGGGCACCGGACGGGGGAGAGGCCGCGGAGGGGGGCCGGAGCGGGCGGCCCTAACCGTTTCGCAAACCACACCCCGGTCTCGGTACGATTCAGGCGCGCCGCGCTACGGCGGCGCACCCCCTGAGTCAGGAGAGACCGGTGTCAGACGTCCGTGTGGTCATCCAACGCGATTCCGAGCGGGAAGAGCGCGTGGTGACGACGGGCACTACGGCAGCCGAGCTCTTCCCCGGCGAGCGCGCCGTCGTCGCGGCCCGGGTGGCCGGTGAGCTGAAGGACCTGGCCTACGCCCTGGCCGACGGCGACGAGGTCGAGCCCGTCCTGATCTCGTCCGACGACGGCCTCGACATCCTGCGCCACTCCACCGCGCATGTGATGGCGCAGGCCGTGCAGCAGCTCTTCCCCGACGCGAAGCTCGGCATCGGGCCGCCGGTCAAGGACGGCTTCTACTACGACTTCGACGTCGAGCGGCCGTTCACCCCCGAGGATCTCAAGGCCATCGAGAAGAAGATGCAGGAGATCCAGAAGCGCGGCCAGCGCTTCTCGCGGCGTGTGGTGACGGACGACGACGCCCGCGCCGAGCTGGCGTCCGAGCCGTACAAGCTGGAGCTCATCGGGATCAAGGGCTCCGCCTCCGCGGAGGACGGTGCGGACGTCGAGGTGGGCGGCGGCGAGCTGACCATCTACGACAACCTCGACGCGAAGACCGGTGAACTCTGCTGGAAGGACCTCTGCCGGGGTCCGCACCTGCCCACCACCCGGTTCATCCCGGCCTTCAAGCTGATGCGGAACGCCGCCGCGTACTGGCGTGGCAGCGAGAAGAACCCGATGCTCCAGCGCATCTACGGCACCGCCTGGCCCACCAAGGACGAGCTCAAGGCGCACCTGGAGTTCCTGGAGGAGGCCGCCAAGCGCGACCACCGCAAGCTCGGCAACGAGCTGGACCTCTTCTCCTTCCCGGACGAGATCGGTCCCGGCCTCGCGGTCTTCCACCCCAAGGGCGGCGTCATCCGCCGCGCCATGGAGGACTACTCGCGCAAGCGGCACGAGGAGGAGGGCTACGAGTTCGTCTACTCGCCGCACGCCACCAAGGGCAAGCTCTTCGAGAAGTCCGGCCACCTGGACTGGTACGCGGACGGCATGTACCCGCCCATGCAGCTCGACGACGGGGTGGACTACTACCTCAAGCCGATGAACTGCCCCATGCACAACCTGATCTTCGACGCCCGCGGCCGCTCCTACCGTGAACTGCCGCTGCGGCTCTTCGAGTTCGGCACGGTGTACCGGTACGAGAAGTCCGGTGTGGTGCACGGCCTGACCCGTTCGCGCGGCTTCACGCAGGACGACGCGCACATCTACTGCACCAGGGAGCAGATGGCGGAGGAGCTGGACAGGACGCTGACCTTCGTCCTGAACCTGCTGCGCGACTACGGCCTGACCGACTTCTATCTGGAGCTGTCCACCAAGGACCCGGAGAAGTTCGTCGGCTCGGACGAGGCATGGGAGGAGGCCACCGAGACGCTCCGCCAGGTCGCCGAGAAGCAGGGCCTTCCGCTGGTCCCGGACCCGGGCGGCGCCGCGTTCTACGGGCCGAAGATCTCCGTCCAGTGCAAGGACGCCATCGGGCGCACCTGGCAGATGTCGACCGTGCAGCTCGACTTCAACCTGCCGGAGCGCTTCGACCTGGAGTACACGGGCCCCGACGGCACCAAGCAGCGCCCGGTCATGATCCACCGTGCCCTGTTCGGTTCCATCGAGCGCTTCTTCGCGGTGCTCCTGGAGCACTACGCGGGTGCGTTCCCGGTCTGGCTGGCCCCCGTCCAGGCGGTCGGCATCCCGATCGGCGACGCGCACATCCCGTACCTCCAGGAGTTCGCCGCCAGGGCCCGCAAGCAGGGACTGCGGGTCGAGGTGGACGCCTCGTCGGACCGGATGCAGAAGAAGATCCGCAACCAGCAGCGCGCCAAGGTGCCCTTCATGATCATCGCGGGTGACGAGGACATGGCCAACGGCGCCGTCTCCTTCCGTTACCGCGACGGGTCGCAGGAGAATGGCATCCCGGCGGACGACGCCCTCGCGAAGATCGCCCAGGCCGTCGCGGACCGCGTACAGGTCTGACCGCCGGGCGGACCGGTTCCGCCCCCGCCCGGCATCCGACGAGGCGAGGCCCCCGCGCCCTCAGGGCTGCGG
>NZ_JBSHBW010000032.1:0-83374 GCF_053612185.1 Streptomyces sp. NPDC054757
CCGGTCCACCGGACCGGGCCCCGACGCCGTCGGAGTCGGAACGCCGTCGGGTCAGAAGAAGACCCCGCACCGCAGCAGGACGTTCGCGTACGGACGCGCCTCGCCCGTGCGGACCACCAGGCGGGCGCCCGCCGACAGGCCCTTGAGGTCGTCGTGCGGGACCAGCCGCAGCTCAGGGAAGCGGGCGTCCAGCAGCTCCGCCGTCGCCGGGTTCGCCTCCCGTACCTCCTGGGCGGCTGTCGCGCCCTCCACCACCAGTTCGGCCAGCAGACCGTCGAGCACCTCGGCGAACGGCGGTGTTCCGGCCCGGAACGCCAGATCCACCAGGCGGGGGCCGGACGGGACCGGCATCCCCGCATCGCAGATCAGCACGCCGTCGCCGTGGCCCAACTCGGCGATGGCGCCCGCCAGATGGCGGTTGAGGATCCCGGACCGCTTCATTCCGCCCGCACCTCGGCGGCGGTCGGATAGGACTCCTGCGCACCCGGCCTGGTGACGGCCGTCGCACCCACCCGGGCGGCGAACGAGGCGGCCTGTGCCAGCTCCTCGCCCTGCCCGAGGCGCCAGGCCAGCGCGGCCGTGAAGGCATCCCCCGCACCGGTGGTGTCCACCGCCTCGACCTTGAGGCTGGGGACGTGCGCGCTCGTCCCCGTACGGCCGTCCGCGACCAGGGCGCCCGCGGCGCCCAGGGTGATCACCACGGAGCGCGGACCGAGTGCGAGCAGCGCCCGCGCCCACTCCTCGGGCGAGTCGCCCGCCGCGTCGCCCAGCACCGTCCTGGCCTCGTGCTCGTTGACCACCAGCGGGTCGCAGGCCGCGAGGACCTCGTCGGGCAGCGGCTGCGGCGGCGACGGATTCAGTACGAACCGGGTCTCATCCGGCAGTACGCGTGCCAGCTCGGTGACGGTCTCCAGCGGGATCTCCAGTTGCGTCGACACCACCCGGGCGGCCTCGAACAGGCTGCCCGCCGCGCGGATGTCGGCCGGGGTGAGCCGGGCGTTGGCGCCGGGGGAGACCACGATGCTGTTGTCACCCGACGGGTCCACCGTGATCAGGGCGACACCGGTGGGTGCGCCGCCGACGAGGACCCCGGCGGTGTCGACCCCTGCCGCGCGCTGCGATGCGAGGAGCAGCCGCCCGTTGGCGTCGTCCCCGACCCGGGCCAGCAGGGCGCTGCGGGCGCCGAGCCGGGCCGCTGCCACCGCCTGGTTGGCGCCCTTGCCGCCGGGGTGGATCACCAGGTCGGAGCCGAGGACGGTCTCGCCGGGCGCGGGGCGGCGCTCGACGCCGATCACCAGGTCGGCGTTGGCCGACCCTACGACCAGCAGGTCGTAGTCGTACATGTCAGTCCTGCTTTCGGGAGGGGGTGGCGGGTTTCGAGAGGGGTGGCGGGCTGCGGCCCGTCAGGAGAAGTCGGCTGCGTTCTTCTTGGTGACGACCTTGACCGGCACCTTCACCATGCTGCCGACCTTCTTGCCGTGCGTGGCCCTGATCGCGTTCTGCACCGCCAGTTTGCCCAGCTCGGCGGGCTGCTGGGCGACCGTGGCGTACAGGGTGCCGGCCTTGACGGCCTTCAGCCCGTCGGGCGTTCCGTCGAAGCTGACCACCGGGATCGAGGTGCCGGCCTTGCTGCCGAGCGCCTTGATGGCGCCGAGGCCCATCTCGTCGTTCTCGGCGAAGACCCCGGTGATCCCGTGGTTCGCCTGGAGCAGATTGGTCATGACGTCCAGGCCCTTGGTGCGGTCGAAGTCCGCGGGCTGCCGGGCGACGATCTTGATCCCCGGGTACGCCTTCATGCCCTCCTCGAAGCCCTGGCCGCGCTCGCGGCTGGCCGAGGTGCCCGCGGTGCCCTGGAGGACGACGATCCGGCCCTTGCCGCCGAGCTTCCCGGCCAGGGTCTTGGCGGCGAGCTTGCCGCCCGCGATGTTGTCGGAGGCGACGAGGGTGGCGGTGTCCGCCTTGTTGACGCCGCGGTCGGCCGCGACCACCGGGATGCCCGCCTTGTCGGCCGCGCGTACGGAGGGGGCCGCCGCGTCCGAGTCCACCGGGTTGATGATCATGGCCTTGACGCCGGCGCTGGTGAAGTTCTCTATCTGGTTGGCCTGCTGGGAAGCGTCGTTCTGCGCGTCGGTGACGGTCAGGTCGACGTGCTCCGCCTTGGCCTCCTGCTGGGCACCCGCCTTCATCTGCACGAAGAACGGGTTGTTCATGGTGGAGAGGGAGAGCCCGACCTTGGTCCTGCCGCCGGACGACGAACCGGAGTTGACGTAGGTGACAGCGCCCACGACGGCCGCCACCACGACGACGGCGACACCGGCCTTCGCCACCTGCCTGCCCTTGCCGCCGGGACCGCCGGAGCCGGCGCCCGCACCGGCCGCACCACCGGCACCAGGACCTGACCCGGCGCGGCGGCGCAGCGTGTCGAGCAGGACGGCGAGCGCGATGACCACGCCGATCACGACCTGCTGCCAGAACGCCGAGACCGAGAGGAGGTTGAGGCCGTTGCGGAGCACGGCCAGGATCAGCGCGCCGATCAGGGTGCCGGACGCCTTGCCGACACCACCGGCCAGGCTGGCCCCGCCGATGACGACGGCGGCGATGGCGTCCAGCTCGTACCCGTTGGCGGCCTGCGGCTGCGCGGAGGAGAGCCGCGACGCGAGGACGATGCCCGCAGCCGCGGCGAAGAGCCCGGAGAGTGCGTAGATGGCGAGCTTCTGCCGCTTGACCCGCAGCCCGGAGAGCCTGGCGGCCTCCTCGTTGCCGCCGATGGCGTACATGGAGCGGCCGATGTACGTACGGGCCAGGATCAGCGCCGTGATCAGCCCCATCACGATCATCACGATGACCGGGACCGGCAGCCAGCCGCCGAGCGTGTCACCGAGCGAGGAGACCGAGCCGGGGAAGGCGATCGGGCTGCCCTGCGAGATGACCAGCGAGAGCCCGCGGCCGATGGAGAGCATGGCCAGCGTCGCGATGAACGGCGGGAGTTTGCCGTACGAGATCAGTACGCCGTTGACCAGGCCGCAGGCGATACCGGTGGCGACCGCGAGGATCACCGCGATCCAGACCGGTATCCCCTCGGAGGTCGCCGTCCACGCCAGTACGGTCGCGGAGAGCGCGGCCACCGAGCCGACCGAGAGGTCGATACCGGCCGCGACGATGACGAAGGTGACACCGAACGCGAGGATCGCGGTCACGGCGGCCTGCACACCGACGTTGAGCAGGTTCTGGGTGGTCAGGAAGTCACCGGAGAGCAGCGACATCGCCACCACCAGGACGACCAGGGCGCTGAGTGCGCCGTTGTCGAGCAGGATGCGGCGGACGACCGCAGAGGCGCCACTCGCGCCCGTATTGCTCTTGAGCGTGTCAGTGGTCACGGGAACCCTCTGCTTCCTTCACTTCGCCTTTGGAGTGGGTGGAGTTGCTGTGCGCCGGGCCGGGCGGGGCGCTGACGGCGAGTGCCATCACCGCGTCCTGGGTGGCTTCGTGGGCCGGGAGTTCACCGGCGATCCGGCCCTGGGCCATCACCAGCACCCGGTCGCTCATGCCGAGCACCTCGGGCAGATCGCTGGAGATCATCAGGACCGCGTGGCCGGAGGCCGTCAGCTCGTTGATGAGCTGGTAGATCTCGACCTTGGCGCCGACGTCGATACCCCGCGTCGGCTCGTCCAGGATCAGGATCTTCGTATCGGCGAGCAGCCACTTGCCGATGACGACCTTCTGCTGGTTGCCGCCGGAGAGGGTGCGCACATGCTGGCCGAGTCCGGCCATCCGTACGCCGAGCTGTCCGGCGACCCGGGCCGCCGCGGCCTGCTGGCCCTTGATGTCGACGAGGCCCGCGCGGGTGGCGGAGCGCAGGGTGACCAGACCGAGGTTCTCCTCGACCGAGGCGTCGAGCACCAGGCCCTGGCCCTTGCGGTCCTCGGGGACCAGTCCGATCCCGGCGCCCATCGCCGCGTTCACGTCGTGCCGGGGGAGCCGTCTGCCGACGACGTCGACGGTGCCCCTGTCGTACGGGTCGGCCCCGAAGACCGCGCGGGCGACCTCGGTGCGGCCGGCCCCGACGAGCCCGGCGATGCCGACCACCTCACCGGCCCGCACCTCGAAGCTGATGTCGTGGAAGACACCGTCCCGGCCGAGACCGCGTACGGAGAGGAGGGGCTGCGCGGCGGGGGATTCGGGGGCGGCGGGCGCGGTGGCCGTGGTGGCCGTGGGGCTTCCGGTGGCTGCTGCTCCGGTGGTTCCGGTGGCCGTGGTGGTCCCCGGGGCCGGGGCGGCCGGGCGCTCCCTCGGGTACTGCTGCTCGATGCTGCGGCCCACCATCAGCCGGACCAGCTCGTCCTCGGGGGTGTCGGCGGGCACCTGGTCGATGCTGCGGCCGTCGCGGATCACCGTGACCCGGTCGCCGAGCGCGGCGATCTCCTCCAGATGGTGGGTGATGAAGACGATGCCCACGCCGTCCGCGCGCAGCGCGCGGACCAGCCCGAACAACTTCTCCACCTCACCCGAGGTCAGCACCGCGGTCGGCTCGTCCATGATCAGGACGCGTGCCTCCAGGCTCAGGGCCTTGGCGATCTCCACCATCTGGAGCCGGGCGATGCCCAGTTCACGGACCCGGGTCCGGGGCGCGATGTCGAGCCCTACCCTGGCCAGCAGCACGGCGGCGTCCTGCTCCATCCTGGCCCGGTCGATCATCCCGAAGCGGCGCGGCTGGCGGCCGAGGAAGATGTTCTCGGCGACCGTCAGATCCGGCACCAGGTTGAACTCCTGGTAGATCGTGGCGATCCCGAGCCGCTCGGCGTCCTGCGCGCCGTGGATACGGACCTCCCGGCCCTCGGCGAAGATCTTGCCGCTGTCGGGGCGGTAGGCGCCCGAGAGCATCTTGATGAGGGTGCTCTTGCCTGCGCCGTTCTCGCCGAGCAGTACGTGCACTTCGCCCCGGCGCAGGTCGAAGTCGACGCTGTCGAGCGCGACCACTCCGGGGAAGGTCTTGCGTATGCCTTCGATACGCAGCAACTCGTCGGGGACGTTCACCGGTTGCTCCTGTTCGGCGTCGGGGCGGTGGCGGTGGTGACAGGGGGGACGGCGGTGGTGACCGGGGGGACCGCGGTGGTGACCGGGGTGACGGCGGCGGGGGCCGCGGGGGAGACGGCAGGCGGGGAAGCGGGCGGCGGCTCGCCGCACGAGCGGCGGACCACCAGCCGCGCCGGGAGGATCGCGGACTCCGGCTCCCGGCCCTCCAGCCGGTCGATCAGCGCCCGCACGGCGGCCCGGCCCAGTTCACCGGTCGGCTGGGCGATGGCGGTGATCGGCGGATCGGTGTGCACGAACCACGGGATGTCGTCGAAGGCGGCCAGCGCGACGTCCCGCGGGATCCGCAGACCGTGGGCGCGGATGGCGTCCATGGCGCCGAGCGCCATCAGGTTGTCGGCGGCGAAGATCACCTCGGGCGGTTCGGCCAGCGCCAGCAGCCGGGCCGCCTCCCGGCGTCCGCTGCCGGCCTGGAAGTCGCCGTGCCCGATCAGCTCGTCCGGCAGCGGCAGCCCGTGCTCGCGCAGCGCCCCGCGGAAGGCGTCCACCCGCTCGCTGCCGGTGGTGGTCGTGGCCGGGCCCGCGATGATGGCGAGCCTGCGGTGGCCGAGTGCGTACAGGTGGGCGACCAGGTCGCGGACGGCGCCGCGCCCGTCGGAGCGTACGACCGGCACCTCCACGCCGGGGATCCAGCGGTCCACGAAGACCATCGGCACGCCCGCGCCGACCGTGTCGAGCATCAGCGGGGTGCCGCCGTCGGTGGGGCTGACCAGCAGTCCGTCGATCCGGCGGTCGGTGAGGGTGCGGATGTGGTGGTCCTGGAGGGCGGGCTGCTCGTCGGCGTTGCCGATGATCACGCTGTAGCCGTGCGCCCGTGCCTCGTCCTCGACGGAGCGGGCCAGCTCGGTGAAGTACGGGTTCAGCACATCGCTGATGACCAGGCCGAGGGTGCGGGTCTGCTGGGTGCGCAGCGACCTGGCCACCGCGTTCGGCCGGTAACCGAGGGCCTCCACGGCGGCCATCACCCGGGTGCGGGTGCCGGGCCTGACCGACGGATGGCCGTTGAGTACCCGGGACACCGTGGCGACGGAGACCTCCGCGCCGGCTGCGACGTCCTTGATGCTCGCCATCGCTGGACCACCTCCTTGTGGGCCGCATGGAATCGATTACACGGAGGATTGGAATCGATTACACGGCCCGCGGTCAAGAGGAGCCCGGCATTCCGTGATCCGATCGTGACTGCCCGATCGTCGTGACCGCCCGATCGTGACCGCCCGGTCGTGACGGTGCGGCTGCCCGGTCGTGACGGTGCGGCCGGGAGGCCCGGACGGTCGCACCCACCGCCCGTGCCGGGCTGTCGGACCCCGGCGGTAACGTCGCACCATGTCCAACATGGCAGTGCTGGAAGGGGTCCTGGAGCGGATCACCTACGCCAACGAGGAGAACGGCTACACGGTCGCCCGCGTGGACACCGGCCGCGGCGCCGACCTGCTGACCGTCGTCGGCTCGCTGCTCGGTGCCCAGCCCGGTGAGTCGCTGCGCATGGAGGGCCACTGGGGCTCCCACTCCCAGTACGGCAAGCAGTTCACCGTGGAGAACTACACGACGGTCCTGCCCGCCACCATCCAGGGCATCCGGCGCTATCTGGGCTCCGGGCTGATCAAGGGCATCGGCCCGGTGATGGCCGACCGGATCACCACGCACTTCGGCCTGGAGACGCTCGACATCATCGAGCAGGAGCCGGGGCGCCTCATCGAGGTGCCGGGGCTCGGCCCCAAGCGGACGAAGATGATCGGCGCTGCCTGGGAGGAGCAGAAGGCGATCAAGGAAGTGATGATCTTCCTCCAGGGGGTCGGGGTCTCCACCTCCATCGCCGTCCGGATCTACAAGAAGTACGGCGACGCCTCGATCTCCGTCGTGAAGAACGAGCCGTACCGGCTGGCGGCCGACGTCTGGGGCATCGGTTTCCTCACCGCCGACCGCATCGCCCAGGCGGTCGGCATCCCGCACGACTCGCCGGAGCGCGTCAAGGCCGGTCTGCAGTACGCGCTCTCCCAGTCCACCGACCAGGGGCACTGCTTCCTCCCCGAGGAGCAGCTGATCTCGGACGCGGTCAAGCTGCTCCAGGTCGACACCGGCCTGGTCATCGACTGCCTGGCCGAGCTGGCCGCCGAAGAGGGTGTCGTACGGGAGAGGGTGCCGGGTCCCGAGGGCGGCGATGAGCAGATCACCGCGGTCTATCTGGTCCCCTTCCACCGGGCCGAGATCTCGCTCGCCTCCCAGGTGGTCAGGCTGCTGCGCACCGAGCAGGACCGGATGCCCGCCTTCCACGGCGTCGACTGGGAGAAGGCCCTGCACTGGCTGGCCGGGCGCACCGGTGCCGAGCTGGCCCCCGAGCAGCAGGCCGCGGTCCGCCTCGCGCTCACCGAGAAGGTCGCGGTGCTGACCGGCGGCCCCGGCTGCGGCAAGTCCTTCACGGTCCGCTCCGTGGTCGAGCTGGCCCGCGCCAAGCAGGCCAAGGTGGTGCTGGCCGCGCCCACCGGCCGGGCCGCCAAGCGGCTCGCCGAGCTGACCGGCGCCGAGGCGTCCACCGTGCACCGGCTCCTGGAGCTGAAACCGGGGGGCGACGCGGCGTACGACAGGGACCGCCCGCTCGACGCGGACCTGGTCGTCGTGGACGAGGCGTCGATGCTCGATCTGCTCCTCGCCAACAAGCTGGTCAAGGCCGTCGCCCCGGGCGCGCATCTGCTGCTGGTCGGCGATGTGGACCAGCTGCCGTCCGTCGGCGCGGGCGAGGTGCTGCGCGATCTGCTGTCGGCCACCAGCCCCGCTCCGAACGTCCGGCTGACCCGGATCTTCCGCCAGGCCCAGCAGTCCGGTGTGGTCACCAACGCCCACCGGATCAACTCCGGGGTGCACCCGGTCACTCAGGGCCTGCCGGACTTCTTCCTCTTCGTGGAGGACGAGACCGAGGAGGCCGGGCGGCTCACTGTCGATGTGGCGGCCCGCCGCATCCCGCGGAAGTTCGGTCTCGACCCGCGCCGTGACATCCAGGTGCTGGCCCCCATGCACCGCGGCCCGGCCGGTGCGGGCACGCTCAACGGCCTGCTCCAGCAGGCGATCACCCCGGCCAGACCGGGGCTGCCCGAGAAGCGGTCCGGCGGCCGGGTCTTCCGCGTCGGCGACAAGGTCACCCAGATCCGGAACAACTACGACAAGGGCGCCAACGGTGTGTTCAACGGCACGGTGGGCGTGGTCACTTCGCTCAACCCGGAGGACCAGAAGCTGACCGTGCGGACCGACGAGGACGAGGAGGTGGAGTACGAGTTCGACGAGCTGGACGAGCTGGCCCACGCGTACGCGGTGACGATCCACCGCTCCCAGGGCAGCGAGTACCCGGCGGTGGTCATTCCGGTCACTACGGGTGCCTGGATGATGCTCCAGCGCAATCTGCTCTACACGGCCGTCACCCGGGCCAGGAAGCTGGTCGTCCTGGTCGGCTCCCGCAAGGCGATCGGCCAGGCGGTACGTACGGTCTCCGCGGGCAGGCGGTTCACCGCGCTGGACCACAGACTGGCAGGAGGCGGCACGGACGGCAGACCGTGGGAATCGTCACCCCGGGGTTCCGGAACCGGGGCGAAGAGGGCAGGATAAGCAGGTTGGCGGCACTCAGTGCCGCCAAATAGCCCAACGGGCGACCCCGAGTGCACTCTGCTGAGCCAAGTGGGGGATGGTAGAGACAGTCAGGGCACCTCGAAGAAGAGGCACTACGTCGGTGAGGGATGACGTGAGCGAGAACGCTAACAAGGCTGTAGTACTGCGGTACGGCGACGACGAGCACACCTACCCGGTGATCGACAGCACCGTCGGCGACCAGGGCTTCGACATCGGGAAGCTCCGAGCCCAGACCGGGCTGGTGACGCTGGACAGCGGATACGGCAACACCGCCGCCTATAAATCCGCGATCACCTACCTCGACGGCGAGCAGGGCATTCTGCGCTATCGCGGTTACCCGATCGAGCAGCTGGCCGAGCAGTCGAGCTTCCTTGAGACGGCCTACCTGCTGATCAACGGCGAGCTCCCCAAGGTCGACGAGCTGTCGACCTTCAAGAACGAGATCACCCAGCACACGCTGCTGCACGAGGACGTCAAGCGTTTCTTCGACGGCTTCCCGCGTGACGCGCACCCGATGGCGATGCTGTCCTCGGTGGTCAGCGCGCTGTCCACGTTCTACCAGGACAGCCACAACCCCTTCGACGAGCAGCAGCGGCACCTTTCGACGATCCGCCTGCTCGCCAAGCTTCCGACCATCGCGGCGTACGCGTACAAGAAGTCGATCGGCCACCCGTTCGTCTACCCGCGCAACGACCTCGGGTACGTGGAGAACTTCCTGCGGATGACCTTCTCGGTCCCCTCGCAGGAGTACGTGCCGGACCCGGTCGTCGTCTCCGCGCTGGACAAGCTGCTCATCCTGCACGCGGACCACGAGCAGAACTGCTCGACCTCCACCGTGCGTCTGGTCGGCTCCTCGCAGGCGAACATGTTCGCCTCGATCTCCGCCGGTATCAGCGCGCTGTGGGGCCCGCTGCACGGTGGCGCCAACCAGTCGGTCCTTGAGATGCTCGAAGGCATCAAGCAGTCCGGCGGCGACGTCGACACCTTCATCCGCAAGGTGAAGAACAAGGAAGACGGCGTGAAGCTCATGGGCTTCGGGCACCGCGTCTACAAGAACTTCGACCCCCGGGCGAAGATCATCAAGGCAGCGGCGCACGATGTCCTCTCGGCCCTCGGCAAGGATGACGAGCTGCTCGACATCGCGCTGAAGCTGGAGGAGCACGCGCTGGCCGACGACTACTTCGTCGAGCGGAAGCTCTACCCGAACGTGGACTTCTACACCGGCCTGATCTACCGCGCCATGGGCTTCCCGACCGAGATGTTCACCGTGCTGTTCGCGATCGGCCGGCTGCCCGGCTGGATCGCCCAGTGGCACGAGATGATCAAGGAGCCCGGCAGCCGCATCGGCCGCCCGCGCCAGATCTACACGGGTGAGGTCCTGCGCGACTTCACGCCGGTCGAAGGCCGCTGACACCGGTCGTGGCGGAAGCCCGCCGCCGTCGGCGGTCATAGCCGCACGGCAACCGAAAAGCGCCCCGCCGTCGATCCCCCCACGGGTCGACGATACGGGGCGCTTCCCGTTTCCCCGGGCGGATTCCCCCCACGGGATCCGGTCCGGGCGTCTGTTGGGCGCGGAGGCCGGCTCCGCGTACTGCTGCTGCCCCGGCACGCGATCTGCCGGGGTACGTACTCGACGGGTGGGCCGCTCAAGCTCCCCGTGGCACGTGCCCCGGCCAACGCTTGCCCGGAACATCCCCCAAGATGTTCCACCGGACGTCCCCCAAGACATCCTTGGCATCGTTCACTTAGACACTCGGGGCGCCGTAATGGTTACCCCCCAAAGCGTGTGATCTGAGTCTCGTTGTGAACGTCCTGTGAAGATACGCAATTCCGAGCCGTTTGTCACTACGAACAGCGAAGAGTTGGCCATGGCAATACCTGACGCTGGGGTTCCGGGCGGTTCGGTCATCACCCGGTCATCAGAAGATCTCCACGTACGGGCATGGATCAGGCCGGATCCACGAGCTCATAGCCCGCTTCGTGCAGCACCGAACGCACCGTTCCCTCGTCCAGTGGGGTCTGGGAGGTGACGGTCACCTGTCCGGTGGCCGCGACGGCCGTGACGCCGGTGACACCGGGCAGCTCGGCGAGTTCGAGCGAGATGGCGCCCTCGCAGTGCTCGGAGGCCATTCCGGTCACCCGGTAGACGGCGGTGACCGCGCCGGTCTCCGCTCCGGAACCGCCGCCGCCGCAGCATCCGCCGCCGCAGCAGCCCGATGCGGGGGCGTCATCGGCGGGCGGTCCGGACTGGGGGAGCCCGAGGTGGGCGGTGCCCGGCTTGGCGGTCTCTGTCTCGGCGCTCATGCTGGTCTCCTCTGCTGTGCGGGTCTGCTGTACGGGTGCGCGTGTACTCATCCATGGTGCGCCTGGGACTCCTGAGGGCCACCGGGGCCCGGGTGTTGCCCATGTCCGGGCCCCGGCGCGGCGGCGTCAGCGGCCTCTGTTGCTCGGCCTGCGTGACACCCAGAGCCGGACGGTCTCCGCGTACCAGTAGGGCTTTCCGTTCTCCACCTGATCGGGTGGCGGCAGCAGCCCGTGTTTCCGGTACGAGCGGACGGTGTCCGGCTGCACCCGGATGTGTGCGGCGATCTCCTTGTAGGACCAGAGCTTTCGGTCGGTCATGTCCAGCACCTCCCTGCCTGCCGCGCGACGCCGGCCTGGGGGCCGTCGGGGGAGTCGCGGAGCTGCGCATTGGTGATCAATTCACCCTCTCCCCGGACAACGGCGTCCGAAGAGGGCAGGGGTGGGGCTGTTGATCTCCTGTGACCGAAAGGCCGCGTAACGCGGACATGCGTGACGGGTGGGTAACTCCTGTGACTCAAGCGGCACATGGGACAGATGTGTCAGGAGCAACCCTCAGGAGCGACCTTCCGGACGCCACCGGCCCGGCACCATCCGGACGAAAGACCTGTGGGGCAGCCCTCAGGCCCCGCAGGAGCGAAGGAACGCGCGGGTGCGGCGGGCGATCGGCAGGGGCCGGTCGGGCGGGCACGGATACATGTCCTGCTCGACGATCGCGAACAGATCGGTCCCCAGCTTCCGCGCCGCGTCGAGTACCGGCTCCAGCGCCGGGAGCCCCTGCGGCGGCTCGCACATCACCCCGCGCGCCACGGCGGGCCCGAACGGCAGTTGTTCTGCCCGCACCTGAGCCAGCACCGCCGGGTCCACCTGCTTCAGATGCAGATAGCCGATCCGCTCCCCGTACGTCTCGATGAGCCGCACACTGTCCCCGCCGCAGTACGCGTAGTGCCCGGTGTCCAGGCAGAGCGAGACGAGATCCGGGTCGGTCGCGTCCAGGAAGCGGGTGACGTTCTCCTCGGTGTCGATATGGGTGTCCGCGTGCGGGTGCACCACGATCCGCAGCCCGAACCGCTCCCGCACCTCACGGCCCAGACGCTCTGTCAGCCGGGTGAGCTGCCGCCACTGGCCGGCGTCGAGGGTGTCGGACTCCTTCACCTCACCCGTCTTGTCGTCGCGCCAGAACGACGGGATGACGACGAGGTGCCCGGCCCCGGCGGCCTGCGCGAGTGCGGCGACGTCGGCGACATGCGCCCAGGTCGCGTCCCAGACGGCCGGCCCGTGGTGCAGCCCGGTGAAGACCGTCCCGGCCGACACCCGCAGCCCGCGCCGGGCGGTCTCGCCGGCGAGGCGGGCCGGGTCGGTGGGCAGATAGCCGTACGGGCCCAGCTCGATCCACTCGTAGCCGGACGCGGCGACCTCGTCGAGGAAGCGGGTCCAGGGGACCTGGAGCGGGTCCTCGGGGAACCACACGCCCCAGGAGTCGGGTGCCGAGCCGATCCGGATCTGCGTCATGGACCAAGGCTTCCGCCAGGCCCGGAACGCTGTCAAGCGTTCGTCCGAATGTCAGGACAATGCGTTGACAGGGCTCCGAGGGGGGAGTTAGACCTGAGGGCCCGTTGACCGGCCCCCGCCGTCCGGCCCCGGAGCCGGGCGCCGCCCGCCGATGGAGAGGCCATGGGGGGCATGGAGAGGCCGATGGAGAGGACGTGCACGGTGTACGACCTGATCACGATGGGCCGGATCGGGGTGGACCTCTACCCCCTGCAGGCCGGCGTGCCACTCGCCCAGGTCGACACCTTCGGCAAGTTCCTCGGCGGCTCGGCGGCGAATGTCGCGGTCGCGGCGGCGCGGCTGGGGCACCGGACGGCGGTCGTCACCCGGACGGGCGCCGACCCCTTCGGTGACTACCTCCACCAGGAGCTGCGGGACTTCGGTGTCGACGACCGCTGGGTGACCCCCGTGCCCGGCCTGCCGACGCCGGTGACCTTCTGCGAGGTGTTCCCGCCCGACGACTTCCCGCTGTACTTCTACCGGCAGCCGAAGGCGCCCGATCTGGAGATGTACGGGCATGAGCTGGACCTGGGCGCGATCCGGGCCGCGCGGGTGTTCTGGATGACCGGGACCGGGCTCTGCGCCGAGCCCAGCCGTACGGCGACGCTGGCCGCCCTTGAGGCCAGGAGCGCCGCACTCATCGCCTCGGATCCGGCGGCCCCGGCCGCCCCTGACTCCGCGGCGCCGGCCGTTCCGGATCCCGCCGCCCCAGCCGCCCCTGCCACCTCTGCCGCCCCTGATCCCGCCCCTCCGGCTGAGATCCGGGCCACCGTCTTCGACCTGGACTGGCGCCCGATGTTCTGGGCCGGCGAGCCGGGCCCGCACTACGCCCGAGCGCTGCGCCACGCCACCGTGGCCGTCGGCAACATCGACGAGGTCGAGATCGCCACCGGCGAGCGCGAACCCCGCGCGGCGGCCGAGGCACTGCTCGCCCGGGGGCCGGAGCTGGCCGTCGTCAAGAAGGGCCCCGGCGGGGTCCTCGCCGTCCACCGGGACGGACGCACCGCCGATGTGGAGCCTGTGCCGGTGGATGTCGTCAACGGCCTGGGCGCGGGCGACGCGTTCGGCGGGGCGCTCTGCCACGGTCTGCTCGCCGGATGGGAGCTGGAGCGCACCATCCGGTACGCCAACGCGGCCGGGGCCATCGTCGCCTCCCGGCTGGCCTGCTCGTCCGCGATGCCGTACGCATCCGAGGTCGACGCCGCCCTCCAGGAAGTGCGCCCGTGACCGGCGGCGCGGTGGCCTCGATCGGTGAACTCGTGGGCACCAGGACCCGCCATCCGGAAGCCGTCGCCGAGGCCGCCGCCCGCCGCGCCCGCAGACCGCTGCTCGGCGAAGGCGGCCGGCTGATGATCGTGGCCGCCGACCATCCGGCCCGCGGCTCACTCGCCGTCGGCGGCCGGGACCTCGCCATGGCCAACCGCCACGAGCTGCTGGAGCGGCTCTGCCTCGCCCTCTCCCGGCCGGGCGTGGACGGGGTGCTCGCCACCGCCGACATCCTGGAGGACCTGCTGCTCCTGGGCGCCCTGGAGGGCCGCGTCGCGATGGGCTCGATGAACCGCGGCGGTCTCGCCGGGGCCTCCTTCGAGCTGGACGACCGCTTCACCGGCCACCGCGCCCAGGATCTGGCCCGCCTCGGTTTCGACGCGGGCAAGCTGCTGCTCCGTATCGACTACGAGGACCCCGGCTCGCCCGCCACCCTGCACGCCGCCGCCCGCGCCATCGACGAGATGGCCGCCCGCGCGCTGCCGGTCTTCGTCGAGCCGTTCATCTGCCACCGGGTGGACGGCCGGCTCCGCAACGACCTCACGGCGGACGCGGTCACCCGCTCCCTGGCCATCGCGTCCGGGCTGGCCGGCACCTCCGCGTACACCTGGCTCAAGGTGCCCGTCACCGCCGACCCCGACGACATGGCGCGGGTGATGGAGACCACCACCCTGCCCGCGGTGCTGCTCGGCGGCGAACCGGGCGGCGACCAGGACGCCACGTACGAGAAGTGGCGCACCGCGCTCCGACTCCCCACCGTCCAGGGCCTGGTGGCCGGGCGCTCACTGCTCTACCCGGCGGACGGGGACGTGGCGGGCGCCGTGGACATCGCGGTGGGACTGCTCCAGCCGCCCGGGAGGGACGTATGAACGACAGCGGACATATGAGCGGCAGCCGACCCGTGCACGGCGGCCGACGTACGAGCGGCAGCCGCCCGGACGGCGGGGACGCGCTGGTGCGGGCGGGCAGTACGGCCCGTGCCCCGTACGCACTCGACATCGGTCCGCGGCAGGCCGGCTGGGACCGCTCGGCGCTGCGGATCCTGGAGCTCGCCCCCGGAGATTCACACGGTCTTTCCACGGACGACAGCGAATGGATCGTGCTGCCGCTCGCCGGGGGCTGTACGGTCCTGGTCGACGGAGAGAGTATCGAACTGCGGGGCAGGGCAGGGGTGTTCGACGGAGTCACCGACTTCGCCTATCTGCCGCGTGATTCCCGCGCACAGATCTCCTCCGGTGCGGGAGGCCGGTTCGCCCTGGCAGGAGCGAAGTGCGAGCGACGACTCCCCGCCCGCTACGGCCCCGCGCCGGAGGTCCCCGTCGAGCTGCGCGGCAGCGGCAGCTGCTCGCGCCAGGTCAACAACTTCGCCGCCGCCGACACCTTCGTGTGCGACCGGCTCATCGCGGTCGAAGTGCTCACCCCCGGCGGCAACTGGTCGTCCTTCCCGCCCCACAAGCACGACGAGGACCGCCCCGGCCGGGAGTCGGTACTCGAAGAGATCTACTACTTCGAGATCGAGGGCGGCGGCCCCGGCTACCACCGGGTCTCGCCGTCCAGGCCCGGCGGCACCGATCTGCTCGCCGAGGTCCGCAGCGGGGACACGGTGCTGATCCCGGACGGCTGGCACGGTCCTTCGATGGCCACCCCGGGGCACCACATGTACTACCTCAATGTGATGGCGGGGCCGGGCGCCGAGCGCGAGTGGCTGATCAGCGACCACCCCGACCACGCGCGGATCCGGGAGACCTGGGAGACGGAGCCCGTCGACCCGAGGCTCCCGCTGTACGGCAACGGGGCCCAGCCGCCCGGCGAAGGGGCCCACCCGCACATCAACAGCGCACCGGAGGAGGCCCCATGATCGCCAGTCAGCCGGATGACCGGCACCCCGGCACCCGCCGGCTGACCACCGCCCAGGCCCTGGTGGCCTTCCTGGCCCGCCAGTACACCGAACGCGACGGCCGCAGGCAGCGGCTGATCACCGCCACCTGGGGCATCTTCGGCCACGGCAACGTCGCCGGTATCGGCCAGGCGCTCGTCGAGTCGGGCCAGGACACCATGCCGTACCACCAGGGCCGCAACGAGCAGGCGATGGTGCACGCCGCCGTCGGGTACGCACGGCAGTCCGGGCGGCTCTCCGCGCACGCCGTCACCACCTCCATCGGCCCCGGCGCCACCAACCTGGTCACCGGCGCCGCACTCGCCTCCGTCAACCATCTGCCGGTGCTGCTGCTCCCCGGAGACGTCTTCGCCTCCCGCCCCGCCGACCCGGTGCTCCAGCAGCTCGAAGTCCCCTACGCGGGCGATGTGTCGGTCAATGACTGTCTGCGGCCGGTCTCCAAGTACTTCGACCGGATCACCCGCCCCGAGGCGCTGATCCCGGCCGCGCTCGCCGCGATGCGGGTGCTGGCCGATCCGGAGCTGACCGGTGCGGTGACGCTCGCGCTGCCGCAGGACGTACAGGCCGAGGCGTACGACTGGCCGGAGGAGTTCTTCGCCGAGCGGGTCTGGCGAGTGCCCGTACGACGGCCGGACGCCACCGAGCTGGCCGACGCGCTCGCCGCGGTCCGCGCCGCGCACCGCCCGCTGATCGTCGCGGGCGGCGGGGTGCGCCACAGCGGCGCCCAGGAGGCCTTGCGCGCTCTCGCCGACACCACCGGCATCCCGGTGGCCTCCACCCAGGCGGGCAAGGGCTCGCTGCCGTACGACCACCCGGCGGACGTCGGGGGCATCGGCCACACCGGGACCGCGACCGCCGACGGTCTTGCCCGCGCCGCCGACCTGGTGATCGGAGTCGGCACCCGGTACACCGACTTCACCACCGCTTCCGGGACGCTCTTCCAGCACCCCGGCGTCCGGTTCGTCAACATCAACATCGCCGGGTCCGACGCGCACAAGCTGTCCGCGCTCCCGCTCGTCGCGGACGCCCGCGCCACCCTGGAGCGGCTGACCGGCGCGCTCACCGGACACCGGGTGTCCGCCGCGTACGAGGGCGCGTACCGCGCGGCGAAGGCCGAGTGGGAGGCGCGGGTCACCGCCGCCTACACCGGCAGCGAGGACTCGGCGCCCACCCAGGCACAGGTGCTCGGGGCGCTCGACGCGCTGGTGACCGGCGAGGACATCGTCATCAACGCGGCGGGCTCGCTCCCCGGCGACCTGCACCAGCTCTGGCGGACCCGCTCCGCCGACCAGTACCACGTCGAGTACGGCTACTCCTGTATGGGGTACGAGATCCCGGCCGCGATCGGCGTCCAGCTGGCGGCGCCCGGCCGGCCCGTCTGGGCGCTGGTCGGCGACGGTACCTATCTGATGAACCCGACCGAGCTGGTCACCGCGGTCCAGGAGCGGCTGCCGGTCAAGGTCGTCGTCCTGCAGAACCACGGGTACGCCTCGATCGGCGGGCTCTCGGAGTCGGTGGGCGCCGAACGCTTCGGTACGGCCTACCGCTTCCGGGCCCCGGACGGCACGTACACCGGCGGCCCGCTGCCGGTCGACCTGGCGGCCAACGCGGCCAGCCTCGGGATGGCCGTCCTGCGCGCCAAGACCCTGCGTGACCTGCGGGAAGCGCTGACCGCCGCCCGTGCGTCGGACCGTCCCACATGTGTCTACGTGGAGACCGAAACGGCAGACACAGTGTCGGGGCCGCCCCCGGCGCAGGCGTGGTGGGATGTTCCCGTGGCCGAGACCGCCACCCGCCCCTCGGCGGTCGGGGCCCGGGAGGAGTACGACCGGCAGGTCGCGGCCCGACGCCGTCATCTCTAAGGCTTTGTAAGGAGCGTTCACCATGAAGACCGTCAACCACTGGATCGGTGGCAAGGCCGTCGACGGCACATCGGGCAACTGGGGCCCGGTCACCGACCCGGCGACCGGCGCCGTCACCACCCAGGTCGCGCTGGCGTCGGCCGAAGAGGTGGACGCGGCGGTCGCCTCGGCGAAGGCCGCGTACGCGACCTGGGGGACCTCCTCGCTCTCCGCGCGCACCACGGTCCTCTTCCGCTACCGCGCGCTCCTCGACGCCCACCGTGACGAGATCGCCGCGCTGATCACCGCCGAGCACGGCAAGGTGCACTCCGACGCGCTCGGTGAGGTCGCCCGCGGTCTGGAGATCGTGGAGCTGGCCTGCGGGATCACCACCCAGCTCAAGGGCGAGCTGTCCACCCAGGTCTCCAGCCGGGTCGACGTTTCGTCGATCCGGCAGTCGATCGGTGTCGTCGCGGGCATCACGCCCTTCAACTTCCCGGCCATGGTGCCGATGTGGATGTTCCCGCTGGCCGTCGCCTGCGGCAACACCTTCGTACTGAAGCCCAGCGAGAAGGACCCGTCGGCCGCCAACCTGCTGGCCGAGCTGGCCACCGAGGCCGGTCTGCCGGACGGTGTGCTGAATGTGCTGCACGGCGACAGGGTCGCGGTGGAGGCCCTGCTGAGCCACCCGGATGTCGCCGCCGTCTCCTTCGTGGGCTCCACCCCGATCGCCCGCCACATCCACGCCACCGCCACCGCGCACGGCAAGCGCGTCCAGGCGCTCGGCGGTGCCAAGAACCACATGCTGGTGCTGCCCGACGCCGACCTGGACGCCGCGGCCGACGCCGCGGTCTCCGCCGCTTACGGCTCCGCGGGCGAGCGCTGCATGGCGATCTCCGCTGTCGTCGCCGTCGGCTCCGTCGGCGACGAACTGGTCGAGAAGATCCGCGAGCGCGCCGAGAAGATCACCATCGGCCCCGGCAACGACCCGTCGTCCGAGATGGGCCCGCTGATCACCAGGGCCCACCGCGACAAGGTGGCCTCGTACGTCACGGGCGCCGCGGCGCAGGGCGCCGAAGTCGTCCTGGACGGCACCGGGTTCACCGTCGAGGGCCATGAGGACGGCCACTGGATCGGCCTCTCGCTGCTCGACCGGGTCTCCACCGAGTCGGACGCGTACAAGGACGAGATCTTCGGCCCGGTCCTGTGCGTGCTGCGGGTCGGCACGTACGAGGAGGGCGTGGCACTGATGAACGCCTCGCCGTTCGGCAACGGCACCGCGATCTTCACCCGGGACGGTGGCGCGGCCCGCCGCTTCCAGCTGGAGGTCGAGGCCGGCATGGTCGGCGTCAACGTGCCGATCCCGGTGCCGGTCGGCTACCACTCCTTCGGCGGCTGGAAGGACTCGCTCTTCGGCGACCACCACATCTACGGCAACGACGGGGTGCACTTCTACACCCGCGGCAAGGTCGTCACCACCCGCTGGCCCGACCCGGCGGACGCTCCGGCCGGGGTCGACCTGGGCTTCCCGAGCAACCACTGAGTCCGGACGGCCTGTTCGGGCCGCCGGTCCCGGTGGCCCGTTCCGGTCCGGCCCCACCGACACCGCACCCACACCGCACCGACACCCCCCCGTACGCCCAAGGGCCGGGGCGCCTTGCGGGACAGCACGGGGTGACGACACCATGCGGCGGTATGCCCACGGCAGCCCCGGGACGGGGAGCCGCGGCAGGGCTCAGCACGGGTGCGGCGGAGGGAACGGTATGGGTGGGACCGGTACGGGCGGGAGCGGTATCGGCGGGGACGGCACGCACGGCGCGAAGGCCGTGCGCGGCGCGGACGAGGTGCGCAGACGCGGATTCCTGCGGAGCGCGGCGCTGGGCATGGGCACCGTGGCGGCCGGGGCCGCCCTGGTGGGCGCGGACCGCCCCGCCGCCCCCACCGGTCACGAGTCCGGCCCGGCCCCCGCATCCCGTACGGACTTCCACGGGCCCCACCAGGCGGGGGTCCTGGGGGCACCCCAGCGCACCACCGTGTTCGCGGCCTTCGACGTCACCGCCGACGGCCGCCGGGAGCTGGCCGAACTGCTGCGCACCCTCACCGACCGGGCCCGGTTCCTGACCACGGGAGGGACTCCGCCGCCGCTCGGGATCACTGCCCCGCCCAGCGACTCCGGTGTACTCGGACCGCAGGTCCCGGCGGGCGGACTGACCGTCACGGCCGGGGTCGGTGCCTCTCTCTTCGACGGCCGCTTCGGGCTCCACGGCCGCAAGCCGCTGCGGCTCACCGCCATGCCGTCCTTCCCGGACGACGACCTCGACCAGGCCGAGTGCCACGGCGACCTCAGCGTGCAGCTCAGCGCGGAGAGCCCGGACGTGGTGCTGCACGCGCTGCGGGACATCGCCCGGCACACCCGGGGCGCCATGCAGGTGCGCTGGCGGATGGACGGCTTCAGCAGCCCGGCCCGGCCCAGCGGAACACCCCGTAACCTGCTGGGCTTCAAGGACGGTACGGCCAACCCCGACGCCCGGGACGCGTCGGCGATGGACCGGCTGGTCTGGGTGGGCGCGGGCGCCGAGCCCGGCTGGACGGCGGGCGGCAGCTACCAGGTGGTGCGGCTGATCCGGATGCTGGTGGAGTTCTGGGACCGGGTCTCGCTGACCGAGCAGGAGCGGATGTTCGGCCGCGTCCGCGACACCGGCGCCCCGCTCGACGGGAACCACGAGTCCGACTCCCCGCGGTACGCGCAGGACCCCAAGGGCGATGTGATCCCGCTGGACAGCCATATCCGGATGGCGAATCCGCGTACCCCGAAGACCGAGGGGCAGCGGCTGCTGCGCCGGGCGTACAACTACGACCGGGGCATGGACTCCAACGGCAATCTCGACATGGGGCTGCTCTTCTGCTGCTACCAGCAGGACCTGGCCCGGCAGTTCGAGACGGTGCAGAAGCGGCTCGCGGGTGAGCCGCTGGTGGACTACATCAAGCCGTTCGGCGGGGGCTATTTCTTCGCGCTGCCCGGAGTACGCGACCGCACGGACTGGCTGGGCCGGGCGCTCCTCGCCCGGTGAGACCTGAACCGGAGATTCGTCGCGCTCACACCATGACGACTTTTTCTCCGAAGTCGTGAAGGGCCGTCAAGTCGGATTTCGCAGTGTCTGACTATGTCTGACTGTGCCTGCCAGGGTCTGACTGGTCGGCTTTGTCGGGGGCTTGTAACAAGGGTCCTGGTGGCTTTGGGACGCGTGGTTCCGGTGTGTTGAACTGAGGTGTGTCCGGGGTTTCTCCGGGCAGAAGTTGATCTGACGCGGCCGGTACCCCATGCGGCCCGGCGCGGTCCGGCCCTTTTTACACGAGGAGATATGCATGAAGTCATGGCGTAAGCGAATGACCTACGGTCTTGCCGTCGTTGCCGCCACGGTCGCGATTCCTCTGACCGCTGGTTCCGCCTCCGCCGCCAGCTGGCACGACATCGCCGGCGGCCCGGAGATGTACCCCAATATGGCCGCGTGCCAGGCGGACATCCCCCGCGCGAAGCAGCAGTACCAGGACGCCACCTGTGTCGACAACAAGGGGCGCATCTCGCTCTGGGTGCTGTACTGATGCCGCAGGGCTGATACCGCGGTATGGATACGGATTCCGTAGTACGCATTCCACAGCCGCCCGCACACGCCGGGGCTCCGTAATCCGACAGGCACTGTCGGTGAATTGAGGAGTTTCCGTGACGCTCGTCCTCAGGGCTTGGCGGCATTGCGCGTAATGACCCGTCATACGGATGACCTCCGGCGCATGGCGCCGGGCCGCCGCCTCAATCGGCTTCTCCGACGGGCGCTCGTATCCGGAGTTCCCGCAGCGGAACTCCCCAACTCCGCACAGCGGCCCCACCTCTCCCTGCACCAGGGGGCGGCGGGGCCGTTTCCGTGGTCGGCGGGACGCCAAACACGGACGCGGCCGTGAACCGGGACCGGCCGACGACCCGGATCAGCCGTGACGCACCACCGAGCGGCGCACAGGGGGATCCCATACGGGCTGTTCACCCCCGCGACACGGCAGCGCAGCCGTCCGGTCGTCGCGGCCGCGCACCATCTCCGCGTAAGCGACACGCCAGGCAGGCGGAAGCCGACAGCCGGCAGCGGACAGTGGAGGCGGGGAGACCATGGTCAGCACAGGGAGAACGGCGAGGCCCGGACGGCGGGCGATTCGGTGGGGCGCCTGCGCCGGGGCCGCGGCGCTCGCCGTGCTCGGGGGTCCGGCCCCCGCGTCCGCGAACCCGCACGGCCAGGGTCACCACGGCGGCGGCCACCCCATCCCCACCGCAACGCCGGTGAAGCACCTGGTGGTGATCTTCCAGGAGAACGTCTCCTTCGACCACTACTTCGGCACGTACCCGAAGGCGGCCAACACCGACGGTACGAAGTTCACGGCGGACCGGCACACCCCGAAGACCGTCAACACCCTGAGCAACGCGGGGCTGCTGAAGAAGAACCCGAACCAGTACACGCCCCGCAGGCTCTCCGCTTCACAGGCGCTGACCTGCGACCAGAACCACAACTACGGGCCCGAGCAGTACGCGGCCAACGGCGGCAGGGACGACCAGTACGTCCAGAACACCGACTCCGGAAAGTGCTCGGGGAACCTCTTCGGCGAACCCGGCCTGGTCATGGACTACTACGACGGCAACACGGTCACCGGACTGTGGAACTACGCCCAGCACTACTCCCTCGGCGACAACGCGTACAGCTCCACCTACGGCCCCTCCACACCCGGCGCGCTCAACCTGATCTCCGGCCAGACGCACGGAGTGACCTCCGCCGACCCGGCGTCCGGCACCGAGCACCCGAAGCAGACGGCGAAGCCGGACGCGTACACGGTCGTCTCACCCGACGCCAAGGGCGTCGGCACGGTCACCAACGACCCCGACCCCGCGTACGACGACTGCTCGAACAGCGACCACACCAGCAAGAACGCCCTCGCCGTGATGCACGGCGGCAACATCGGTGACCTGCTGAACAAGAAGAACGTCAGCTGGGGCTGGTTCCAGGGCGGATTCCGGCCCAGCACCGCCTGGAACGGCGAGCAGGGCGCGTACGCGACGTGCTCGGGCAGCACCCACACCAACACCGGCGGCGCCGCGTCCGTCGACTACAGCCCGCACCATGAGCCGTTCCAGTACTACCGGTCCACATCCAACCCGCACCACCTGGCCCCGGAGAACGTCGGCGAGATCGGCCACAGCGGGCGCGCCAACCACAACTACGACCTGACGGACTTCGACGCCGCCCTGAAGGCCGGCCGGCTGCCCGCGGTGAGCTTCCTGAAGGCGCCGGAGTTCCAGGACGGCCACGCCGGATACTCGGACCCGTTGGACGAACAGCACTTCATCGTCGGCCGGATCAACCAGCTGCAGAACTCCCCGGAGTGGAAGGACACCGCTGTCGTCGTCGCCTACGACGACTCGGACGGCTGGTACGACCACGCGTACGCCACACCGCGGAACGGCTCGAAGGACACCACGACCGGTTCCAACGGGAAGCCCACCGACAGCCCCGCCTGCCAGGCGGGTCCCCGCCCGGCAGGCGGCTACGCCGACCGCTGCGGCCCCGGCACCCGGCAGCCGCTGCTCGTCATCTCCCCGTACAGCAAGGTCAATTCGGTCGACCACACCCGCACCGAACAGGCTTCGGTCACCCGGTTCATCGAGGACAACTGGCACACGGGCCGCATCGGCGACGCCTCGTTCGACGCCCGCGCCGGTTCGCTGACATCGGCCTTCGACTTCCGGCACCCCAACAACAAGCAGGTCCTGCTCAACACGGACGGCTCGGTCCGGTCGGTACGCCCCATCCCCGCTCACCCGTCGCGTCCGCACTCCACGACGCTCACGAGCACGACCGGCTCCGCGACCCGCTCCGACCTCGCGACCCGCGACGCAGCAGCGGACGCCTCGTCATCGGCGGCGCTGTCGACCGGTATCGGGGCGGGCCTGGTGGTGGCAGCGGGCGGCACCGCTGTCGGACTGCGGCGCCGAAGGTCGCGTACGGACGGTTGAACCTACGGACGGCGCTGAGACCCGACCGGCGCGCGCCAGGCCCTGCCCGTGCTGGGCCTGGCGCGCACCCTGTCCGGCGGATCAGCCTGCGGCCTGTCCCGAGCCCGAGGTGTCCGACCGGCGCGGTCGGGGCGTCTGCATCTGACGGAACAGGGAGCTCAGGTCCGCGATGTCCGAGGACGACGGCGTCCGCACCGGCTTCGCGGGACCGAACTTCTTGTAGTCGACCACCACCTTCATGGAGTCGAGGTCCTCCTTCATGCGGACCGGCTTGTCATGGCCGTCGATCCAGATGTCGAAGCTGATCGAGTCCACCGAGCCGGGGAACTGCTGGAGCAACCGCTTCCTGCTCTCGGGCCCGAGCGCGGGTCCCGCCGCCCCCAGATCATCCTTGGACAGTGTGGCGTGGTAGTGGGTCGCTGCCCTGCCGAGCACGGTCTCCTTGCCAACTCTCCTGGCATCCCTGGTGTACTTCAGGGACTCGATCCCCTGCGTGGGATCGTCACTGCCACCGGTCATTGCGTCCGCATTGGATTCACCGATGACGGACGGCAGATCGATCCGTACCCAGTGCTTGCCCTTCAACCGGCCGCTCGCCTGCGGAATCACGCTGTAGTAGTACACGTTCTGTACCAGCAGCATGTTGACGTTCCTGCCAGACGCCAGGCCATCCAGTCCGACGGACTTCGCGTCCGTCCGGCCGTCGAAGGTGAGGCCGTCACCCCAGGAGTACGTCCCTTCCTTCGTCACCGGTTCATTCGTGGAGGACGGTCCAACTACCGACGAACCGGCGGCGAACGATGTGGTCATGTGTACCTCGGCCGAGCCGTACTTCTTTGTACTGTCCGTCGCCCGCTGAAGGGCGGCCGACGGTACAGCCGCATGCTTGGCTGCCCCCGCAGATGTCTTCCGGGCTGCCTTCTCAGCTGTCTCCCCTGCTGCGTGGCCGGAGCAGCCGACCGCCCCCATGACCGTCGCGAACACCGCCGCGCACAGCGCGGTTCTGCTCACTTGCGTGCTCGTCCTCATGCCCCACCCCTGGTCTTCGCTTCCGACGGGTGGAGCTTAGACCGCTGAAAATAGGAGTGTGGGCGGCTTGTCACCCCGGGTACGTTGGCGCGACGGACAGCACGATCGGACAGGCGAGCAACGCACAGCGCCGCGGGACCAGCGGGCAACCGACGGCAGGTGTACGACATGGCGACGACGGCAACAGCGCGGGGCCCCGGCAACCGGGCCCGGCTGATCGCGCGTTTCGGCCCCGCCGTCGGCACCTGGTACGACGCGCTCCCCACCCTCGTGGACGGCCTCGCCCGCTGCTGGGGTCTCGACGTGGGTGAGCCGGGCGGCGGTGGCACCTCCTGTGTGTACCGCTGCCTGCGGCGCGGGGAAGGGGGCGCGCCCGACGCCACGGTGTGGCTGAAGCTCACACCCGATCCGGTCGTCGCCACCGAGGAGGCCGCAGCCCTGCGCGCCTGGTCCGCGACCCCGTCCGTGGTCCGGCTGCTCGACAGCGACCTCCGTACCGGGGCGCTGCTGCTGGCCGGGGTGGAGCCCGGCACCCGTGTGCGGGAGAGCGGCTGGGCCACCGCCGACATCGCGAAACTCCTGTTGGACCTGCGCTCACCGCGCGCCTCCGCACCGGCCCTGCCCCCGCTCAGCGCCCGGATCACCTTCCTGTACGACCACGCGGCCCGGCGATGCGCCCACACCCCCGAGGTGCTGGCACGCGGCCGCGCCGCCGCGCTCGCCCTCGCCGCTGCCGGCCCGACCGACGGCCTGGTGCACGGCGATCTGCACCAGTCGAACGTACTGGTCGGCCCCGGCGGCGGACTCATCGCCATCGACCCCCGCCCGACGCTCGGCGACCCGGACTTCGACGCGGCCGACTGGGCCCTCGACGGGGTCACGGACGAGCACGGGCTACGCAAGCGCATCGCCGCACTGGCCGCGCTGGTACCCGGCATGTCGGCAACCCGGGTACTTGCCTGGTGCCGCGCGACGGCCCCGCTCACCTCGGGGGCGCCGGCGTTTCTGCTGTCGCCGGGGGACCGCGGGGGCGAACCCGGCGCGATCCCGTAACGCCCCCGCCCCACCTACTCCCGGCGTGGTACGCCCCCCGCCCCGGCTACTCCGTACGTACCCGGCGCAGTTCCACCCCGTGGCCCGCCGGGTTGTCCGAGCGGGCACTTAGGGTTCAGTCATGAAGCTACCCAAACCCCGCGGCCGGGTCCTCGTCTGCGCGGCTGTCGTGTTCGCCGTCCTCGTCGGGGGCGGTACGTGGACGGCCGTCGCGTCCGGCGGGTCCGCGGCCGTGCACCGTGAGGACCGGGTGATGGCGGTCGGTGGTGCCGGGGGAGTGCGTATCGACACGTCGTACTTCACGTCCGGCGGGTCCGGGCGGCGCCCCGCCGTGCTGCTCGGGCACGGGTTCGGGGGCAGTAAGGACGATGTGCGGGGGCAGGCGCAGCAGTTGGCGCGGGAGGGGTACGCGGTGCTGACCTGGTCGGCGCGCGGCTTCGGGAAGTCGACCGGGGCCATCGGGCTCAACGACCCGGCCCACGAGGTCAAGGACGTGTCACGGCTGATCGACTGGCTCGCGACCCGTCCCGAGGTCCAGCTGGACAAGCCCGGCGACCCGCGCGTCGGTGTCACCGGGGCCTCGTACGGCGGTGCGATCTCGCTGCTCGCCGCCGGGTACGACCACCGGGTCGACGCCATCGCCCCGCAGATCACCTACTGGAACCTGGCCGACGCGCTCTTTCCCGGCGGCGTCTTCAAGAAGCTCTGGGCCGGGATCTTCATCAACTCCGGCGGCGGCTGCGCCCGCTTCGAGAAGCAGCTCTGCGCGATGTACGAGCGGGTCGCCGAGAACGGGAAGCCTGACGCCGCAGCCCGCAAGGAGCTGGAGGAGCGGAGCCCGTCCGCGGTGGGCGGCCGGATCAAGGTGCCCTCACTGCTGGTCCAGGGCCAGACCGACTCCCTCTTCCCGCTGGGCCAGGCGGACGAGGCGGCACACCGGATCAGGGCCAACGGCGCACCCGTGTCGGTCGACTGGATCGCCGGCGGACACGACGGCGGCGACGAGGAGGGCAAGCGGATCAACGGGCGGATCGCCTCCTGGTTCGACCGCTACCTCAAGGGCGACAAGGGCGCCGGCACCGGACCCGCCTTCCGGGTCACCCGGACCGGCGGGGTCGACTCGACCGATGGAGCCGCGCAGTTGAGGGGCGCGAGCAGCGGAAGCTACCCCGGTCTGGAGAGCGGCGGGCATCCGCTCGCGCTCACCGGCCGTGAGCAGACCGTGCAGAATCCGGCGGGCGGCGCCCCGCCCGCGATCTCCGCGCTGCCGGGCGTCGCCGCGCTTTCCCAGCTCTCCGGGCTCGGGGTGGGAGTCTCACTGGACTTCCCCGGCCAGTACGCGCACTTCGACTCGGCGCCGCTGCCCGCCGCGCTCACCGTCACCGGCGCACCGAAGGCCAGAATCCGGGTCAAGTCGTCCGCGCCGGACGCCGTGCTCTTCGCCAAGGTGTACGACGTGCCGCCCAGCGGCAAGCAGCAGGTACTGCCCCACCAGCTCGTCTCCCCGGTCCGTATCACCGGCGCGAAGGCGGGCCGCACCGTCGAGCTGACCCTGCCCGCCGTCGACCACAAGGTCGAGGCCGGACACCGGCTGCGGCTGGTCCTCGCGTCGACCGACCTCGGCTACGCGTCCCCGGCATCCCCCGCCACGTACTCCGTCTCGCTCGACGGACCGCTGACCGTCCCCACGGTGCCCGCGCTGCGCACGGCGGGCGCCGGATTCCCCTGGTGGGTGTGGGGACTTCCCGCGCTGGGCGCGCTGATCGCGGTCGCCCTGCTCGTCCCGCGGCGCCGGGCGGTGCCCGCGCCCGACCCCGCGCTGGCGCAGCTGCCGCTGCGGATCACCGGACTGACCAAGAAGTACGCCAGGTCCACCGAGCGGTACGCGGTCCGCGACCTCTCCTTCGAGGTCGGGAAGGGCCAGGTCCTCGGCCTGCTCGGACCCAACGGCGCGGGCAAGACCACCACGCTGCGGATGCTGATGGGGCTCATCACACCGGACGGCGGCGAGATCCGGGTCTTCGGCCATGTGATCAGGCCGGGTGCGCCCATCCTCTCGCGGGTCGGCGCTTTCGTGGAGGGCGCCGGGTTCCTGCCGCATCTCTCCGGGCGGGCCAACCTCGATCTGTACTGGCAGGCCACCGGCCGCCCCACCGAGGACGCACATGCCGCCGAGGCGCTGGAGATCGCCGGCCTCGGCGACGCTCTGGACCGCGCGGTCCGTACGTACTCACAGGGCATGCGGCAGCGGCTCGCCATCGCCCAGGCCATGCTGGGCCTGCCCGACCTGCTGATCCTGGACGAGCCGACGAACGGGCTCGACCCGCCGCAGATCCGCGAGATGCGGGACGTGATGATCCGCTACGCGGCCGAGGGCCGGACCGTGATCGTCTCCAGCCATCTGCTGGCCGAGGTCGAACAGTCCTGCACCCATCTGGTCGTCATGGACCACGGACAGCTCGTCCAGGCCGGACCGGTCGCCGAGATCACCGGCAGCGGGGACACCCTCCTCGTCACCGCCGCCGAGGAGATCACCGAGGCCCTGGCCGAGAAGGTGGCGGCGCTGCCCGGCATCGGCTCCGCCGTACGGACCGACGACGGGCTGCTCGTCCGGCTCGACGGCGCCACCCCGGCCGCCCTCATCGCCGAACTGCTGCGCCTGGAGGTGCCGTTGACCGGTGTGGGGGCGCACCGCCGCCTGGAGGACGCGTTCCTCACCCTGATCGGAGGCCAACCGGCATGAGCACGACCGCACCTTCGGGCCCCGCTCTCCCGGGCCCCGCCCGCTCCGGCCCCGCACCGGCCACCGCACCCGGATACCGGGCACGGCACACGCTGCCGCTGCGGGTCGAGGCGGAACGGCAGATCAGGCGCCGGCGCACCCTGGCGATGGGCGCGGTGCTCGTCGCCCTGCCGTTCATCCTGGTCGCGGCGTTCGCCGTCGGCGGTACGCCGAGCGGCAGCGGCCGGAACGGGCCGACGCTCCTCGACACCGCGACCTCGTCGGGCGCCAACTTCTCGGCGACCTGCCTGTTCGTCTCGGCCGGCTTCCTGCTGGTGGTGCCGGTCGCGCTGTTCTGCGGCGACACGGTGGCATCGGAGGCCGGCTGGTCCTCGCTGCGGTATCTGCTCGCCGCGCCCGTGCCGCGTGCCCGGCTGCTGTGGAGCAAACTCACGGTGGCGCTGGTCTTCAGTCTGGCCGCGATGGTGGTGCTGCCGCTGGTGGCCCTCGCGGTGGGCACGGTCGCGTACGGCTGGGGGCCGCTGGAGCTGCCCACCGGGGGCTCGCTCGCCGCGGGGGACACGGTGGGGCGGCTGGCGCTCGTGGTGGCCTTCATCTTCGTCTCCCAACTGGTCACGGCTGGGCTGGCGTTCTGGCTCTCGACCAGGACGGACGCGCCGCTGGGGGCGGTCGGCGGCGCGGTCGGCCTGACCATCGTCGGAAACGTCCTGGACGCGGTGACCGCACTCGGCTCCTGGCGCGACTTCCTGCCCGCGCACTGGCAGTTCGCCTGGGCGGACGCGCTCCAGCCGCAGATCGAATGGGGCGGCATGGTCAGGGGCGCGGCCGTCTCCGTGGCGTATGCGCTGGTCCTCTTCGCGCTGGCCTTCCGGGGGTTCGCCCGCAAGGACATCGTGTCGTAGCGGTCCGGCCCGCCCCGGGGCGGGCCGCGCGATCGTGCGAAAGGCCGGAAAGAGCGCGCCCGCCGGGGGCCGAGTTGGTGGGTTCTCCCTATGGGGCCTGAGCCCGGGAACCCTCTAGCGTCGAGCCCAGGAATCGTCGGGTGTGCCGCCGAGGTGTGCTGTGCCACGGATCCTGCCCGGCTCTGCGGAATGAGAGTGCGTGACAAGCACAGCGGGCAAGCTCGGACATGCCGTGCGCGACGGCGGAGTGCCGCCGGTACTGGCCGCCGCCTTCCTCTGGGGCACGGTCGGCCCCGCCGAGATCCTGGCCGGGAGCACTGCGTCGCCGGTGGCGATCGGCGCGTGCCGGATGCTCGTCGGGGGCCTCGTCCTGGGGCTGTTCACCGCGCGGTGGGCGGGGATCCGTACCCTGTGGCAACGGTCGGCCCGGTGGTGGATGCTGGTGAGCGTCCTGGTCACGGCGGCCTTCCAGGCGTGCTTCCTGGAGGCGGTGGACCGCAGCGGCGCCGCCCTCGCGACCGCCGTCACCTTCGGGACGGTCCCGGTCGTGACGGGCGTGTGCGGGCGGGTCCTGAACGGCGAACGGCTCAGCGGGCGCTGGACCTGCGGAACGGTCTGCGCCATCGGCGGTATCGCGCTGCTCCTCCTGCCGCCGGACGGCGGGCCGGCCCACGGCGCGGGGATCCTGCTCGGGCTGGTCGCCGGGGCCAGCTTCGGTGTCTACATCTCGGCGACCAAACGGCTCGGCGACCGGGGCGCCGACACCACGGCCGCCGCCCCCGCGAGTGTGCTGTGTGCCGGAATCCTGGTCTCGCCCTGGATCCTCGCCCGCCCGGACGGGCTCGCCGAACCGCGTGCGCTGGTCCTGGTCGGCTGGCTGGCCCTGGCCACGACCGCGCTGGGCTATCTGCTGTTCACCAGGGGCGTGGTCCGGATCAGCGGCGCCACCGCCGGCACCCTCAGCCTGGCGGAACCCCTGGTCGCGACCGTACTGGGCATCGCGCTGCTCGGGGAGCGGCCGAGCCCGTCCGCGGTGGCGGGCGCGGTGCTCCTGCTGGGCGGGCTGGTCCTGGTCTCCGCCCCGGTCCGGACCTCCGGTACGCGGGGCGGAGAAGGCCACGCCTCCCGCGCCGCCCGGACGGGAGCGGGCGAGGAGGCGTAGCCGTACGGAGGGACATGCCGGATGCCGGTCAGCGGTCCTGGTAGGACGCCATGGCGTCGTTCACCCTGGGGGAGAAGAACAGCGGGCCGATCGCGTCCGCCCAGGCCATCCCCTCCGGGGTCAGCCGCAGCACTCCGCCGTCGTCGACGACCCAGCCCCGCCCGGTGACCAGCGCGAACTGGGCGGGGAAGTCGTCCTGCGGAAGGGTGCCGAACTGCCGCCGGTAGCGCTCGACGTTCATTCCGTCGGCCTCAAGCAGCAGATGCAGGATGAGCATGCGGCGGCGCTCGTCGTCGTCCATACGGAACGACCACTGCGCGCGCCGGAACGTGTCGGTGGGCGTCGCGATGTAGTCGTCGATGATGCGCCTGACCTCCGGCACGGCCACCGCGTAGTCGGTCGTGTAGTGCAGATCGGTGGTGAACGACCTTGCGCCGACGCCCAGTCCGACCATCCCGGCCTGCTGGTTGTACTCGCTGATGCTGCTGTCGTCGGCGCCGTCCACAGCGGCGGTGCCGATACGGCTGAAGACCCGCATGGACGTCTGCCGGTAGCCGGCCGCGAGCAGGTACTCCCGGCCGTAGCGGTAGAGCCGCAGCCGCTGCTCGTCCCAGAGTTCGCCGCTCTTGTCGTGGCGGGCCATGAGCCCGGTCAGCGGGCGCACGTACAGCGGGTAGAGGTAGATCTCCTCGGGCTCCCAGCCGAGCGCGGCGTCCAGCGACACCGTGAAGCTCTGCTCGGTCTGGCCGTCGATACCGTAGATCAGGTCGATGTTGAGGATGGGGAAGGCGGCCTCCTTCAGCCGGCCCAGCGCCGCCTCCACCTCCGTCCGCTTCTGCGGCCGTACGGCTGCCCGCGCCTCCTCGTCGACGAAGCTCTGCACCCCGATGCTCAGCCGGGTGGCGCCGCGCTCCCGGAGGACCGCTATCCGGTCGGCGGTGGCGGTGGCGGGGGAGGTCTCGACGGACCACGGTACGGCCCTGAGGTCCGCTCCCATCACGTTCTCGCAGATGTCGCAGAGCCGGACCAGTTCGCCGGCGGTGAGGTACGTCGGGGTGCCGCCGCCGAACGCCGCGAGGGTGAACTCCGGTGTGCCGTTGGCCTCCAGGGCCTCCCGGGTGACGCGGGCCTGCCGCTCCAGGGTGGTCAGGAAGTCGCGGGTGACCTCCTCGGGCGCGCCGGTGCGGGTGAAGAGGTTGCAGAAGCCGCAGCGCATCTCGCAGAACGGGATGTGGACGTAGAGGGAGAGGGAGTCGAGCCGCTCCCCGGCCCACAGATCGGTGAGGAGCGGGCGCTCCGTCCCGAGCCGGTAGGCCTTCTGGTGCGGGTAGGCGTACACGTACTGCTTGTACGGCGTGGTCGGTTCATCGGGAGTCGGTTCATCGCGAACGGAACGGGAGATGTGGACCGGTAAAGAGGATGTCACTTCCGTGGTGCTTCCTTCCGGAGTCGATCGGATCCCTTGGTCAGTCGCGCCCAGTGACAGCATGATCGACTGAGCGTCACGGAGCGCATGGGACGAAGCCCCGAACTATTTGGCCCCCTCTTTGCCCGATTTTGGCGCTTCGGTGACTTGGCGAAATATCCCGCCTCTGCGAATGAGGCGTCTGCGTCCCCTGCGGGAAGGGGAGTTGGGCTGAAACTCCGGCCGGTCTGTGCTCACCATGTCGTCCATGAAGCGACTACTCATAGCGGCCGGCGGTGGCGGGGACGCCATCGCGACGGCGATGGTGCACGCCGCTCTGCACGGGCCGGACGAGCCCGCCCTCGTGCTGACGTATGCCTGGGAGCGGCTGGTCGTGGACCCGGTGCCGGGTCCGCGCAGGCCGTCCGACTTCACCGGAACCGTCCCGGCCGGGCCTGTCCTGCGCCTGGTGACCCCGGGCTCCGCCCCCCGCCCGCCCGCCGGTTCGCTCCTGCCGCGGCTCGCGGGCGATCTGCGGCCCGCGCTGGGGCTGCTCGACCCGTACGAAGGGGCGCTGGGGCTCGCGCGGCAGATCCAGGAGGCCGCCGCCCACTGCGGCGCCGGGCAGGTCGATGTGGTCGACGTCGGTGGCGACATCCTGGCCAACGGTACGGAGCCCACGCTGCGCAGCCCGCTCGGTGACGCACTGGTCCTCGCTGCCTGCGCGCACACCGGCATCTCCACCGCGGTGCATGTCGCGGGCCCGGGGCTCGACTCCGAGGTGCCCGAGGCCGCTCTGCTGCCCCTGCTCGGCGACCCGCTGCACACCCTGACCCCTGCGGACACGCTGTCCGTGCAGGCGGTCTTCGACTGGCATCCGTCGGAGGCGGGCGCGCTGCTGGTCGCGGCGGCGCGGGGGATACGCGGAGTCTGCGGGACCCGGGACGCCCCGCAGCCCGTCACGCTCGGCGATGCCAGCCCGTGCGTCTACCGGCTCACTCTGGAGCGGGCTCTGGAACTAAACCCGCTGGCAAGGGAGTTGGCGGGAAGCGCGACTCTCGCGGAGGCGGAGCGGGCGAGTGAACGGGTCTGCGGCTTCTCGGAGATCGCCCGGGAACGGGCACGCGCGGCCCGGCTGTACGAGGATGCCCGCGACGCCGAGGTCCGGGGCGACCGGGGGGCCGAGGACGCCCGCGACGCCGGGGAAGCCCGGGGCGGCCATGGCGGCCAGGACTCACGGGGCGCCCGGGACGCCGAAGACGCCCACGAGGCCCAGGACTTACGGGGTGCCCAGGGTCGCCGGGGCACGCAGGACTGCCGGGGCGACGGGGCCGCGTCCGGCGAACTCCGGCCCCTGGCCGAGCGCTTCACCGCGTGGGAGCGGCGCACGGCGGCAGCGGGGATCGCCTATGTCACCACCCGGCGTATCGCGGAGGAACTGGCCCTGACCCCGGCGGAGCTGACAGAACTCCGCCATGACCTCAGCGCCTCCCCGGCCCGGCACACTCCGCCGCTCTGGCGGCTGGCGCCCGGGTAGACCCCGGCCCGGACCGCCCCGCACGCCCACCCCCGACACACCGCCCCCGCGCACTGTCCCCGTATGCCGCCCCCGACACACCGTCCCCGTGTACTGTCCCTGCACGCCGCCCCCGACATACCGTCCCCGTGTACTGTCCCCGCACAGCACCGCGGTGAAGAGCGGCGGCGCTGCGCGGGGACCGGCCTGCGGAACGTGTGGCACAGCCCGCGCCCACGGTGGCAGCGGCGGGGCACAGCCCGCCCACAGTGGCAGCGGCGGGGGACGCTCCTACAGGTCGAACTCGGTCGGGGCGATGCCCAGCGCGAAGCACGCCTCGCGGACCACGGCCTGCTCGGACTTGTCGAAGTCCCCGTCGGCGCCGCCGATCACGATGCCGATCTGGATGACGGCGCGCGCCTCGGTGGGCTTCTTGCTGACCTTGCCGATGGTCTGCAGAATGCTGACCTTGCCGAAGTCGAAGTCGGCGGTGAGCTTCTGGCAGTAGTCGTTGAAACGCGTCTGCAGATCGTCCGCCGTGAAGTTCTGCAGAACCTCATTGGTGGTGATCAGCGCGGCGACGCGCTGCCGCTCCACGGGGTCGATCGAGCCGTCGGCCGCGGCGACCAGCGCGCACATGGCCATGCTGGCATCCCGGAATCCGCCGCTCTTGAGGTCGTTCTTCTTCGCGTCGAGCTGCGTCTGCATCGTCTTCGCAGAGTCCTTCAAGCGGTCCCACAGGGCCATCAGCCGTCTCCTCGTTCACCACGTGACCATTTTGATCACTCTTTACGGAGTGACAACGGCCGGGCCTCCCAGGAAGTGCCCGCCCCCGTGACCACTTCGGGGTGTCCTCGGAGTACGGACGGCGGGTCCGGTGCGCGTGGCAGACTGGCTGTCCGATGAACCTCGACGCCACCGACCTCGCGCTCGTCCACCTCCTCCAGGAGGACGGCCGCACGTCCTACGAGACGCTCGCCGCCCGCGTCGGCCTGTCCCGCGCCGCCGCCCGCGCACGGGCGCTGCGACTGACCGAGGACGGGGTCCTGCGGATCGTCGGTGTCATCCATCCCGCGGTGCTCGGCCGCACGGTCAGCGCCCATGTGGCCGTCGATGTCGTCGGCCCCGCCGAGCCCGTGGCGCGGACCGTGGCCGGGCTCTCCGAAGCGGTCTTCGTGACGCTCACCGCGGGCCGGCGCCCAGTCGTCGCGGAGCTGCGTACCTCCGACTTCGACGCGCTGAGCAGGCTGGTCGCGGACGTGGCACGGCTGCCCGGGGTGCGGGGCGTCGACACGACCCCGTACACCCGTGTGCTCAAGGACCCCTATCTTCCGGTGACTTCGCCCGGTGCGGTGAGTCTCGACGAGACGGACCACGCGATCCTGCGGGCGCTCCAGACCGACGGGCGCATGTCCTACGCCGAGTTGGCCGACCGCATCGCCATGTCGGCCGCGGCCGCGCGGGCCCGCTCGCTGCGGCTGCTGGACGCCGGTGTCTTCCGGGTCGCCGCCCTGGTCCGCCCGGGGACCCTCGGCATGGGCCACCTCGCGGGCTTCTCGCTGCGCCGTGCCGGAGACGGTCACGGCACGGCAGGCGTGGGCGGTCTGCTGGCCACCGAGCAGGTGCAGTTCGCCGCGGCGTGTGTGGGCCGGGCGGACGTCATCGGCACGGTGGGCGGCGAGACCCTCGCCGATGTGCTGGCCTCGCTGGAGAGGCTGCGCGCCCTGGACGGCGTACACGGGCTGGAGAGCTGGCTCCATCTGGAACTGGTCAAGGAACGCTACGACTCCCTGACGGGCTGACGCCGCCCCGCCTCATCGGTACGTGCCCCACCTCACCAACACTTACCCCGCCTCGCCGGTGGCGCCCCGCCGTACCACTACGCACCCGGCCCGACCACTACGCATCCCGCCGTACCACTACGCACCCGGCCGCACCCGAGTGCCCGGCTCAGGCCCGAGCGCCGGGGCCGGGCCTGTGCCGCCGTTTCCCGCGCGCCCCTCCCTGGCCGCACGCGCTTCGCTCGCACCCGCTCCCCACCGCAAGCGAAAAGTTCACCACCTTCCCCTCTGGCGAATATTTCGCTCGCGTCGTACTGTCGCAGTCAGCGGATCGCTCGTACGTGTATGTCTCGGGCATCGATCCGCTTCCCGTGGCGCCGAGCCGCCCGGCGCCGACCGTCCCGCAGACGCAGACGCAGACGCAGACGCAGACGCAGACGCAGGACGCAGACGCAGGACGCCGGCCCCGGCGCCCGCCCACCGGGAGCGCACGCCCCTCCCCGTCCAACCGGAGCACCCACATGGCCACCACGCCCGCAGCACACCCGGACCGCACCCTTCTCGTCACCGGCGGCACCGTCCACACCCTCACCCCGGCGGGCCGCGCCGAGGCCCTCGCGGTGCGCGGTGAGCGCATCGTGCACGCGGGCACCGCCGAGGAGTGCCGGGCCGCACTGGACGGCCGCGTGGACGAGCGGCTGGACCTCGGCGGACGGCAGCTGATGCCCGGCTTCGTCGACGCGCACTGCCACCCGGTGATGTACGGACAGAACCTCGCCTGGGCCGACGTACGGCCCGAGACCGTCACGGACATCGACTCGCTGGTCGCCGCGCTCCGCGGCCACGCGGAAGGGCTCCGCGCGGACGCCCCGCTGCGCGGCTTCGGTTACGAGCACCGCAGGCTGGCCGAGGGCCGCCACCCCACCTGCCAGGACCTCGACCGGGTCGCCACCGACCGCGAGGTCTACGTGATGAACGCGTCGGGCCACGGCGGCGTCGTGAACACCTACACCCTGCACAAGTACGGCATCACCGCCGGAACCCCCGACCCGCTCGGCGGCCGCATCGGCCGCACGGCATCGGGCGAGCCCAACGGCGAGCTGTGGGACGGCGCCTGCGATCTGCTGACGGGCCCGGACGGTGTGAAGATCACCAACCACGGGCCCAACTTCCACCTGGACGACCCCGCCGACATCATGCGCGGCCATCTGCTCCGCGCCCAGCAGACCTTCCTCGCCGCCGGGGTCACCACCATCGGCGACGCCCAGGCGTCCCGCCGCGAGCTCTCCACGTACCTGCGCGCCCGGGACGCCGGTGACCTGCGGATGCGCACCTCCGTCTATCTGACGTCGGCGCTCCTCGACACCGCACTCGACCTCGGGCTGAGCAGCGCGCTCGGCGACGACCAGCTGCGGATCCAGGGCGTCAAGCTCTACGCGGACGGCACCCTGGGCGGCTGGACGGCGTACTTCCCCGAGGGGTACGCGGCCGACTGCTGCAACCACGGGCAGCTCTACCACGACCCCGCCGAATACGCGGACCTGGTGCTGCGCGCCCACCGGGCCGGCTTCCAGACCGCGACCCACGCACAGTCCCCGTACGCGATCGGCATGGTCCTGGACGCCGTCGAGAAGGCGCTCGCCGACACGCCCCGCACCGACCCCCGGCACCGCGTCGAACACTGCGGGCTGCCCACCGACGACGAGATCATCCGCATGCGGGAGCTGGGCGTGCACGCCGTGCTCCAGCCGCAGCACCACCTCCGTACCGGCGACGGCACGCTCACCGCGATCGGTGAGATGGGTCACCGCTACAACCCGGCGGGTCTGCTCCAGGCCGCGGGCACGGAGTTCGCCTTCAGCTCGGACGCGCCCGTCGCGCCGCCCCGCCCGTTCGAGGCGGTGGCCGCCGCCGCGAGCCGGGAGACCGTGCTCGGCACCCGGCTCGGCACCCCGGAGATGCGGCTCGCCGTCGCCGACGGCATCCGGGCGCATACCCTCGGCGGGGCGCGGGCGCTGCACCGCGAGCACGAGGTCGGCAGCCTGCGCCCCGGAGCCTTCGCCGACTTCGTCGTCACGGCAGCCGACCCGTACCGGACCGACGACCTCGCCCGGCTCGCCACGGCCGGCGTCGACGAGACCTGGATCGGCGCCCGCCGGGTCTGGTCCGCTCAGCCCTGACCGGCCCGCTCCGACTGCCGGCCCTGACTGCCGGTCCACACCGCGCGCGCAGTCCTGACCGGCCGGTCACCCGCCGGCCGCCGCCCACTGAACCCGGGCTGTTCACCGATTACGGCACCCCGCGCCCGCCCGCCACGGCGGCCGCCACCGTGAAGGAGCACCACCGATGAGCACCACCGCACAGCCGGACCGGCCGGGGACCGGCACGGCAGAACGCACCGGCGGCCTCGCAGCGGGCGCGGTCGAACAGCACGGCTACGACTTCATCCCGGAGTCCGAGCGGTACATGACCCCGCGCCAACTGGGCTTCTTCTGGGCCGGGATCAACTCCTACCAGTTCTTCTTCGTGCTCGGCGCGGGCGCCGTCGCCCTCGGCCTCTCCCTCGTCCAGGCCCTGGTCGCCGTGGTGGTGGGCAACGCCCTGTTCGCCCTCGTCGCGTACAGCTCGATCGCCGGGCCGCGCGCCGGACTGCCCGCGCTCACCCTGAGCCGGGCGCCGTTCGGCGTGTTCGGCAACCGCGTCAATGCGCTGTTCACCTGGGCCATGTCGCTGGGCTTCAAGACGGTCAACGGCCTCCTCGGGGTCTTCGCCGTACTCGCCCTCTTCGACCGGCTCGGCTGGCACCACTCAGGCGCCCCGGGCAAGGTCCTGGCGACGCTGCTCGTCCTCGGGGTGGCCATCGTCATCGCGGTCACCGGACACCGGCTCCTCGTCAAGGTACAGCCGTACTTCGCGGTCGTGGTGGCCGTGGTCTTCGCGCTGCTGCTCTGCTTCACCATCGGCGGGGTGGACTGGAACTGGCACCCGCCGCACCACGCGGGAGGCGGCGGCAACTGGCTCGCGCTGATCGTCTCCGCCGCCGCCCTGATCGCCTCCGGATCGCTCTCCTACCTGGTGGTCTCGCCGGACTACGCCCGCTACCTCCCCTCGGACACCCCGGTCCGCAAGGTCTTCCCCCGGGTGCTGGGCGGCGGCGCCGGAATGGCCGTCTACCTGGGCATCGCGGGGGTCCTGGTCGCGACCCGTACGGACCTCACCGACCCGGTGGCGGGCGTCCGGCCGCTGGTGCCCGGCTGGCTGTACGTCCTCTACATCGCGGCCTGCTTCCTCGGCTCGATCTCCAACAACGCCTCGGTCTTCTACTCGTCGGGCCTGGCCATCCAGGCCATCGGCATCCCGCTCAAGCGCTGGCTCGCCACGGCCCTGGACGCCACCCTGGCGCTGGCCGCGGTGCTGCTGATCCTCTTCGTGTACGACTTCGAGACCGCGCTGAACGAGTTCCTCTCGCTGGTCAACGTCTGGGCCGGCCCGTTCGCCGCCGTCTGGATCGTGGACGGCGTTCTGCGCCGCTGGCACTACGACCACCACGACATCCACACCAGCGACCGCAGCAGCCGCTACTGGGGTACCGGCGGGGTCAACGTCCAGGGCCTGACCGCGCTCGCCTGCGGGATGGCCACCGGTCTGCTCACCATCAACTCGCCCCTCCTGCACAGCTGGCTGAGCGGCCGGCTGGGCGGCGCCGACCTCTCCTGGATCCTGCCGATCCTGGTCTCGGGAGCGGCCTATCCGCTGCTGGCGGGGCGGCGGGTGCGCGGGGAGCAGGACCGGGGAGCAGGGGCGGCGGGCTGCCCGTAGCGGTGAGCCGCACGTATCGCCCCACACCCATCGGCAGCAAAATATTTCGGTACCCGATGTAATATTGCCCTGTGGGTACGAGTGGAGGAGACGAGAGCGGGCGCACGCCGCCCACCGGTGGGCGGCACCCGTCGTGGACGGCCGTCCTCCTGAGGGAGCGCGCCAGGCCGGAACGGATCAGGGTGCGGCCCGGGGCTTGGTGGCTCGCGGTGGCGACGGTGTGCTTCGGCGCGTTCATGGGGCAACTGGACGCGAGCATCGTGACGTTGACGTACGGCAGTGTGCGTACGGAGTTCCACGCCTCGCTCGCCGCGGTCGAGTGGGTCTCCCTCGCGTATCTGCTCACGCTGGTCGCGCTGCTCGTCCCGGTCGGCCGGCTGTCGGACGCGTACGGGCGCAAGCTCTTCTATCTCTACGGGTTCGTGGTCTTCACCGCGGCCTCGGCGGCCTGCGGTCTCGCCCCTTCGCTGGCGACGCTGGTGGCCTTCCGGGTGGTGCAGGCGGCGGGCGCGGCGATGATGCAGGCCAACAGCGTGGCGCTGGTGGCCACCAGCGCACCGAGAGACCGGATGCGGACCGCGCTCGGCGTCCAGGCCGCTGCCCAGGCGCTGGGTCTCGCGCTGGGGCCGACGGTCGGCGGCGCCCTGGTGGCGACGCTCGGCTGGCGCTGGGTCTTCGGCATCAACGTGCCCATCGGTCTGGTCGCGCTGGTCGCCGGGCACTATCTCCTGCCGAGGACGCACAGCCGGTCGCGGTCGGACGGCTTTGACCGGGCGGGCCTTGCGCTGCTGATCGTGGCGACGACCAGCGGGCTGCTCGGCGTCTCGGCCGCATCGGGTCTTCCGGTGCCCGGCTGGGGCGTCGCCGTGCTGTTCGTCGTGGCCGCCGGGGCGGGCTGGGCGTTCGCGGTACGGCAGCGGGTGGCCGCCGTACCGCTCATCGACCTGGCGCTGTTGCGGGTACGGGCGGTGTCGTCCGGGCTGACCGGCGCGCTCTCCGGCTATCTGGTGCTCTTCGGGCCGCTGGTCCTGGTCCCGGTCGTGCTGACCGGCGGCGGCTCGTCGGAGCTGACCGCGGGGTTCGTGCTGACCGCCCTGCCGGTCGGCTTCGCGGTCGCCGCGACGGCCGCCGACCGGGCCCTGCCCGCCGCACTGGGCGACCGCGGCCGCTGTGTCCTGGGCGCCCTGGTCTGCGTGGCCGCGCTGGGCGCGATGGCCCTGGCGCCGCTGACGCCCGGCCCGCTGGTGCTGCTCCTCGCGGTCCTGGGGCTGGGGCTCGGCATCTTCACCCCCGCCAACAACACGCTGATCATGGGAGCGATACCGGCGCGCTCGTCGGGTACCGGCGGCGGACTGGTCAATATGGCCCGCGGCCTGGGCACCGCCCTGGGCGTCGCGCTGGTCACCCTGGCCCTGCACATCGCCCCACCGCACGGGGTGCCGGACGGCCCGCGCTGGGCCGTGCTCGTGCTGCTGGCGGCGGCGCTGGTGGCGGTGTACGCGGCCTGCTCGGGGCCGCGCCGCGCGGAGGCGGCCCGGTCGCTCACGTAGCGGTGGCGCGCGTCACTTCTCCGTAGGACCACGGCGACCGGGCGGCGAGGCGGGCTGCGGCGCACCGCCCTCGGAGCGGGCGCCCGCATCTGCGCCTGTATCTGTGTCTGTGTCTACGTCCGCGTTCACGTCCGCGTTCACGTCTGCTTCGGAGACGGCGTTGGATTCGGTGGAAGCGCCGGAGCCGGTGTCCGCGCGGCCGTGGGTGGCGATCAGGTAGATGAGCGCCCCGGCGAACAGCACGGCGGAGACCCAGTCGTTCAGCCGCAGCCCCAGGAAGTGGTTGGCGTGGTCGATCCGCAGGGCCTCGATCCAGGCCCGCCCGGCGGTGTACGCCAGCACATAGCAGGCGAACAGCCGCCCCCTGCGCGGCCGGTAACGCCGGTCGAGCCAGAGCAGCAGGGCCATCACGCCGAGATCCCACAGGGACTCGTAGAGAAACGTCGGGTGGTAGAAAGCCACATTCGGGCTGGTGTCCGGCCGGTGCGCGGGATCGATCAGCAGGGCCCAGGGCAGATGGGTGGGGCCACCGAACAGCTCCTGGTTGAAGTAGTTGCCCCACCGCCCCATCGCCTGCGCCAGCACCAGACCGGGAGCGGCGGCATCCGCGAAGTCCGCCAGCTTGATCCCCCGGCGTCTGCACCCCAGCCAGGCGCCCACCGCGCCAAGGGCGACAGCACCCGGGATGCCGAGTCCGCCGTCCCAGATGTACAGCGCCCGGATGGGCTGCTTCCCGGCGGCGAAGTACAGCTCGGGGTCGGTGATGACGTGGTAGAGCCGCCCGCCCAGCACTCCGAAGGGCACCGCCCACAGCGCGATGTCGGCGATGTGGTCCCGGTTCCCGCCGCGGGCCGCCCAGCGACGGCCGGTCAGCCACACCCCGGCGAAGATTCCGGCGATGATGCAGAGCGCGTAGGCCCGGATCGGGAAGGGCCCGAGGTGCCAGACGCCCTGGGAAGGGCTGGGAAGGTACGCCAGGTTCATCGGCGGGACCGCTCTCGATGTGAGGTTGCCGACCGGGGCCGGAGTAACCCGGACGAGATTACATCGGACACCGAATCTTCGGCCGGTGACGGCGGCTGGACCGGTTCAGGGGCGGCGGGGTCAGTAAAGTTCGCGTATGCCGCCCCAGCCCCGTTCCGGGACCCGTAAGCCGCCGAAGGACCACACGTCCGACGCGCGGCTGCTCACCGAGGCCGTCACGCGTCTGCGCCGTTCCCTGCGGGCGTCGATCCGTACCGACTACCCGTGGGAGACCCTGCCCATGGCCCAGGTCGAGCTGCTCCAGGTCCTCGCGGAGCACTCCCCGGCCCGCATCAGCGACCTGGCCACCCGCCAGCATCTGGCGGCCAGTACGGTCTCGGGCCTGATCGGGCAGATGATCACGGCCGGTCTGGTGACCCGTGATGTCGACTCCGCCGACCGCAGGGCCTCCGTGGTCGTCCTCACCGACGCGGGCCGCGCCCAGCTCACCGCCTGGGCCCAGGCACACGAACGCCGTCTGGGTGCCGCCCTGGCAGCCCTGGGCGACGCCGACCGCGACACGGTCCGCGCGGCACTGCCCGCCCTGCTCCGGATCGCGGAACACCTGGACGACACCGGGGAATGAGGTGAGCCGTACCCGCCCCGCCCCGCACCGCTGAAGCGGTCCCAGCCGTCCCAGCGGTCTCAGTTGAGGCTTGCGTCGGCGGTACGGCGCCCGCCGGCATAGGTCGTGACGCGGTAGGCGTAGCCACCAGGGGTGAGGTAGAGCGCGTGCTGGGTCGCCCCGAGAGGGTCACCGGCCGGCACGTCCACCCAGCCGATCAGGACGGACTGCGGGGTCGGCACCCGTACCTCGGCGAGCCCCGCGATCACCTTGGGGTCGAGCGAAACGGTGCGCAGCTCGAACAGCCCCCCGCTCTTCCACAGTTCATCGGAATCGGCGGGGGAAAACGTTGTGTTGCTCATGACTTCTCCTGTCGATCGTTCGAAACGCTGTGTGTGCGACGGGTGCCACTCTGCCGAGGGCATCCTGAAGCTGGGCTGAAGCATCCTGAAGCCGTCTTCAGGTTCGGCTCGCAGGGCGGCGGGCATGCGGCTGCCCGCCGTGGGGACGGGCGGGGGCGGGGTGCTGAAGAGAACGGGAAAAGCGAAGAGAACGGGAAGGCCGCGGCGAGGAAGAGGCTCGGGCGGAGCGGGCCGGAGCGCGCGCGTAACGGTGTTCCGGGCGGCGAAGGGCTCGGCTGCGGTGCCCCTTACGCCGCCACTACGTCGTTCCCGCTACGTTCCCCAGACCTGAGGAACCAGACCTGAGGAACCAGACCTGAGGACCAGGCCACAAGAAAAGGCCCTCCCGGCGGGAGGGCCCGGCCGCAGTGCGGCGAGAGTGCCCCCGGCAGGACTCGAACCTGCGGCCAAGCGCTTAGAAGGCGCCTGCTCTATCCACTGAGCTACGGGGGCCGGATCGTGGCCTCGGCGGCCTGGAGCCCCGGTTGTACGGGTGCGTGACCTTGCCGGGGACCAGGATAGGGCTCCATTCACCTGCTCCCCGTTGCTTCACCTCCGTGGCACGATGTGGAGGTTCAGTGAAGCGAACTGATAATCGCAGGCGGGTGCGGATCGCGCACGGCTTTTGGCCCCTCGGATCCCGGGTGTTGTGCAGTCGTTATGCCTGCGTCCCACTCGTCCCGAGTGTCCCAGGTCTCCGAACGGCCCCTAAAGCCCCCGATTGACGCGCACAAGTGGCTATACGCTTCAAAAAGCCAACCAAATTGGGCATTCTTCGCATGTGGTGACCTTGGATGTACGGCCTCAGCTGATTGACGCACTCTCCGCCCTGCGTGACCGAGTCGCCGCCGTGCGCCTTCCGCTTCCGCTGCCGGGCGCGCCGCGCGCCCGCCGGACGCGGACCGAGCTGCTCGCGCAGCTCGACGACTACCTGGTGCCCCGGCTCAGAGCCCCGCAGGCGCCCCTGCTCGCGGTGATCGGCGGCTCGACCGGCGCGGGAAAGTCCACGCTCGTCAACTCGCTGGTCGGGCGCCGGGTAAGCGAGGCCGGAGTGCTGCGGCCCACCACCCGGACCCCGGTCCTGGTCTGCCACCCCGAGGACCACCACTGGTTCTCGGGGCCGCGTGTGCTGCCGCGCCTCACCCGCGTATGGCTTCCGCAGCAGGACGACACGGGCGACGACGGCCACCCGGAGCCGCACGGCGCGGCCGGTGGTGCGCTGCGGGTCGAGATGGCGTCGAACCTGCCGCGCGGGCTCGCCCTGCTGGACGCCCCCGACATCGACTCGCTGGTCGCCGGCAACCGGGCGCTGGCCGCCGAGTTGATCTGCGCGGCCGACATCTGGGTCATGGTGACCACCGCGTCCCGGTACGCCGACGCCGTGCCCTGGCATCTGCTGCGTACCGCGAAGGAGTACGACGCGACCCTCGTCACCGTCCTCGACCGGGTGCCCCACCAGGTCGTCGGAGAGGTGTCACGGCAGTACGGCGCGCTGCTCACCCGGGCCGGGCTCGGGAGCGCCCCGCGCTTCACGATCCCCGAACTGCCCGAGTCCGCGGGCGGCGGCAGCGGACTGCTGCCCACCACCGCCGTGGCACCGCTGCGCGCGTGGCTGACCCAGCTTGCACAGGATCCGGCGGCCCGGCAGCAGTCGCTCGACCGTACGGCGAGCGGGGTGATCGATTCGCTCGGCTCCCGGATGCCCGAGCTGGCCGCCGCCGTCGCTCTGCAGTACTCGGCCGCGGTACGGCTCACCGGCGCCGTCGAGGGGGCGTACGAGGGGGAGCGCAAGCGCGTACTGGCACGGCTCAAGGCGGGTGCGGTGCTGGCCGGGGACGCCAGGACCCGGTGGCGCGGCTATCCACTGGACAGCTCGTCGGGCGAACTGCTTGACGCGCTGTCGGACAGCCTGGCGGTCGTGCTCCAGTGCGCGGTGGCCGCCGCCGACGAACGGGTCCGGGAGAGCTGGCGGCGTGAGCCCGCGGCCGGCGGTCTGGACGCGGAGACCGGGGAGGCGGGCGAGCGGGTCGGCCTCGCCGTGCGGCGCTGGCGGCGGGTCCTGGAGGAACTGGCCGAGGAAGAGGTGAGAGAGCTCGACCGTTCGGCCGCGCCGGAACCCGAGGCGGTCGCCGCCCTGCTGGCCGCCGCCCTGCTGGGCGGGCGCCGGACGCGGAAGGCGGGGGAGCGGCTGGCCGAACGGATCGGCGCACAGGGGGCGCTGAGGCTGTGCGACAAGGGCGCGGAGCTGGTCAGCGCGTATATCGACGACGTACTCGGCGCGGAGCGCGACCGGCGGCTCGCCCCGCTCGACGCCCTCGACGTGGGGCCCGAGTCCCAGGCCGAACTGATCGCCGCGCTGTCCGTACTGCAGAAGGAGAAGTGGCCGCGATGACCGATGCGACACACGTGACCGGCCCGACGAGGGCGACCGGAGCAGCGGAGACGGATGCGGTGGCAGCCGGGGCTGAGACGGCGGGCGGGGCGGGGCGGTCCGGTGAGACGAGCACAACAACCAGTGATTATGGGCATGTTGAGGTGACTGCGGCCGCGGAGGCGGACGCGCATGCGGCCCCGGACATGGCCCCCCGTACGGCCCCGGGAGCGGACGCCGACGCGGATGCGGGTGCCGCGGTCGGGTCCGGGTGGCCGGAGGAGTGGGAGAGCCACGAGCCGCTGGCGGCCCGGGAGCCGTACACAACTGACGCTTCTGACGACCCCGTTACGTCGTCCACGCCCCCGGCCACCGCATCGGTGGCCCCGCCGTCCGCCCCGGACCCGGCGCCCCCGGCTCCACGGGCGGCCTCGTCAAGGGCCCCGGTGATGGCGTCACCCAGGGCCGGAGGCACGTCATCCGACACGACCGGCGCCCTGTCCGGGACATCCCCAGAAGCCCGCACTGAGCGGTCCCACGAGCCGTACGAGGCGACCGAGGTGTACGAGGTGACCGAGGCGCACGAGACATCCGAGCCGTTCGGAGCCCCCGGGCGGTACGAGCCGTACCGGGCGTCCGATCCGTCCGATCCCTCGGAGCCCTCCGGAGTGTCGGCGCCCTCCGGAGCCCCGGAACCGTCCCACGTCTCCGAGCCGTCCACCGGGTCCGGGGCGCCCAGCCTGCCCGAGCAGGGCGGCGGCGGTCACCGCTGGGACGACGGGTTCATCGCCCGGCGCGCGGCCGACCGGGAGACCGCGCAGCCCGGCGCCCGCGAGCTCGGGCTCGGCCCGCTGCCCGAGTCGTACGAGGACTTCCCGCGCTCCGTGTCGTACGGCGCCGAACTCCGCGCCCGGCTGGACGCCCTGCGGGAGCTGGTCGGCCTCTCCCGTACGCGCCTCGAAGGACCCACGCTCGCCGAGGCGGGCCGGGTGCTGGACGAGGCGTCGGCCCGGCAGCGGCTCTCCTCGCAGCACACCGTCGTGGCGATCGCGGGCGCGACCGGCAGCGGCAAGTCGACGCTCTTCAACGCCCTGGCCGGGGTGGCGATCTCCGAGACCGGGGTGCGCAGGCCCACCACATCCGCCCCCCTCGCCTGCAGCTGGACCGACGGCGCGGCCGGGCTGCTCGACCGGCTCGCCATCCCAGGACGGCTGCGTCGCAGGCCCTGGATGAGTGCGGGGCCGGGTGACGAACTGCACGGACTGGTCCTCATCGACCTGCCGGACCACGATTCGGCCCTGACCGCGCACCGTGACCAGGTGGACCGGGCGATGGAGCTGGTCGACGCGGTGATCTGGGTGGTGGACCCGGAGAAGTACGCGGACGCCGCACTCCACGACCGCTACCTCAGGCCCCTCGCGGGCCACGCCGAGATCACCTTCGTGGTGCTCAACCAGATCGACCGGCTCCCCGGCGAGGCGGCCGACCAGGTCCTCGACGACCTGCGGAGGCTGCTCGACGAGGACGGCATGGCCCTGGGCGAGCACGGCGAACCGGGGGCGACGGTGCTCGCGCTGTCGGCGCTCACCGGCGAGGGGGTGGGCGAACTGCGGGAGCTGATCGGCCGGTTCGTCCGGGAGCGGGGCGCACCGGCCCGCCGGCTGGCCGCCGATGTGGACGCGGCGGCGGACGGGCTGCGCTCGGTGTATGTCGCCGACGGGCACGCCGGGCTCGGCGAGTCGGCGCGCGAGCGGTTCGGCGACCGGCTCGGCGACGCGGTCGGCGCACTGGCCGTGGGCGAGGCCGCCGAGCGTGAGTGGAGCAGGAACGCGGTGAAGGCATGCGGGACGCCGTGGCTGCGGTTCTGGCGCTGGTACGCGTCCACGCGCGCGCCCGGCGGCCCCGAGCCGACGCCGGACGAGACCGGCCCCGAGCCCGCGGGCACGGAGGCCACCGCCAGGCAGGAGGTGGAGCAGGCCGTGCGTACGCTCGCGGACGAGGCGTCCGACGGGCTCCCCGCGCCCTGGGCGCAGGCGGTGCGCGAGGCGGCCGTGCGGGGCGCCGATGGGCTGTCCGAGGCCCTGGACGAGCTGGCGGCGGCCACCACCGCCGGGCAGGAACGTGGCGGCCGCTCGGGACGGCCCGCCTGGTGGCCTGCGGCGGTGCTGGCCCAGGTGATGATGACCGTGCACCAGATCCTCGGGGTGCTCTGGCTGATCGGGGTGATGGTGGGCGTACTCGACGTCGCCCCGCTGACGCCCGTCCTGGTGACGCTGGCCGGCACGGTGGGCGGTCCGCTGGTGGAGTGGGCGTGCGGGATGGCGGTACGGGGGCCGGCGCACCGGTACGGACAGGACGCGGAGCGCAGACTGCGGGAGGCGGCCGCGGCGTGCGGCAGGACAAGGGTGCTCGACCCGGTCGGAGCCGAGCTGCTGCGCTACCGGGAGGTGCGGGAGCAGTACGTGACGGTGAACGGGTTGTCCACAACCGGCAAGTAGTCCACAGGCGCGAGCGGAAGCGCTCCCGGCGGGCCAGCATGGGGACCGGATCAGCAACCGGGAGGGCCCGGGGCCCGGGTCCGGTCCGGCTCACGAGGACCGGACCGGACACGGGGCCCGGTCGACCGGCTGCATCCGCGGGGCCGTCACGGGACGGTCCCGCAGGACCATGGCGGGACGGGGGAGGCAAGGGCTCATGAACGACACCTTGGTGACATTGGTGGGAAATGTGGCGACGCGGCCTGAATACCGGGATTCGGTCACCGGGGGAATGGCACGTTTCCGCTTCGCGGTCACCGCGCGCCGCTGGGACCGGCAGAAACAGGCATGGACCGACGGACCGACCAGCTTCTACACGGTCTGGGCCTGGCGGACGCTGGCGGCGAACCTGGCGGGTTCCGTTTCGGTCGGCGAACCTCTGGTCGTCCACGGCAGGTTGAAGGTGCGCGAAGAGGACAAGGACGGACAACGCAGATTCTCGGCCGACATCGAGGCGTTGGCCGTGGGCCATGATCTGACCCGCGGTACCAGTGCGTTCAAGCGTGTGGCCAGGGCGGATGCATCTCTGACGGAGCGGCCCAAGGATCTGGTGGGGTGAGCCGGGCGGGGGGCCGCCGGGGCTCCACCAGCCCCTGAACGGTGGTGATTTGTCGATATGGTCAGTCCTCGGAGAGGGGTCGCGGTAACGATTCCGATTCGGAATGGTTATCAGGCGCCATGTGTGGAGACTGTGTTGCTCCTGCGTCCTTAGTATTCCCAGATACTCACGGGGCATTTGAGTCTGCCGGCGAGGAACTTCCCCCACGCGCGCCACGAGGCGTATCGAGCGAAGAGTCCTTGCCCGAAGGGGAATTCTGTGTTTTCTGCGGTTTCTGTGTTTTCTGCGGGCTCTGGTTCCCGCATACGGCGGCTGGGCACCTCCCGGCTGGCCGCCGCGGCCCTGACTGCCGGTCTTGTCGCCGGTGGTGCGATGGCGACGGCCGCTCCTGCTTTCGCCGATGACGCTCCCACCAGCTCCTCGGGTGTCAACGCCACCCTGGACAACCCCGGGGTCTCGGTCGGTGACAAGGTCGTGATCGACGGCGCCAACGAGACGGCCGGGCTCTTCGAGCTCAAGGTCGACGGCGGCGGCACCATCAAGACGTACTGCATCGACCTGCACAACCACACTCAGGCCAACACCTCGTACCGTGAGGTCACTTGGGCCGAGTCCTCACTCGCGCACAACGACGACGCGGGCAAGATCCGCTGGATCCTTGAGCACTCCTACCCGCAGGTGACGCCCGCGTCCCTCGGGGCTGACCTCAATGTCACGCTGACCGACGCCACGGCCGCCGCCGCCACCCAGGCGGCGATCTGGCACTTCTCGGACCACGTCGACGCGGTGCCGAAGGACGAGGCCGGCCGCAAGCTGACCGAGTACCTGGAGAAGTCCGCGGCCAATGTCGCTGAGCCGGCCGCCTCGCTCTCGCTCGGCCCCGGCGACGTGGCGGGCCACCCGGGCGAGTCGCTCGGCCCGGTGACGGTCTCCACCAACGCCGCCAAGGCCGAGGTCTCCCTCGCCCCCGACGCGCCGCAGGGCGTCACCGTCGTCGGCAAGGACGGCAAGCCCGTCACCAGCGCGGTCAACGGCACGCAGCTGTTCTTCAAGGTCCCGGCCGGCACCCAGCCCGGCTCGGCCAAGCTGAACGTCACCGCGCAGACCGCGGTGCCGATCGGGCGTGCCTTCGTCAGCGACTCCAAGAGCCAGACGCAGATCCTTGCGGGCACCAGCACCGCTTCGGTCGGCGCGGTCGCCACGGCCAACTGGGCCAGCAAGGGCGCCATCCCGGCCCTCTCGGCCCAGAAGGACTGTGCCAAGGGCGGCGTCGACATCACCGCGGCGAACAAGGGCGATGAGGCGTTCACCTTCGAGCTGGCGGGCCAGAAGCACACGATCGAGGCCGGCAAGTCGCAGACGGTGACCGTCCCGGTCGCCGAGGACCAGGCGTACGACTTCACGATCAAGGGCCCGAACGGCTTCGAGAAGCGCTTCCAGGGCGTCCTCGACTGCAAGACGGCCGGCGCCACCCCCACCCACGGCGCCACCCCGGCCCCGAAGCCCAGCGCGGCCTCGGCCGGCGGCAGCACCTCGGGTACGAACGGCGGCGACCTGGCCGAGACCGGTAGCTCCAGCTCCACCCCGGTGATCGCCGGTGTGGCGATCGCCCTCGTGGTGCTCGGTGGCGGCGCGGTCTTCATGCTCCGCAGGAAGAACACCACCGCGGGTCAGTAACCCCCGGACCGGTCACCGGACAGGCCATCGGAGCCCAGTGCTCCGGTGACCGGTCGGTGATGCGGTGAGTGAGCGCGTGGCCCCCGGACAGGGACGGCCACGGTGATGCAGCGGCCCCGGTACGCCTCGGCGTACCGGGGCCGTCCGCGTACACGGGCCCCTGGGAGGGCCGCCGGCGGTGAGCTGGTGCCGAAGTGCCGGGGGTTCCCGCGTCTGTTGATTCCCGCGTCTGTGGTCCTTCGGGCCTGTCGGGAGTGGAGGGCCGTGAGGATCTGTGCGGCCGGGACGGGCCGGGACGGGCGGCGGCCTCGTGGTCGTTCCGGCGACCGATCTGCTGGTCGCGTACGGGCAGTGAGCAGCGGGGGTGGCAGCCGCCCCCGGCTGCCACCCCTCCCGGCCGCGGCCGACGAAAGGTGATCTCCGGAACCTCGGGCCGGGACCCGGCCCAGTCCCGACCGGTCCCGCCCAGCCCTGGGCCGTCTCCGGGCCGTCTCACGGCGGTTTCCGGGTCCGTCCGGCGCTGACCGACGGTGACGCACGGCGACCGAAAGTGACGGATTCGCTACGACGGTCCACGTCGGCGCCCGGTTCCGACCGCAGGCCGATACGGGTTTCCGTCTCCGGGTGGCCGTCAGGCAAGATGGGGTGTATCTGCCCACACATCTAATGCCGGACGGTTTCTCTTGGCTGAGTTCATCTACACCATGCGCAAGGCGCGCAAGGCGCACGGCGACAAGGTGATTCTCGACGACGTCACCCTGAACTTCCTGCCCGGCGCGAAGATCGGTGTCGTGGGCCCCAACGGTGCCGGTAAGTCCACGGTGCTGAAGATCATGGCGGGCCTTGAGCAGCCCTCCAACGGTGACGCCTTCATCTCGCCCGGGTACAGCGTCGGCATCCTCATGCAGGAGCCGGAGCTGGACGAGTCGAAGACCGTCCTGGAGAACGTGCAGGACGGCGCCGCCGAGGTCATGGGCAAGCTCAAGCGCTTCAACGAGGTCGCCGAGCTGATGGCGACCGACTACAGCGACGCGCTCATGGACGAGATGGGCAAGCTCCAGGAGGACCTGGACCACGCCAACGCCTGGGACCTGGACGCCCAGCTGGAGCAGGCCATGGACGCCCTGGGCTGCCCGCCCGGCGACTGGCCCGTGGTGAACCTCTCCGGCGGTGAGAAGCGCCGCGTCGCGCTCTGCAAGCTGCTGATCGAGGCGCCCGACCTGCTCCTCCTCGACGAGCCCACCAACCACCTGGACGCCGAGTCGGTGAACTGGCTGGAGCAGCACCTCTCGAAGTACCCGGGCGCCGTGGTGGCCGTCACCCACGACCGGTACTTCCTGAACAACGTCGCCGAGTGGATCCTCGAACTCGACCGCGGCCGTGCGCTGCCCTACGAGGGCAACTACTCCACGTACCTCGACAAGAAGGCCGCCCGCCTCAAGGTCGAGGGCCGCAAGGACGAGAAGCGCGCCAAGCGGCTCAAGGAAGAGCTGGAGTGGGTCCGGTCCAACGCCAAGGGCCGCCAGACCAAGTCCAAGGCCCGCCTCGCCCGTTACGAGGAGATGGCGGCCGAGGCGGACAAGATGCGGAAGCTGGACTTCGAGGAGATCCAGATCCCGCCGGGCCCGCGCCTCGGTTCCATCGTCGTCGAGGTCGAGAACCTCTCGAAGGCGTTCGGCGACAAGGTCCTCATCGACGACCTGTCCTTCACGCTGCCGCGCAACGGCATCGTCGGCGTCATCGGACCGAACGGCGCGGGCAAGACCACGCTGTTCAAGATGATCCAGGGCCTGGAGACGCCGGACTCCGGCGCCATCAAGGTCGGCGACACGGTGAAGATCTCGTACGTCGACCAGAGCCGCGCCAACATCGACCCCAAGAAGACCCTCTGGGCTGTCGTGTCGGACGAGCTGGACTACATCAACGTCGGCCAGGTCGAGATGCCCTCGCGGGCGTACGTCTCCGCGTTCGGCTTCAAGGGACCGGACCAGCAGAAGCCGGCCGGTGTCCTCTCCGGTGGTGAGCGCAACCGCCTCAACCTGGCGCTGACGCTCAAGGAGGGCGGCAACCTGCTGCTCCTCGACGAGCCCACCAACGACCTGGACGTCGAGACGCTCTCCTCGCTGGAGAACGCGCTGCTCGAATTCCCCGGTGCGGCCGTGGTCATCTCCCACGACCGCTGGTTCCTCGACCGCGTCGCCACGCACATCCTGGCGTACGAGGGCGACTCCCGGTGGTACTGGTTCGAGGGCAACTTCGAGTCGTACGAGAAGAACAAGATCGAGCGCCTCGGTGCCGACGCGGCCCGCCCGCACCGTGCCACGTACAAGAAGCTGACACGGGGCTGACCGTGCGGCACATCTACCCCTGCCCCCTGCGCTGGTCGGACATGGACGCCTTCGGGCACGTCAACAACGTCGTCTTCCTGCGGTATCTGGAAGAGGCGCGGATCGACTTCATGTTCCGGCTGGCGCCGGGGGACGGTTCGCCGTCGTTCTCCGGCGGGTCCGTGGTGGCCCGGCACGAGATCGACTATGTGCGCCCGCTGGTGCACCGGCACGAGCCGGTCACCGTCGAGTCCTGGGTGACGAAGATCGGCGCCGCGTCGCTGACCATCGCCTACGAGGTGAAGGACGAGGACCAGGTGTACGTACGGGCGTCGACGATCGTCGTCCCGTACAACCTGGAGGCGCAGCGGCCGCGGCGGATCACCGCCGAGGAGAAGTCCTTCCTCCAGAAGTATCTGGACCAGCCGGGAGCGCTCGTCGCATGACGGGGTCCCCGTTGCGGCTGGCCTTCGCCGACGCCGGGGAGGCGGCCGATCTGGCCGCCTTCCTGGCCCGGCTGGTCCACTACGACCGTGCGGCGGCCGTGCGGCTGCAGGCACGGCCGGACAGCGGTACGGAGCAGAGCCTGGCCGTCTTCGGGCGCCCGCCCTCGTTCGATGTGCTGGCCGTGCGGACGGCGCGGCTCGCCGCCCCCGCGGATCTGGACACCACCGTCTCGGCGGGTGAACTGCTCGAATCCGTCGACGAGCAGGGCGCTGCGGCCACCGTCCCGGACGCGGTGACCGGCCCTCCGTGGGCCGGTCTGCTGCCGCCCCGCAGCGGCTGGCGCCGGCTTCCCGGGCTGCCGTCGCCCGACGCGCTGCACTCCGCCGTCGCGGCTGTCGTCGCCGAATTCCGGGTGCGTACCGAGGAGTTGCCGGCCGCGCACCGTACGCGGGCCGAACTCGACCGGATAGGGCGGGAGATCTGGTCCCGGCCGGTCGGTGACACCGCCCTCCCGGTCCGCGCGGCACACGCCGCCCAGTCGCTCGGCTTCCTCCGCCCGGTCCGGGTCGCCGTCCCCGACCTGCCCGGCGGGGCCGCCCGCCCCGGCCCGTACACGCTGCTCGGTGCGGGCTCCTGGCTCCGGCTGCGCACCCCGTACGGTTCGACCGCCGTCCGGCGGGCGTCCGCACTGGGCGGGCTGAGCGTCACCCCGGCGTAGGGCAGCCGCCGCCCCGGAGTTGCGGGACGGGAGTTGCCGTACGGGAGTTGTGGGACGGGAGTTGCGGGGCGGGCCTCAGCCCTCGGTGTTCACCATGGAGGCCGCCGCGTAGGTCAGATACTTCCAGAGCTGCTGCTCGTGCTCCTCCGCCAGGCCGAGTTCGTCGACCGCCGCCCGCATGTGCTTCAGCCAGGCGTCATGGGCCGCCCGGTCCACCTGGAAGGGCGAGTGGCGCATCCGCAGCCGGGGGTGGCCGCGGTTGTCGCTGTAGGTGCGGGGGCCTCCCCAGTACTGCATCAGGAAGAGGGCGAGCCGTTCCTCGGCCGGGCCGAGGTCCTCCTCCGGGTACATCGGCCGCAGCAGGGGATCTTCCGCGACGCCCTGGTAGAAGTGGTGGACCAGGCGCCGGAAGGTCTCCTCGCCGCCGACCTGCTCGTAGAAGGTCTGCTCCTGAAGCGTGCCGCGCGGAATCTCTGTCACCCCTCCATGGTCGCAGACAGTACGGCGGAGGGCTGCGGCCCCAGGGCTTCCCGTCCGGTGGGCGCCTGCGCCCGCGGACTCCGCTGACCGGCCGTTCCGGGTTCGCTTCCCGTGGCCGGGCGCAGCAGAGTGGAGATATGGGTGCAGACCAGGCATTGCGGGCGGCGCTGGTGCGCGAGATCGCGGAGAGCGGCGCACTGGCGGATCCGGCCTGGCGGGACGCGTTCGCCGCGGTCCCGAGGCACCTCTTCGTGCCGTACTTCTTCGAGGACGGAGTGGGACGGCGTATGCGGCTCTGGGGCGAGGACCCTGACCTGGAGCAGCGCAGGCGCTGGCTGGAGGGCGTCTACACCGATCAGCCGCTGGCCACCCGGATCAGGGACGGCGAGCTGATCTCGTCCAGCAGCCAGCCCTCGCTGATGGCGCGGATGCTGGACGGGCTCGCGGTGCGGGACGGGGACGCGGTGCTGGAGATCGGGGCGGGCAGCGGGTACAACGCGGCTCTGCTGGCGCACCGGCTGGGCGACCCCCTGGTCACGACCGTCGATCTCGACCCGGAGATCACCGAATCGGCGCGGGCCCATCTGTCGGCCGCCGGTTACGCCCCTGCCGTCGTCACCGGGGACGGTGCGCTGGGCTGCCCCGCGCGGGCCCCCTTCGACGCGATCATCGTGACCTGCGCGCTCCCCTCCGTGCCGAGGGCCTGGCTCGCCCAGTGCCGGACGGGCGCGCGGATCCTCGCCCCGCTCGCGACCGGGCTGATCGTGCTGCGGGTGCGGGACGAGCGGCATGCGCAGGGGCGGTTCCTGCCGACGCCCGCCTACTTCGTACCGCTGCGCGGCGCCGGGCCGCAGCCGGTGCTCAGCGGTGGCGGGCTGCCGCCCAGCGTGCTCAATGACGCGCTGTTCCGCTTCGTCCTCACGCTGACGGCCGGCAGCCTCGACCCGGTCGAGGCCTACTCCTTCTGGGAGCGCGAGGGGCATCCGGAGCGGGAACGGTTCGGGGTGACGGTGAGCGGGGAGCACGAGTGGGCCTGGCTGGACGACCCCGAAGGGCCGTACGCCTGGCCGCTCGGCCCCCCGGCTCACCGGCCGGCGGCTACTGCCCCCGGTGGACCGTGATGGTCGTCCAGGCGCCCACGTGGACCCGGTCGCCCTCTTCGAGCGGGATCGGCACATAGGGCTGGATCGGGTCCTCCGCGCCGTTGACCGTGGTGCCGTTGGTCGAGTTCTGGTCGACCACCGCCCAGGAGTTGTCGGGCTGCTGGACCAGCACCGCGTGCTGGTGCGACACCCCGGGGTCCTCGGGCGGGACCGCCAGGTCGATGTCGGGGGACTCGCCCGTGGAGTGCCTGCGGCGGCCGATGGTGATCTGGCTGCCGGTGAGCGGGAGCCGCTGCTCGGGGGAGTAGGCGGGGAGGTTGAGCCCGGTGGCCTCGGGGCCGCTGCGCTGCATCATCGCCATGAAGTACTCACGGTCCGGGCCGACCGTGACCGACCAGCCGTCCGGGGCCTGGGGTGGGGACGGGGGCTGGGTGTGCCCGGCCGGCTGACCGGGTCCTTCGGGGTGTGCCGATGGGGCGTACTGGATCGGCGGGCCCGGCCGGCCGGGCCCCTGCGGGGGATGCGGCTGTGACGGCTGTGACGGATGTGACGGCTGTGGTGACTGTGACGGCTGTGGTGACTGTGATGGCTGTGGTGACTGTGACGGCTGGGGCTGCGGGGGCCGGAACTGCTGTGGCGGCTGCGGCGACTGGAACTGCGAGGGAGCCGTCCGGTCCGGTCCCGGCCCGCCCGGTCCCTGCGGCTGGGCGGAGCCCTGGCCTGGCCCCTGCCCCGGTCCCTGCGGCGGCTGGGCCTGGGACGGCGGCGGGAGCAGCCAGTCGTCCGCGCTCGGCCGCTCCGGCGACTGGGGAGGCTGCGGGGACTGATGGGCCTGCGGGGGCTGATGGGTCTGCGGGGACTGGGGCGCCCTCGGTGGCTGGGCGAACGAGGGGGGCGGCGGCGACTGCCGCTGGTACGGCGGGGGCGGGGGCGGTGGTGCGGGCCGCCCGCCGGGGGTGTTCGTCAGCGGCTCGGCAGGGCGGTTCATCTGCGAGGGCCGTGAGCTCTGGTAGTCGAACGCGTCCGGCGGCCTGGGCGGCTGCTGGGACTGGAGGCCCGGCGGCAGGTTCGGGGCCACCGGTGTGTACGAGGTCGCGGTGTTGGTGAGGAAGTTCCAGCGGCACTCCTCACAGAACGGCGCCCCGGCCTCACGCGGCGTACGGCACTGGGGGCAGATCTCCGCCTGAGCGGTGGCGTCCGGCGGGTAGCCGTAACCGGCCGCCGGGTTCCGGCCCGGCGGGGGCTGCTGGGGCGCGCCACCGCCCGTGTACGGAGGGGGCGGCTGGGGAGGCGGCGGCACGGCGCCCATGCGATGGCCGCAGACCTCGCACCAGTCGTCGGATCCCGACTGGTGTCCGTTCGGGCAGGTCGGCATGGAGTCGCTTCCCCCTCTCCTCATCCGGCCCGAAGGCCGCAAAACATCACTTTTGCTGCTTGGTGCTGCTATTTCTGTTACTTCTGCTTCTGTTACTGGTACTTCTGGCGCTTCTGGCGTTTCTGTTACTTCTTGACGCGAACTGTCTTGGTGGAGCGCGTTTCGAGGGTCATCTCGTCCGCCTCCGCCACCTTTGCCTTCAGTCGCACAGTACCGGTCGCTTCGTCGACGACGTCCACCACCTTCGCGAGCAGTTTCGCAGTGTCCGCGTTCCCCGAGGCGGCCGCAAGCTGTACCGCGCGGCCGAGCTTCGCCGTCGCTCCATCAAGATTGCCGGACTTGCGGGCATCCAGGCCTTGTTGGATGACTTGTGCCAGTTCGGCCTGGCCCGTGTAATGCGCGACCTGCGGATTGATCGAGGTCGAAGCGGCCATGTCATCCGTCCACACCGCTCGCACCAGGCCCTGCGAGAGCGTCTGCGGCGTACCCCCCGAGGGGTCGGGCAGGACGAGTGAGACCCGGGCGGCGAGCATCTCCCGGCCGATTCCGGCTTCCGGCACCTGGACGCAGACGTGGTAGTCGCGTGACTCGTCCCCCCACGAGCCGGTCGGATAGTCCCCGGCGCGCGGTCCGGCCTCGGTACGACGGCCCGTCAACTGCTCGACGCTGGGCGCCACTTGTTTGACGAATTTGATCTCCGCGCCGACCGGTGTCCAGATCCGCAGAGCGACGTCGGCGACCTCCTTGCCCATCGCGTTCTCCATCATCCGCGTGAAGTCCGCGGAGAGGCCCGAGGGGTCGGCCACGATGTCGGCGGTGCCCAGCAGCGCCGACGCGATACCGGTGACCTCCTTGACCTCCCAGTCCGTACCGACCCCGCGGGCATCACAGGTGAACCGGCCCGCCGCGGCGTCCAGCGCGGCGCGCAGGTCCTCCGGCGCCTCGTGTTCGTTGCGGCCGTCGGTCAGCAGGATGGCGTGCCGGATCCGGGGCACGGGGCCGCCCGGCGTCTGCGGGGTGTTGAGTAGCCGGTCCGCCAGCCGCAGCCAGGTGCCGATCGCCGTACCCCCGCCGGCGCTCAGCTTCCGCAGCGCCTCCTTGGCCTGGGCGCGGGCCGGAGGCCCGGCGACGGCCAGCCGCCCGTTGCCGGGGTAGATGTCCTTCGCCACATGGGTGCCCGCCACCACGGAGAACGCGGTGCCGTCCCGCAGGGCGCTGATCGCCGCCGCCGTCGCCTCCCGTGCGTTGCGCATCTTGGTCGGCGGGTAGTCCATCGACCCCGAGCAGTCCACCATGATCACCACGGCGGCGGCCGGGGCCTGCCCCTGTCCGGGCGCGGCGTCCGCACCGTCGAGTGGTGTGCCGGTGAGTGCGGAGCCGCTGGTCCCGCCGCCGGTCGAGGTGACCGTGACGATCGCGTTCACCTCACGCCCGCCCTCCGGCAGGTACTCGTTCTGGTACACATCGACAGAGAATTGCGGCACGTTGGATTTGGCGAAGTTGGCCATCTGACGGGCTCCTTGACGACAACGCGGCAATGTCAACAGAGTTGCGGAAATTTCAACAGAGTCGGCGGGACGCGGTGGCCTTTACGCATTCACGCATTCACGCATTCACGCCCACGCCCTCACGCCTCGACGCCCTCACGCCTTCACGCTTCGCATGAGGCGGATCCTGCCCTCTGCGACGGCGTGGGGAACGGCACGACGGCCACTGTTACGTTGTCGTGGCCCCCTCCGTCGAGCGCGTGGCCGACCAGTACCTGCGCACAGTGCAGGGCCCGGGCGGCCGCGTCCGGCGGAACGATCCGGGCCATCTGCTCGGCCGACTCCGCGTAGTTCCACAGGCCGTCGGAGCAGACCACCACCACGCCCGGCCGGTCGGGTGTGAAGGACGCGGTGTGCGGCTCCACTTCGTACGCGTCGGCGCCGAGCCAGCCCGTGATGGCGTGGGCCCGCTCGTCCGCGTACGCCTGGGCCTCGCCCATCAGTCCGTTGGCGACCATCTGTGCCGCCCAGGAGTCGTCCTCGGTGAGCCGGGACGGGTGGGCGGTGCGGTCGTCGGGCACCCAGTACACCCGGCTGTCGCCCACCCAGCCGACGACGAGCAGTTCGTCCAGGGTGAGGGAGGCGACCAGGGTGCAGGCCGGGGCGTTCTGGTGGCGGTGCGAGGCGTGCTCCCTCGCCCCGGCAGGCTCCGCCGCCAGCGCGTTGACCGCCTCCGAAGCGGCGATGATCGCCTCGTGCAGCGCCTGCTGGGGGTGGGTGCCCGCGGGCAGGGAGACCAGCAGCGCCGCATTGGCCGCAGCCGCCGCTGCGGCCGATGCCTCGTCGGGCCGGGTGGCGGACGACACGCCGTCGCAGACGATCGCCACGGTGGCGGCCGAGCCGTCCGGCAGGTCTACCGACGACACGGCGAACGCGTCCTCGTTGCGGTGGTGGCGCAGCCCGCGGTCGCTCACCGCGGCCACCGCCGCCAGCTCCTGCTCCATGTGATCACGCTCGCGGGGCTGGGCGTGGCCGCAGTTCTCGCAGTATCCGTCCCCGTCGATCCGGCCGGTGCGGCAGGCGACACAGAGCTTCACGCCCTCCGCGGGGGCGGCGGGCGGCACGGTGCCCGCGGCCCGGGGGTCCGGGGCGGACAGCGCGTACTCCTCGGGCGACGGCGGGCCGTCGAGCCTTGCACCCGCGGGCAGTTCACCGCCGTCCGACGTGGTGCCCGGCACATCGGACCCGGCCTGGACGGGCGCCGCGTGGCCGGAACCGTCCTGGCCGTTCGCGGCCGGCCACGCGGTGTGCGGGGCGCCGGCGGGGCCCGTGCCGCCGGCGGTGTCCGCCGGGCGGCCGTCCGGCGGCTCGGGCACCGCCGACAGGTCGTACCCGCACGCGCCGCAGAACAAGTCGCCCGGCTCCAGCGGCTCCTCGCAGCCGGGGCACACGGCCAGATTCGTCTGGGACATCAATTCACACCCACGTCCGGGGGCGGAAACGGTTGGCCCGCTCCACCAGGTCGATCCTCTCCTCGCCGCGCTGGGCGAGCCGGGCGAGTACCCGGTACGAGCGTTCGAGTCCGAAGCGCAGGCCACGCTCGTCGAGTGGACTGCCGAGCAGAGTGGCGGAGTGCGCCATCTGACCGTTCCGGCTACCGGAGAGTACCCAGTCCAGCGCGGTGCCCAGTACTTCGGTGGTGAGCTGCTCCCGTTGCACGGCGTCGAGGCCGAACTCCTGGAGCGCCGCCACCTGGTCCGCGGCCGACCGCAGATCGTCCGCCAGCGGGTCCGTCGGGACACGGTGGCGCAGCCGGGCGCGGACCGCGGCGACGCGCGCCGCCGTGTAGTGGATGGACGCCTCGGGGACCGACTCCAGAGTGCGCACCGCCGCCGTACGGTCACCGGCCGCGAGCTCCACCCTGGCCAGGCCGAACGCCGCGCTGACATAGCTGGGATCGGTTATCCACACCAGGCGGTAGTACTCCGCCGCGTTGTCCAGCTGGCCGAGCACCTCCGCGCAGACACCGAGTGCCAGCTTCGGCGCGGGCTCGCCGGGAAAGGCGTCGTAGACCGCGTCGAAGGAGAGCGCCGCGGTCTCCCGGTCACCGGTGACCAGCGAGGCCAGACCGCGGTACCAGACGACCCGCCAGTCGTGGGGGTACTCGCTCTCCAGAGCTGTGATCATCCCGGCCGCGGTGTACGTGTCCCGGTTGTCCAGCAGGGCCCGCGTCTGACGGAGACTGCGTTCGAGCGACGGAGTCGGTGCCGACTCCAGCGCGGCGATCAGCTCACCGGGCGCCGCGGCCATCAGGCCTGCCAGCAGACCGGCGTTCGGGTCGTGAGGGTCGATGCGCGGTACGGGCAGAGCCAGCGCGGTGGCGCCCGCGTCGAGACCGGCCAGGAATCCGCCGGGGCTGCCTGCCGCCGGGCCTGCGGGCGACGGAGCCGCCGCTTCCTGCGGATGCCGGGCGGGGAGGCTGGTCTGGGCCGGAACGAATGCGACGGCGGGGTCCGCGGCGGGCGCGGAGCCGTGGGCCGCGGGCCCGGATGCGGAGTTGTGGGCCGTGGGCCCGGAGAGCCGGCTGCTCCCCTGGCCCGCGGGCCCGGAGAGCCGGCTGCTCTCGCCGGTGCCCCGGCCGCTCCGGCCGCCCAGGACCGCTGAGCCCCTCCCGCGGCCGCCGGGCCGTCGGCGTGCGCCGAGCAGGGACGCGTCCCCGGTCAGCTCGGTGAAGAGCGCGGTGTCGGTGACCCGCACCTCGGGCCCGAACAGCGTCGAGAGCGAGGGCCGCGGCCGGCCTGTCTGGACCGAGACGACCTCCCGCAGCACCCCGGTGAGCTGCTCCGCCATCTCGGCGGCCGATGCGAACCGGCGGGCCGGGTCCGGGTCCGTGGCCCGGACGAGCAGTCGGTAGAACGACTCGTACCGCCGGAAGACCTCGATGTTGTCCGGGTCGGGGAGGCTGTCCGCGAAGACATTCGTGTAGCCCTGGAAATCGAAGGTCAGCACGGCCAGGGTCCGCGCCACCGTGTACAGGTCGGAGGCGACCGACGGCCCGACCTCGGCGACCTCGGGCGCCTGATAGCCGACCGTGCCGTAGATGGCCGACTCGTCGTCGTCCATCCGGCGCACCGCACCCATGTCGATGAGCTTCAGCTGGTCCTGCTGCTGTATCGCGTTGTCGACCTTGAAGTCGCAGTACAGCAGGGCCCGGCTGTGCAGATGGCCGAGCGCCTCCAGGGCCTCGATCCCGTACGCGCACGCCTGCTCCACCGGCAGCGGGTCCCGCCTGCCCGACGGGCCGCGCCGCTCGTTGGCGATCTCCTTGAGCGACTTGCCGCCGACGTACTCCATGACGATGTAGCCGTCCATGGAGCCGGTGCGCTGGTCGAGGTGTTCCACGAAGTTGTAGATGCGCACGATGTTGGAGTGCTCGATCTCCGCGAGGAAGCGCCGTTCGGAGATGGCCGCGGCCATCGCGTCCTGGTCGCCGGTGTCCAGCAGGCCCTTGAGCACCACCCACCGGTCGGAGACGGCGCGGTCGACGGCGAGATAGACCCAGCCCAGACCGCCGTGGGCCAGACAGCCCACCACCTCGTACTGCCCGTGCACCACATCGCCGGTGTCCAGCTTCGGTACGAACGAGTAGGGGTGGCCGCACTTGGTGCAGAACCCCTCCGTGCGCCCGGCCCGCGCACCCCGCGAACGGCCCACCTGGGCACCGCAGTCGGTGCGTGAACAGAACCGCTTCCGCTCCGGCACCTCGGGGTTGGCCATCACCGCCGACTGCGGGTCGGGGCGGGGCACATCGGGCATCGAGACGAGACCGGCACCCAGCCGGTTGCGGCTCGAAGAACTCGCCGATGCCCCCGAGCTGCGTACCGACACCGAACGCCCGGACCCCTGACCGGACAGCGAACGCGAGAGCCGCCCGGAGACCGACCTGCGGGACGTGGACGAGCGGGATGTCGATGAACGGGACGTGGACGAGCGGGACGCCGATGAACGTGACGCCGATGAACGGGACGCCGACCGCGAGGACGAACCCGGGCCGCCCTGCACCGACGCCCCGCCCCGCACCGAAGCGCTCCCGGAGCGGGCGCTGTCGCTCCCGCGGGCGCCCCCGGCGATCCCGGTCGGCGGGGAACTCACCAGCCCGTTGGGCGACACCACCGGCGCCAGGCCGCAGGTGCCGCAGTACAGCTCGCCGCCGCCCATGTCCTCATAGCTGCCGTCGCACCCGGGGCGCTGGCACTCCTGCTGTTCGCTCATCCCGCATCCCTCACGCGTTCCCCCTGTGGTCGGCGGGCCCGGCCTGCCTCGGGACCAGGACCTCCGCCGTTGCCTGCTGATAGCGGAGCACCGCCTGTTCGGCGACGCGCAGATCGCACGGCGCGCTCCAGAGCATTCTGCGGGCCGCGTCGTACCGCTCGATCAGCAGGGGATCCTCCGCCATCCCGTGCCTGGCGACCTTCGCCCGGTACGCGTCCAGCCGGCCCCGCAGCTCCGCGCGGACGGCGAGCGGCGCGGTGACGGCGGACAACGAGTCACGGGCGCGCCGCAGTTCGTCGTCGGCCTCCCTTTCGAGGGATTCCAGGAGCGGCGAGAGCCGGTGCCACTGGGCGTGCCTGCGGTACTCGGCGGCGGCCCGCAGCTGTTCCTGGAGCACCGTCGACGGGCCGCTCACCGCGGGCACCTCGGACGCGGCGATCTTCGCCAGCACCTCACCGCGCGCCGACCGGGCCTCGGTGAGCGTACGGTCCGCGCGGGTCAGTACGTCCCGCAGCCGCAGCAGCCGCTGCTCCGCGTCCTGGCGGACGGTGAGCACCGCGTCGATCTCGCGGCGGATCTCCTCCAGTGCGCGCGCCGCCCGGTCGTAGCGGTCGGTGTCGGCGCGTCCGCCGCCCGGGGCCGAACTGCCCTGGGTGGGGCGCCAGTAGGCCAACGGGTCGGATATCACCCCGGCGCGCAGCGCGGTCAGCTCCTGGGTGATCGACTCCAGGTCGTCGCCTGCCGGGTGCTCACCGGGGCGTACGCCGACCGAGTGCGCCAGCGAACGGGTACGGGCCAGCTCCGCCGCGAGCAGGTCGATCCGGGCGGGCAGGGCCGACCACACCGAGTCCGATGCGACGACCATGTCCAGCGACCGCGCGTACAGCTCGTTCATCCGGGTCACCAGCTCTTCGAGCGAGAACCGCTCGGTGAGCGTGGCGGGCCCGGTGAGGGAGGCCGGGAGCCGTCCGGCGGTGCTTGCCAGGGTGACGCCCCGGCCGCGCAGTAGACCGGTGAGACCGGTCAGCTCCTCCCGGCCGGGCCAGCGCCGCCTGGCGCGCAGCGAACGCGCCTCCTCCAGTGCCTTGGCGTAGGCGTCGAAGTACGTCCAGAGCAGGGTGATCGACTGCTCGGTGGCGGCCCAGCGTTCCTGGGTGACCCCGGTCAGCTCGGCGCCTTCGAGGAGCCGGCGCCCGGCGTGGTCCTGGAGGGCGAGGAGCGAGGTCTCTATGGCCTCGTGCTCCGCGCCGAGCCGCGCCAGCGCACGGTCCACCTCGTCCCGGTCCATCACCTGCCCGGGGGTGCTCCCCGGCTCGCCGGAGCCGGGAGCGGAACCCGCGACGCCCATCGATCACCTCTCCGCTCCACCGGTCCGTGCGGCGTTGTCGGCCTGTGCCGCGCTGTCCGTGCCGCGCTGCCCTGTGCTGCTGATGTGTGCTGCTGTGCCGTGTTTGCTGTGCCGTGCCGTGCCGTGCTGTGCTGCGGTGCTGCCTACCGTGTCAAGTCCTGCCCGTGGCAGGGCCGTTCTACCGGTACTTCGGTGCTGGAGGGCCGGATATTCCCTTCAGGTCCGCCGACAGCCATTGCCGGTATGCCTTCATCCAGGGGCTCTGGTCGCCGCCCTGGCGGTAGCCGACCAGGACCTGGTTGATCCGGCGCACCAGATCGTCGTCGCCCAGCTTGGTCGCCACGCCGTAGTACTCGGTGGTGAACGGGCTGCCCTTGAGATCGACGGCCGGGTCCTGCGCCGCCTGACCGGCCGCCAGGGCGTTGTCCGTGACCACCGCGTCGACCAGGCCCAGTTGGAGCTTGACCAGACAGTCCAGCTGGTTGGGGACGGTGCGCTGCTCGGTCGCGGTGTCGGCGAAGACCGCACCGTACGACTTCGACTTCAGCGCGTCGTACGCCGTCGAGCCGGTCGCCGTGCAGACCTTCTTGCCCCTGAGTGTGTCGTTGTACCCGGTGATCGTGGAGCCCTTGGGTGCCAGGACCTGCTGCCCGGCCTGGAAGTACGCGGTGGAGAAGGCGACTTGCCTGATCCGCTCGCAGTTGATCGTCATTGTCCGCACGACCATGTCGACCTTGTTCTCCTGCAGCGCCTCGACCCGCTGGTTGGTGGGGATGGCGCGGTAGATGACCTTGTCCTCGCTGCCCAGGATGTTCTTCGCGATGGCCCTGACGAGAGCGATGTCGAAGCCGTCCAGCCTGCCGGTGGCCGGGTCCCGGTAGCCCCAGCGGTAGCTGTTCTGGTCGACACCGACGATGAGATGGCCGGCCTTCTTGATCCTGTCGATGGTGGGCCCGTCGGCCCCGGACGGCGGGAGGCTCGCTTCCGGGTCGGTACAGGACTCGGCCTTGGCGGGCACGGCCTGCGCCACCTGTCCGCCACCGGTCCGCCCGCCGTCGCCGGAACCGCTGTGCAGAACGAGCGGGAGCACGGTCGCGGCGGCGGTCAGCGCACATGCCGCGGCCATCGCTGTGACGCCGCCCCAGCCGTGGAGCCTGCCGGTCCTCGGATTCAGCACGCTGTCCCTCCTCGCCCGGCCCCTGGTCACCTGTACTCCGAAAGCCTGCGGCTGATGCCGAGCCCCGCCGCTGCTGCGCCCAGCATGGCGAGGACCGCCGCACCCACCGGGAGCCCGGCCAGCGCGCCCCGTCCGTCCGACGCGGCCCGTGTGAACTCCTGCTGCTCGTGGTCGAGCGCTTGGTCGAGCGCCTTGTCCACCTGGTCGAAGGACTGGCCGGTCGAGCCCGTCCTGCCGATGACCTGCTTCAGCGCGGTGTCGTAGTCGCCGTTGTCGTCCGTACGGCGAGCTGCCGCGTGCCGTTTCCGCCAGACGGCCACGTCATCGGCGGCCGCGCCCACCGGGACGCTGCCCGCCTTGTCGTTGGCCAGGCTCTTCGCCCTGTCGAGGCCACTGACCAGGGCGGCCATGTCCCTGGTGTAGTCGGACTCGTACTGGTCGTGCTTGCCGTCCTTGGTCAGCACGGAACCGCGCGAGACCAGGGTGAGGTTCTCGTTGGAACGGGCCTTCAGCGAGCTGATCCGCGCGTCGTTGAGCACCTTCAGCGACTCCTGGCCCTGGGTCCGCGAGGTGTGCAGGTCGGAGGCGGCGACCAGATGTCCCGCCACCAGCCACAGCAGGACCGCGACCGATGCGGCGGACGCGGCCACCAGGCCGTGGTTGAACACCCGGTTGGTCCGCAGGTAGTCGCGCCGCTGGACGAGTACGAGACCGCCGAGGGCCAGGATCCCCAGCGCGGTGCCGAGGTAAGGCCAGAGCGTGGCCGAGTCGTAGTCGTCGTACAGCCGGCCCGTCTCCGCCTCGTAGAGCTTCTCGGCCGCGGGCAGCAGCTCCGTGCTCATCTGCTGGTTGGCGTACCGCAGATAGGCGCCGCCGAGCGGCAGCCCCTGCCGGTTGTTGGCCCGGGCCCGCTCCACCAGCCCTGTGTAACGCGGCAGCTGCTCGTTGAGCTGGGCGATCTGCCGCCCCGACTCCGTCGAACCGTCGGTGTGGGATGCGGCCTTCACCAGCAGCCGGGACGCCGTCGCGATGTCGCTGTCGTACCGGGCGTGCACATCCGCGGGCTCGACCGAGCCCGCGAGGAAACCGCTCGCCGCAGCGGTGTCCGCGTCGGCCAGTGAGCGGTAGATGTTCGCCGCGTCCGCGCTGAGCGGTTGGCTGCGGCTGACCACATCGTCGGCGGAGTCCGCCCGGTCGGAGATCTCGAAGGCGGTCACCGCCCCGAAGGCCACGACCAGCGCGGCCACCAGCGTTCCCATGATCCACAGCCGACCCGGCTCGGTGGTCGCGGCGGCGCGCAGCCGGTCGCGGGTCCCCGCCCAGGCGCTGCGGCGCGAAGGCGGTGCGGGCGGCCGCACGGGCGGTGCGGGCGCCGCCACGCGCGCGGGCGGCACGGGCGGAGGCGGCTGCGCGGGCGGCGGGCCCTGCACTGTGCCCCCGTTCGGCGGGTGTACCACGCGACCTCCCCCTGTCTTTCACGATGCACGATGTCATGGGACCCGGTACGCGCACCAGGATTGGCCGGATCTTGAACGATCTGCCGCCGGCCCTCCCCTGTCCGCCCCGTTCCGTCCCCCTCTGAATACGCCGCTCGGAGCAATTCGGTTCCCGTTCGAGCACTGCCGTTCGGGTGCCACCGGGGCGTCATCCGGTCGGAATCCGCACATCAGGGGCGTACGGAAAGGGGGTTGTGCTCCGCCGCGCGCCGGACACAACCCCGCCCGCCCGAAGACAACCCCCGCCCGCCCGAACACCACCCCCGCCGCACTCCGGGCCCCCGGCGCGCCCCCTCAGGCGTACTGCTCCCGCACCCGGGCGTAGGACTCCGGGGGAGCCGCGATCCGGTCGAGTCCCAGCAGGGCGGCGCCGAGCACGGGCGGTGCCGACACCACCCGGGGGACGGCCTTCGGGGCCCGCTCGGGCAGCAGTTGACGTACCCGGTCGTCCAACTGCGGGTGGCGTGCGGCCAGTACGCTCCCGCCGAGCAGCACCGGAGTCTCCTCGTCGAGCAGTCCGAGCCGGCCCAGCGCCACCGTGGCCAGCGAGACGACCTCCTCCGCCTGCCGTTCGACGACCGAGCGGGCGACCGGGTCACCGGCCGCCGCGGTCGCGAAGAGGACCGGCGTCAGCTCGTGCTTGCGCTCCGCCGGGATACGGCCCAGGTGCAGCGCCTCTATCACCGCGTACATCGTGGGCAGCCCGAACTGTGCGGGCACCGTCCGTACCAGCCCGGTGCGCGGCCCCCGTCCGTCCTCGGCGCGCGCCGCATGCCACAGCGCCTCGTCGGCCAGGCCGCCGCCGCCTCCCCAGTCGCCGGATATCCGGCCGATGGCGGGGAAGCGGGCGGTCCGCCCGTCGGGCGTCATCCCGACGCAGTTGATGCCGGCCCCGCACACGACGGCCACCCCGCGCGGCTCGTCCACACCCGCGCGCAGGATCGCGAAGGTGTCGTTGCGGACCTCGACCGCCGCGCCCCAGCCGCGCGCCTCGATGGCGGCGGCCAACTCCCGCTCCTCGACCGGGAGATCGGCGTTGGCGAGACAGGCGGAGACGAACGAGGCGTACGGCGGAACACCGGCCCCGCCCCCGGGACCGGACCCAGCCGCGACACCAGGCCCGCCCGCGATGCCAGTCCCACCTGCAACACCAGTCCCACCCGCCACACTGCCCCCGCCCCCAATACCGCCCCCCGAGCCCCCCGCCCGTACCCCACGCGCCTCCGCGACCGCCGCGACGACCGCGACAGCCAGGACGTCCACCGCGGCCTCCACCCCCACCACCGGCGGCTGGAAACCGCCGGAGCGGCCCCGGCCCAGGACGGTGCCGTCCGCCGCGATGACGGCCACGTCCGTCTTGCTGTTGCCGGCGTCGATCGCCAGCACACTTGCTGTCAGGCCCACGCGAAGTGCTCCCGGTTGTGCGCGATGAGCCGGTCCGTCAGCTCGTCGGCGTACGCGTACTGCCCGATCAGCGGGTGGGCGAGCAGTGCCCGGAAGACCCGGTCCCGGCCGCCGCGCAGCGCGGCTTCCAGGGCGAGGTCCTCGTACGCGGTGACGTTCGCGACGAGCCCGGCGAACAGCGGGTCCAGCGCGGGGACGGCCAGCGGGGTCGCACCGCTGCCGTCCACCGTCGCCTGGACCTCGATCACGGCGTCGTCGGGGAGGAACGGCAGCGTGCCGTTGTTGTACGTATTGACCACCTGGTAACGGGAGCCGCCCGCCTCTCGCCCGTCACCGCCCCTGCCCGAGGATCCGCCGGACCCACCCCTGTCACTCCTGCCGGCGCTGTCTCCGCCGAGCAGCGAGGACGCCAGGTCGACCGCCGCCTCCGAGTAGAAGGCCCCGCCCCGCTTCGCGAGCAGCGCGGGCTTCTCGTCCAGCGCCGGGTCGCCGTACATGGCGAGCAGTTCCTTCTCCATCGCGGCGACCTCGGCGGCCCGCGACGGCTTGCTCCCCAGCTCCCTGACGACCTCGTCGTGCGCGTAGAAGTAGCGCAGATAGTACGAGGGCACGACCCCGAGCCGGTCCAGCACCGAGCGCGGCAGCCGCAGATCGTCGGCGATCGCGTCGCCGTGCTCGCCGAGCAGCTTCGGCAGGACGTCCACGCCGCCGGGGCCGCCCAGGCGCACACCCCGTTCCCAGGTCAGATGGTTGAGCCCGACGTGGTCGAGGAACACATCCGACGGCGCGACATCGAGCCGCGCGGCGAACTTGCGCTGGAAGCCGATGGCGACGTTGCAGAGCCCCACCGCCTTGTGCCCGGCCTGGAGCAGCGCCCGGGTGACGATGCCCACCGGGTTGGTGAAGTCGATGATCCAGGCGTCGGGGTTGGCGCGCCGCACCCGCTCGGCGATGTCCAGCACCACCGGCACCGTGCGCATCGCCTTGGCGAGCCCGCCCGCGCCTGTCGTCTCCTGCCCGACGCAGCCGCACTCCAGCGGCCAGGTCTCGTCCTGCTGCCGGGCGGCCTGGCCGCCGACGCGCAGCTGGAGCAGGACCGCGTCGGCGTCGGCGACCCCCGCGTCGATGTCCGATGTCGTCGTGATGACACCCGGGTGCCCCTGCCTGGCGAAGATCCGCCGGGCGAGACCGCCCACCAGCTCAAGACGGTCCGCCGCCGGGTCGACGAGGACCAGCTCACCGATCGGCAGTGTGTCCCGCAACCGCGCGAAGCCGTCGATGAGTTCGGGCGTGTAGGTGGATCCGCCCCCCACTACTGCGAGCTTCATTTCAGCTAACCCTTCACTCCGGTCAGTGTGACGCCCTCGACGAATGCCTTCTGTGCGAAGAAGAAGACGAGGATCACAGGGGCCATGACCAGGACGGTCGCGGCCATGGTCAGATTCCAGTCGGTATGGTGCGCGCCCTTGAAGGACTCCAGGCCGTACGAGAGCGTCCAGGCGGCCGGGTTCTCCGAGGTGTAGATCTGCGGGCCGAAGTAGTCGTTCCAGGCGTAGAAGAACTGGAAGAGCGCGACGGCCGCGATCCCCGGCCTGGCCATCGGGACGATGACCTTCAGCAGGGTGCGGAACTCTCCGCAGCCGTCGACCTTCGCTGCGTCGATGTACTCGTCGGGGATGGTCAGCAGGAACTGCCGCAGCAGGAAGATGGAGAACGCGTCGCCGAACGCCATCGGGATGATCAGCGGCCAGAGCGTGCCCGACAGGTCCAGCTGCTTGGCCCAGAAGAGATACATCGGGATGATCACGACCTGCGGCGGCAGCATCATCATCGAGATGACGAGCATCAGCGAAAGATGCCGGCCGCGGAAGCGGAACTTGGCGAGCGCGTACGCCACGGGCAGCGACGACACCACGGTCAGTACGGTGCCGAGGCCCGCGTACAGCAGGGTGTTCCGCCACCAGGACAGGAAGCCCGGAGTGTCGAAGACCTTGCGGTAGTTGGACCACTCGAAGGTGTGCGGCCACAGGTCGCGGGTGAGCGCCTGCTGGTCGCTCATCAGCGAGGTCAGGACGACGAAGACGAACGGCAGCACGAAGAAGAGCGCCGCCGCCACCCCCAGGGCGTGCACGGCGATCCAGTGCAGCAGGTTCCTGCGGCGGGCGGCCCGCCGCGTACGGTCCGTCCCGAAGGCGGGCGCCGGTCCTGCGGCGGCATGGGCGAGCTGGGTCATGATGGTCAGTCACCTGCCTGTACGAGCCCGCTGCGGCGCCGCATCAGCAGTGCGGTGAACGCCATGGCCAGGGCGAAGAGGACGAGCGCGACCACACAGGCGGAGCCGTAGTCGAAGCGCTGGAAGCCGAGCGTGTAGACGAGCTGCGGCAGGGTCAGCGTGGACTTGTCGGGGAAGCCGGGCTGGAACTGCTGACCGGAGCCGCCGATGATGCCCGATGCGACCTTCCCCGCCACCAGTGGCTGGGTGTAGTACTGCATCGCCTGGATGATCCCGGTGACGACCGCGAACATGATGATCGGTGAGATGTTCGGCAGCGTCACGAACCGGAAGCGCTGCACCGCGGACGCGCCGTCCAGCTCTGCCGCCTCGTACTGTTCCTTCGGTACGTCGAGGAGCGCGGCCATGAAGATCACCATGAGGTCGCCGATGCCCCACACCGCGAGCATGGTGAGCGCGGGTTTCGACCAGGAGGCGTCGGTGAACCAGCCGGGCGTCGGCAGTCCGGCGCCGCCGAGGATCGAATTGACCGGCCCAGTACCCGGATTGAGCAGAAAGACGAAGGCCAGCGTCGCAGCGACCGGCGGTGCGAGGTACGGCAGGTAGAACAGGGTCCGGAAGACCCCGGCGCCCGTCTTGATCCTCGTGATCAGCATGCCGATGCCGAGCCCGAAGACCACCCGGCAGGCGACCATCACGACCACCAGCCAGAGCGTGTTGCGCATCGCGGGCCAGAAGTCCGGGTACACCGTGAAGACGTAGGTCCAGTTCGTCAGGCCGTTGAACGACGGGGCCCTGAAGCCGTCGTACTTCGTGAAGGAGAAGTAGACGGTCGAGACCAGCGGGTAGACGAAGAAGAGACAGAACCCGATGAGCCACGGCGACATGAAGGCCGCCGTACGCACCGCGGCGCGGCGGCGCTTCGAACGCGGGGTGTACGTGGTCATGGCGAGGCTACTTCGCCTTCTCGTTGTCCTTGTCGATCTGTGACGCGGTCTTCCGCAGACCGGCCTTCAGATCCTTCGCCCTGCCCGACTCGAAGTCGTATCCGAAGTCCTGGAGGGTCACCTGGTAGGTGCCGCCGTTGACCGAAGGGGGAGTGGTGGTGGAGGCCGGGTTCCGCGCGATGTCCAGAAATGTCTTCAGCCGCGGGTCGAACTTCAGCTTCGGTGACTTCAGCGCGGCCAGCGTCGACGGGATGTTGTGGATGTCGTTGGCGAAGTCCACCACCGCGTCGGTGTCGGTGGTGAGGTACTTCACGAACTCCCAGGAGGCGTTCTGCTTCTTGCTGGTCGACGCGATACCGGCGATCGTCCCCGTGATGTAGCCCTTGCCGTACGAGGCGGCCTGGTCGTCGGGGACCGGCAGCGGTGCGATGCCGATGTCCACCTTCGACTTGGCGTCCTGGGCCATCCCGAGCCGCCACTCGCCGTCGACCTGCATGGCGACCTGGCCGGTCTGGAAGGGGTGTTTGGCGCCCCACTCGTCGCCGAACGTGGCCCGGTACTTCTCCAGCTTGTTGAAGCCGCCCAGCTTCTTCACCAGGCCCTGCTGCCAGGTGAACATCTTCGCGAAGGCGGGATCCCTGGCGATGTCGGACTTGCCGTCCTTGCCGACATAGGTGGGGCTCCACTGCGCCACCAGGTGGCTTGGCGTCGACTCGTAACCGTGGAAGGTCGGCATGAAGCCGAGCTGCTGGTACGAGTCGCCCTTCGGCTTCGTCAGCTTGACGGCGTCCCGGTCGAACTCGGTCCAGGTCTTCGGGGGCGCGGTGATCCCGGCGGCCTTGAAGGCGCCCTTGTTGTAGTAGAGCGCGTACGCGTCGCTGAGCAGCGGCAGGGTGCAGCGCACTCCGTCGAACTGTGTGTAGTCCTGGAGCGGCTTGGAGAAGGTCCTGTCCAGGTCGATCCCCGACTTGGCGAGGAACGGCTTCAGATCGGCGAAGGCCCCGGACGAGCAGAACTTGCCGACGTTGTCGGTGGTGAAGGAGGAGACGACGTCGGGGGCGTCCGAACCGCCGCCCCGCAGCGCCTGGTTGATCTTGTCGTCGGTCATGTTGCCGACGACCTTCACCTTGATGTTCGGGTGGATCTTCTCGAAGCGGCCGACGTCCGCCTGGATCGCCCTGACCTCGTTCGCGGCGCTCCAGCCGTGCCAGAAGGTGATGGTGGTCCGCGCGTTGACGTCGTCGTCCGCGCTGCCCGAGCTCTGGCCCGTACAGGCCGATGCGAGCAGGGACATGGCTGCGGCAGCGACGACGGCCACGGGCAGTCGGCTGTTTCTGGGCATGACGGAATCTCCCTCTGGCGGATCTGGGGCTGTACGGGCGTACGCGCGGGTCTGCTTGCGGGGGAAGCGCGGGGCGGTAGGGGGCGAGGCGGTGCCGGGGGTTGCCGGGCCGGTCGGAGTGGGAGGGTTGCCCGGGGTTGGTGGGCCGGTCCGGGGCGGTGCCGGGGTCAGTGGGCCGAGGTGTCGAAGACCTCGTCGCGGGTGGTGGCGAGCGCGCTCTCCAGCGCCCCGCGCAGGACGGGCTGTTCCCGTACGGAGCCGAGGACGAGCCGGGGCCGGGAGGCGGCCAGTTCGGCCAGCTCACGCTGGACGAGGTCACGCAGCGGCTCGCCGCCTGCGACGATCAGATCGCCCGCGAGCACCAGGAGTTCGGGGTCGAGCACGGCCACCAGAGAGGCGAGTCCGGTGGCCACCGCGGTGGCGAACACCTCCAGGAGACGGCGGTACGGCCCTCCTTCGGCCCGTGCGGCCTCCGCGATCAGCGCGCCCGCCACCTCGGTGTGCGAACCGCTGCCGATCCCCTCGATGCCCAGCTCCCTGGCCAGCCGGGCCAGCGCCTGGGAGCCGGCCAGCTCCTGGAAGCCGCCCGCGTTGGCCTTGGTCACCTGGCGCACCAGCGGAGCGCCCGGCACCGGCATGAAGCCGACCTCGCCCGCGCCCCCGGTGAAGCCGCGGTGCAGCCGGCCGCCGAGGACGACGGCGGCGCCGACGCCCTCCTCGTTCCAGAGCAGTACGAAGTCCTCATGGCCCCGGGCGGCTCCCAGCCGCTGCTCGGCGACTGCGGCCAGATTGACGTCGTTCTCGTACTCGACGGGCATCGGCAGCGCGGCGGCCAGCTCGTCGAGCAGCGTGGGGGAGTGCCAGCCGGGCAGATGCGAGGCGTACCGCAGCCGGCCGGTGTTCGGGTCGAAGGCGCCCGGGGTGCCTACGACGACCCGGCGCAGATCGGCCCGTACCAGTCCCGCGGCCTTCGTGGCGCCGTCCAGGGCGTCGGTCACCTGCTGGACGGTGCCGGTGCCGCGCCGGCCGGGCGTCGCGAGCCGGAACTCGCCGACGGTGCGGCCGGTGATGTCGGCGACGGCGGCCCGGATGCGCTGCGGGTTCACATCGATCCCGGCGGCGTGGCCGGCCCGTGCGTTGACCGCGTAGAGCTGGGCGCTCGGTCCCGGGCGGCCCTCACTCGTGCCGGTGGCCACCACCAGCCCGGCGGCCTCCAGGCGCGCGAGGAGCTGGGAGGCGGTCGGCTTGGAGAGCCCGGTCAGTTTGCCGATCTTCGTGCGGGAGAGCGGTCCGTGTTCGAGCAGCAGGTCGAGGGCGGCGCGGTCGTTCATCGCCCGCAGCACACGGGGGGTTCCTGGAGTCGTGCCACCGGCCACGTCGTACGCACCTGCCCCTCGCGCCACTGTTAGGAAAGTTTCCAATTCGGTGCGATGAACGTAGGCCGCTGGTCAGCCGGGCGTCAATGGGCTGTCCCGGTCCGGCAACCAAAGCGTTACCTCGGTGTCCGGAACCGGTATGCGGAACCGGCACGCCGAAGGGCGCCCCGCGTCTGCTGCGGGGCGCCCTTCGGTACGGACGGTGAACTGCGGTGGTACGGGACTCCGGGCCCGCCCCGGCCGCAACTCCGGGAGGTTCTGTTACTTCGCGAGGTTCTGCGGCGGGATCGGTGACGCGGCGAGCGACTGCGGCGACGTCGGGCTCGCCAGTGCGGACGGGGCCGACATCCCGGCTGCCGAGTCGACCGGCGGCTCCTCCGTGTCGACCGTGACCGGACCGCCCACGACCAGGATGCCCGCCTCCTCCAGCGCGATCTTGAGCCGCCAGCGCAGCTCCCGCTCCACGCCCAGGGCCTTGCCCGGCATGGTCTTGGCGGAGATCCGGATGACCATCGAGTCGAGCAGTACGGAGTCCAGGCCCAGGATCTCCACCGGGCCCCAGAGCTGTTCGTTCCACGGTTCGGACTTGGCCAGGTCCTGGCCGGCGGTGCTGATCACCTCGCGCAGCCGCTCCAGGTTCTCGGTGGGCTTCACCTGGACGTCGACGGAGGCCGTCGCCCAGCCCTGGCTGAGGTTGCCGATCCGCTTGATCTCGCCGTTGCGTACGTACCAGATCGCGCCGTTCTCACCGCGCAGCTTGGTCACCCGCAGCCCGACCTCGATCACCTCACCGGTGGCGACCCCGGCGTCGATGCTGTCCCCCACGCCGTACTGGTCCTCCATGATCATGAAGACGCCGGAGAGGAAGTCGGTGACCAGATTGCGCGCACCGAACCCGATCGCGACACCGGCCACACCGGCCGACGCGAGCAGCGGCGCCAGATCGATCTTGAGCGTGGAGAGCACCATCAGGGCGGCGGTGCCGAGGATCACGAAGGACGCCACCGAGCGGAGCACCGAGCCGATGGCCTCGGAGCGCTGGCGGCGGCGCTCCTGGTTGACCAGCAGACCGCCGAGCGCGGTGCCCTCGACAGCCGTGGCGCTGCGGTTCATGTGCTCTATGAGCCGGGTGAGCGCGCGCCGGACGAGGGAGCGCAGCACGGTGGCGATGACCAGGATCAGGACGATCCGCAGCCCGATCGACAGCCACGTGGACCAGTTCTGCTGCACCCAGTCGGCCGCATTGGTCGCGGACTTCTGGGCGTCGTCGAGCGTGTCGGCCGTACCGGGCCGGGAGCTGTCACCCGCCGCTAGGGACCAGGCCACGGCGTGCACGGCGTTCACAGCGGAAACCTCCAGGGCAAGGGGGCAGAACCTCCACACTAACGGCGCATCACGCCGCTCTCCGCCGCGCTGACCGGCGGAGAGACGTATCCCACGCCCGGGGTATCGGCGGGAGTGGGCGGAACCCCGCACACGGCCGCTGGCGGCTGCTGAAAACCGCCGGTAACCGCGCGCGAACGGTCAGGAACGGCCAGGTGCGGACGAAAACACTCCGAGCCCGTTACCTGACGTTGGTGGCGCTTCCACCAGGCATGAGGAGAGACTGAGAGCAGATCGTCCCGGCGCGAGCCACGCGCCGCCGGCGTACAAGGAGGCATCCACCGTGCCGCACGTCCTGGTCCTCAACGCGTCGTACGAGCCGCTCGGCGTCGTACCGCTCCGTCGCGCGCTCGTCCTCGTCCTGGAGAACAAGGCGGTCTCCCTGGAGGAATCCGGCGCCTTCATGCACAGTGCCACCCGCATCGTCCCCGCGCCCAGCGTCGTACGGCTGAAGCGGTTCGTGCGCGTCCCCTACCGGGGGCCCGTCCCGCTCACCCGCCGTGCCCTGTTCGCGCGTGACGGCGGCCGCTGTATGTACTGCGGTGGCGTCGCAACCAGCGTCGACCATGTCATCCCGCGCAGCCGCGGCGGACAGCACCGCTGGGACAATGTGGTGGCCGCGTGCCGCCGCTGCAACCACGTGAAGGCCGACCGGCACCTGCTGGAACTGGGCTGGCGCCTGCGCCACCAGCCGGCCCCGCCGAGCGGCCTCGCCTGGCGCATCATCGGAACCGGCCACCGGGACCCGCGCTGGCTGCCGTATCTGCAGCCGTTCGGAGCGGAGGACGCGATGGCGCGGATCGACGGCGTGTCGGCCTGAGGGGCGGGGGCTTGCGCTCGGTGCCCGGTGCCCGGATCTGAGGCGCCGGGTCGCCGTGCCACCGCGGGCGGGTGCGCCCAGTGCCCGTTCGGTGTGCCGGAATTGCCCGATCGGGTGGCGGTGTGGACAATTCCCTCTGCGGGGAACTGAATGTGACCCGGCTCACGTTGGTGAGACGAATACGGATGGGGCCGCGCCCGCTGGGTAGGGCTTGGATCCAACCTCGTCGCCGACCTTACGGAGATTCTCGTGGGCGCTTCAGCGCAGCTTCTGCTCTCGGCCCTGTCCAAACCTGTCCCGGACACCGTTCCGGAGCTCGTGCCGGACCTGATGCCGGACCCCGACGCGAGCACCAGCTCCATGGAGCTGCCGCTGACCAGCGAACCCCCGCTCTCCGATGTCGCCCCCCTCACCAGCGAGCCGCCGCTCGCCGACTTCACCCCGTTGACCAGTGAGCCCACCGCATACGGAACGGCTGCCGGGATCTGACCGCAGCCTGAACGGGGAGTCCGTATGAGCCTTGCCAGGCTCGCCGCGCTGCATGGAGTCGCCACCAGCTACGCACCGTCCGGTGATGTCACCGTCCCGGTCTCCGACACCACCGTCGTCGCCGTGCTCGCCGCGCTCGACATCGACGCGTCGACACCTGAGGCGGTGGGCGCGGCGCTCGCCCGCCACGAGGCGGCCCTGGCGGACCGGCTGCTGCCGCCGACCGTGGTGGCCAGGCCGGGTGAGCGGCCCCCGGTGGTGCGGGACCTTCCGCCGGGCACCCGGCTGCGGATCGAGACCGAGCAGGGCGCCGTCCTCGACAAGTGGCAGGAACTGCCGCTCGGTGTGCACCGGTTGCGGGCCGACACGGCCGACGGGCGTACCGCCCGGGCCGCGCTCGTGGTCGCACCCGAACGGGTGCCTCAGCCGCCCGGCCGCGGCCACGGCTTCCTGGTGCAGCTCTACTCCCTGCTGTCCGCCCGCTCCTGGGGCATGGGCGACCTCGGTGACCTCGCCGAACTGGCCGCCTGGTCGGGGCGCGTGCACGGCGCCGGATTCGTCCAGGTCAACCCGTTGCACGCGGCAGTGCCAGGCGCGCCCACCGACCCCTCCCCGTACCGGCCTTCGTCGCGGCGCTTTCCCGACCCCGTCCATCTGCGGGTCGAGGCGGTCCCCGAGTACGCATACACCGGGGACCGCGGCCATCAGGACCGGGCCGCCGCGCTGCGTGAAGCGGTGCTCGACGGGGGCGCGCTGATCGACCGCGACGCCGTATGGGCGCTGAAGAAGGAGGTCCTGGAGCTGGTCCACGAGGTCCCGCTCGGACCCGGCAGACGCGCGGCCTACGCCGACTACCTCGCCGACCAGGGCCGTCCGCTGGAGGACCACGCCACCTGGTGCGCGCTGGCCGAGGAGCACGGACCCGACTGGCACAGCTGGCCCGCGCCGCTCCGCGACCCCCGCTCGCACGGCACGGCCCGCGCCCGCGCGGCGCTCCAGCACCGCGTCGACTTCCATATGTGGCTCGCCTGGCTGACCGACTCCCAGCTCGCCGACGCGCAACGCGCCGCCCGCGAGGCGGGAATGGAGACCGGTCTGGTCCACGATCTGGCCGTCGGGGTGCACCCGGACGGCTCGGACGCCTGGGCCCAGCAGTCCGTCTTCGCGGCGGGGATGTCCGTCGGCGCCCCACCGGACGCCTTCAACGCGCGCGGCCAGGACTGGGGCCTGCCGCCCTGGCGCCCCGACGCGCTCGCCGCCTCCGGATACGCGCCCTACCGCGGCCTCCTGAGGAACATCCTGCGGAACGCGGGCGCCCTCCGGATCGACCATGTGATGGGGCTCTTCCGGCTCTGGTGGGTACCCGAGGGCGGCGATCCCACCACAGGAACATATGTCCGTTACGACGCCGAGGCGATGCTCGCCGTACTCGTACTTGAGGCCCACCGGGCGGGCGCGGCCGTCATCGGTGAGGACCTCGGCACCGTCGAGCCGGGCGTACGGGAATCGCTCGCGCGCCGGGGCGTCCTGGGCACTTCGGTGCTCTGGTTCGAGCGCGACTGGAGCGGTACGGGCCGGCCGCTGCCGCCGGAGGAGTGGCGCGAGGAGTGCGTGGCCACCGCGACCACCCACGATCTGCCCCCCACCGCCGCCCGGCTGACCGGTGAACATGTCGGACTCCGCCACCGCCTGGGCCTGCTGACCCGCCCGCTGGGCCAGGAACAGGCCGAGGACAGGGCCGAACTCGCCGACTGGCTCGGCTTCCTCTCCCGGCTCGGGCTGCTTCCCGAGTGCTCCGGCGACGAGGAGGGCGAGGTCCGCGCCGTCCACCGTTTCCTGCTGCGCACCCCGGCCCGGATGACCGGCATCTGGCTGCCGGACGCGGTGGGGGACCGCAGGCCGCAGAACCTCCCCGGCACCTGGGACGAATATCCCAACTGGCGGCTGCCGGTCGCCGGCCCGCAGGGCAGGCCCATGACCCTGGAGGAAGTGGCCGCTTCGCCCCGTCTGCACCGCCTGATGGCTGAGTTCCGGTCGCGTACGGCACCCCCGGGCGCGCAGACCGCATAGCCGTTCGCTACGTTTGGTCCGTGGACAAGAAGAACGCCCTGCGCGCCGGAGCCGTAGCAGCCGGTACGACGCTGATGATGCTGCTCATGTCGTCCCCCGCGCTCGCGCTGACCCGCGACGACGGCGACGACCCCGGCCCCGGCCTGAGTGTCTTCGACACGGTCGGCCTCTTTGTGATCACACCTCTCGTGCTGTTCGGCATCATCGCCGGACTGGTGATGGTCCTCGACAAGTCCCGCAAGAAGGCCTGACACCCGCCCTCTTCAGGGGAAGTTCCCGAAGCAACGGAAGCCCCCGAAGCAACGGGAGCACCAGAAGTACCGCAAGCGCCAGAAGTACCTGGAGATGCCGCGGAGCCGTACGGACGGCTCCGCGGCACCTCTGCGTTCCGGGCCGGACCTCCGGAGACCGTGGGGGATAGGTTGCGGGCATGACCGAGTGGGACATCCGCAAACTCCAGATCCTCCGCACCCTGAGCGAGCGGGGCACGGTCACGGCCACCGCCGATGTGCTCCGGATGACCCCCTCGGCCGTCTCCCAGCAGCTCTCCAACCTGGCGAAGCAGCTCGGCGTACCGCTGCTCGTGGCCCACGGCAGACGGGTCAGGCTCACCGACGCCGCCCATCTCGTGCTCCGGCACGCCGAGGCGGTCTTCGCCCAGCTGGAGCGGGCCGACGCCGAACTGGCCGGCTACCTCCACGGGGAGGCGGGCGAGGTCCGGGTGGGCGCCTTCTCCACCGCCGTCCCCGCCCTGGTGGTCCCCGCGGTGGCCGCGCTGCGCCGCAGCCACCCCGCCGTCGATGTCCGTATCCGGGAGGCGGAGGCGGCCGAGGCGTACGAACTGCTCTCGCGCGGCGACGTCGACCTGGCGATCTCGCTCGCCGCGCACGCCCCGACCGCCCGCGATCCGCGCTTCACCCGGGTACCGCTGCTCGCCGACCCGCTCGACGTGGCGCTGCCCGCCGGGCACCCGCTGGCGGCGGCCGAGGGGCTGCGGCTCGCCGATCTCTCCGGCGAGGCCTGGATCTTCGGTGGCAGCGGCCCCTGGTCGGAGATCACCACGGCGGCCTGCGAGGCCGCCGGTTTCGTCCCCGAGCAGGCGCACAGCGCGGCCGGCTGGACGGCGATCCTGGCCATGGTGGAGGCGGAGATGGGGGTCGCGCTGGTGCCCAGGATGGCGGTGGGCGGGGAGCGCCGCCCCGGGGTCGTGACCCGGGTGCTCAGTGCCGACCAGCCGCTGCGCCATGTGATCGCGGCGGTGCGGCGCGGGGCCGAGGAGCGCTCCGCGACCGGCCGGGTACTGGACGCGCTGCGCGAGGTCGCGGAGGAGCAGGGCGGCCACCCGTAGCATCGTTCAGATTCACTGAATGGATTCTGTGGAAACTTTCGATGGACGCGATCGTTGGTTCTGGGTGACAGTCGGACCATGACTTCCACCGACGCACCGAGCTCCCAGGACCCCCACGCCAACGACGCGGCCCCGTACGGCGGCGGCGACCCGTACGCCGACTACCGCTCCGGTGACCACGCCTTCACCGAGCTGGTGGACCTGGCCGACCGCCGCCTCGGTGCGGGCGTCGTCGCGGCCAACGACGAGTTCTTCGCCGAGCGCGAGAACCTGCTCGTCCGCGAGCGCGCCGTCTTCGACCCCGAGCGCTTCGGCCACAAGGGCAAGATCATGGACGGCTGGGAGACCCGCCGCCGCCGCGGTGCCTCCGCCGGGACGCCCTTCCCGACCCCCGACGAGCACGACTGGGCGCTCGTCCGGCTCGGTGCCCCCGGCATCATCCGCGGGATCATCGTGGACACCGCCCACTTCCGCGGCAACTACCCGCAGCAGATATCGGTCCAGGGCGCCCTGGTGGAGGGCTCCCCGAGCCCGGACGAGCTGCTCGCCGACGACGTGAAGTGGGAGGAGATCGTCCCGCGGTCCCCCGTACTCGGCCACGCCGCCAACGCCTTCGAGATCACCGGCGACCGCGTCTACAGCCACGTCCGGCTCTGCCAGCACCCCGACGGCGGTGTCGCCCGCCTCCGGGTGCACGGCGAAGTCGTGCCGGACCCCGAGTGGCTCGACCTGCTCTCCACGGTCGACCTGCTCTCGGTGCTCAACGGCGCCGCCTACGAGGACGCGTCGGACCGCTTCTACTCGTCGCCGACCCAGATCATCCTGCCCGGCACCTCCCGCAAGATGGACGACGGCTGGGAGAACCGCCGCCGCCGGGTCCGCGACACCAACGACTGGGTGCGCTTCCGGCTGGCCGCGCAGGGCGCCGTACGCGCCGTGGAGATCGACACCGCCTACCTCAAGGGCAACGCCGCCGGCTGGATCGCGCTGAGCGGCCGGGACGGCGAGTCGGGCGAGTGGTTCGAGATCATCCCGCGCACCCGGCTCCAGCCCGACACCCTGCACCGCTTCAAGCTCCCCGCCGATGCGGTCGTCACCCACGTCCGGCTCGACACTTTCCCGGACGGCGGGGTGGCGCGGATGCGGCTGCACGGCACGTTCACCGAGGCGGGCACGGCCGAGCTGCGCCGCAGGTACAACGGGTCCTGAGCCCCCGGATCCGATTGAACGAACACCGCTGACACCTCTGTCCGGAGGCCGGGGGGAAACCCGCACAGAGGAAGGGGCGGGCGGGCGCGTCCTGCCGGACCGCACCCGCCCGCCCCGCACTCACGGCCTAGGCGTGCGCCGCCGCCGCGTCCGCCGCCTGGGCCCGCAGGGCGCGCTCCACACCCGAGCGGGACTCCGAGACCAGCCGCCGCAGCGCGGCGTTCGGCCCCGCGGACTCCAGCCAGGCGTCCGTCGCGTCCAGCGTCTCCTGCGACACCTGGAGCCCCGGGTAGAGGCCGACCGCCACCTGCTGGGCCATCTCGTGGCTGCGGGACTCCCAGACCCCCTTGACCGCCGCGAAGTACTTCTCCGTGTACGGGGCGAGCACCTCGTGCTGGTCGGTCTGGACGAAGCCGCCGATGACCGCTTCCTGGACGGCGTTGGGCAGCTGGTCGGACTCCACGACCGAGGCCCAGGCCTCGGCCTTGGCGGCATCGGTCGGACGCGCGGCACGGGCGCTCGCCGCGTGGCGCTCACCCGCCGACGTCTGGTCGCGCTGCAGCTCCGCCGCGATCTCCTCCTCGTCGAACCGGCCGACCGCCGCCAGCCGGTGCACGAACGCCCAGCGCAGCTCGGTGTCGACGGCCAGGCCCTCGATCGACTCCTCGCCTTCGAGCAGCCCGTTCAGCAGGTCGAGCTGGAGCGGTGTGCGCGCCGTCGCCGCGAAGGCACGGGCCCACGCCAGCTGGTGGTCGCTGCCCGCGTCGGCGGCCCGCAGGTGCGCCAGCGTCGCGTCCGTCCACTGGCTCAGCCCCGCCTCGCGCCAGGCCGGGTCCGCGTACAGGTCGAGTGCCAGCTTCACCTGGCGGTGCAGCGACTGGACGACGCCGATGTCCGACTCCTTGGAGATGCCGGAGAGGACGAGCGCCAGATAGTCGCGGGTGGCCAGCTCGCCGTCGCGGGTCATGTCCCAGGCGGAGGCCCAGGACAGGGCGCGCGGCAGCGACTCGGCGAAGTCGCCCAGGTGCTCGGTGACGAAGCGCAGCGACTCCTCGTCGAGGCGGACCTTCGCGTACGACAGGTCGTCGTCGTTGAGCAGGATCACCGCGGGGCGCGGCTTGTCCTGCGGGAAGGACACCTCGGTGCGCTCACCGTCGACGTCCAGCTCGATGCGGTCGGTACGGACGAGCCTGCCGTCCCCGTCCAGGTCGTAGCAGCCGATCGCGATGCGGTGCGGGCGCAGCGTCGGCACGCCCTTGGCGCCTGCGGGCAGCTCCGGCGCCTCCTGGCGTACGGCGAAGGAGGTGATGCGGCCTTCGCCGTCGACCTCGATCTCCGGGCGCAGGATGTTGATCCCGGCGGTCTCCAGCCACGCCGTCGACCAGGCCTTCAGATCGCGCCCCGAGGTCTTCTCCAGCGCGCCGAGCAGGTCCGAGAGACGGGTGTTGCCGAAGGCGTGCTCCTTGAAGTACGCCTGGACGCCCTGGAAGAACTCGTCCATGCCCACATAGGCGACGAGCTGCTTGAGCACCGAAGCACCCTTGGCGTACGTGATGCCGTCGAAGTTGACCAGCACATCGTCCAGGTCGGTGATGTCGGCCATGATCGGGTGCGTGGACGGCAGCTGGTCCTGGCGGTAGGCCCAGGTCTTCATGGAGTTGGCGAACGTCGTCCACGAGTGCGGCCACCGGGAGCCGTCCGCGTACGCCTGGCACGCGATCGAGGTGTACGTGGCGAACGACTCGTTCAGCCAGAGGTCGTTCCACCACTCCATGGTGACCAGGTCGCCGAACCACATGTGCGCCAGCTCGTGCAGGATGGTCTCGGCGCGCGTCTCGTACGCGGCGTCGGTGACCTTGGAGCGGAAGACGTACTGGTCGCGGATGGTCACCGCGCCCGCGTTCTCCATGGCGCCCGCGTTGAACTCCGGCACGAAGAGCTGGTCGTACTTGGCGAAGGGATACGCGTAGTCGAACTTCTCCTGGAACCAGTCGAAGCCCTGCCGGGTGACGTCGAAGATCGCGTCCGCGTCGAGGAACTCGGCCAGCGAGGGGCGGCAGTAGATCCCCAGCGGGACGGTCACGCCGTCCTTCTCGTAGCTGCTGTGCACCGAGTGGTACGGGCCGACGATGAGCGCCGTGATGTACGTCGAGATGCGCGGCGTCGCCTCGAACTCCCAGACGCGGTCACGCGGTTCGGGCGTCGGCGAGTTGGAGATCACGGTCCAGCCCTCGGGGGCCTTAACGGTGAACTGGAAGGTCGCCTTCAGGTCGGGCTGCTCGAAGTTGGGGAAGACCCGCCGTGCGTCGGCGACCTCGAACTGGGTGTACAGGTACGCCTGGTCGTCCACCGGGTCGACGAAGCGGTGCAGTCCCTCACCGGTGTTGGTGTACGCGCAGTCCGCGACCACCCGCAGCTCGTTCTCCCCGGCGAGCAGCCCGGGGAGCGCGATACGGGAGTCCGCGAAGACGGCGCCGACATCCAGCGGCGTCCCGTTCAGGACGGCCTCGTGCACGGTGGGTGCGATCAGGTCGATGAAGGTCTCTGCCCCGGCCTCCGCGCTCCGGAAGCGCACCGTGGTCTCGGACCGGTAGGTGCCTCCCTCCTGCGCGCCGCTGAGGTCGAGGTCGATCCTGTACGAGTCGACGGTGAGCAGGCTCGCACGCTGCCGTGCCTCTTCGCGGGTCAGATTTGTGCCGGGCACCCGGGTCATCTCCTCGGTATGTGACGTTTCCGCTCATCCTTCCACGCCCCGCGGCGTGCCAGAGGGCGGGAGGGGGCGGATACGGCGGAGCGCACGGCTCCGCTCCACCCGCGTG
>NZ_JBSHBW010000033.1:0-82501 GCF_053612185.1 Streptomyces sp. NPDC054757
CCCGCCGGTTCTCCCGGCGGGGGCGGCGCTGTCGGTGATGCCGCGGAGCGGGGCTGTCACGCGGGCGGGACCTCGCCCGAGCCGCGTGCGATGAGCCGGGTCGGCAGCACCTTCTGCGCGGGCGCGTCGCTCGCGCCGTCCAGTCTGCGGAAGAGCGTCTCGGCCGCCGTGCGCCCCAGCGCCGCCGAGTCCTGGGCGATCACCGTGATCCCGAGCAGGTCCGCCAGCTCGATGTCGTCGAACCCGACGAGGGCCACCTGCCGCTCGCGCTCGGCCAGGACCCGCACCGCGGTCACCGTCACCCGGTTGTTGCCCGCGAAGATCGCGGTGACCGGCGACGGCCCGTCCAGCAGCGTCTCGACCGCGGTACGCACCCGGTCGGCCTCCGTGACACCGAGCGACACCCAGGCGTCGTCCACGTCGAGCCCGCCATCCGCCATGGCCGCGTGGTAGCCCCGCAGCCGCTCGGTGGCCGTGTGGATGCGCGGCTGGTCACCGATGAAGCCGATCCTGCGGTGGCCCCCCGCGATCAGATGGGCGACACCGTCGCGCGCGCCGCCGAAGTTGTCCGAGAACACCATGTCCGCGTCGATCCTCCCGGCGGGACGGTCCACGAAGACGGTGGCCACCCCGGCGGCGATCTCCGGCTCCAGATAGCGGTGGTCGTCCCCGGCCGGGATCACGATCAGCCCGTCCACCCGGCGGGCGCAGAGCGCGAGGACCAGCTCCTGCTCCCGCTCCGGGTCCTCGGCGCTCGATCCGTTGATGAGCAGGGCGCCGTGGGCGCGGGCCACCTCCTCCACCGCGCGGTTCAGCGGCCCGTAGAACGGGTCGGCGAGGTCCTCCAGGACCAGCCCGATGCTCGCGGTGCGCCCCTTGCGCAGCACGCGCGCGCTGTCGTTGCGGCGGAACCCGAGTGCCTCGATCGCCTCCTGGACCCGGCGCTCGGTGTCGGGTGTGACGCCCGCCTCGCCGTTCACCACCCGCGAAACGGTCTTGAGGCCGACTCCGGCGCGCGCGGCGACGTCCTTCATCGTCGGCCGGTTGCCGTAGCGGGGCTCGGAGTGGCTGGCGGTCCGGTCCACGGTGCGCTGTCCTGTCGTCGGCTGGGGTGCGGTGGGAGATGCGTGTCGAGCATAGGGCCTGGACAACGTTGTCAGGTGAATGGAGACTGACGTCTTGCACTCCTCATCACCCCTTGCCACCTGGAGATCCGACAGCAATGCACAACCACCTCGTAGCCGCGCTCGACATCGGCGGCACAAAGATCGCCGGCGCGCTGGTGGACGGCACGGGGCAGATTCTCGTACGCACGCAGGCGCCGACCCCCGCCAAGGAGGACGGCGACACCGTGTTCGGTGCCGTCGGTGACGTGCTCGACGGGCTCGCCGCCGACCCCCGCTGGGGGCGCGTGACCGCCGTCGGGATCGGCAGCGCCGGGCCGGTGGACGCGTCCGCGGGCACCGTCAGCCCGGTCAATGTGCCCGGCTGGCGCGACTACCCGCTCGTCGACCGGGTGCGCGAAGCGGTGGGCGGTCTGCCCGTCACGCTCGTCGGGGACGGCGTCGCGATGACCGCGGCCGAGCACTGGCAGGGCGCGGCCCGCGGCTATGACAACGCGCTGTGCATGGTCGTCTCCACCGGTGTGGGCGGCGGTCTGGTCCTGGGCGGCACCCTGCGCGCCGGCCCCAGCGGCAACGCCGGGCACATCGGCCACATCAGCGTCGATCTGGACGGCGACGCCTGCCCGTGCGGTTCGCGCGGCTGTGTGGAGCGCATCGCGAGCGGCCCGAACATCGCCCGCCGGGCGCTGGCCGGCGGCTGGCGGCCGGGCCCCGACGGTGACACGACCGCGGCGGCGGTCGCCGCGTCGGCGCGCGCGGGCGACCCCACCGCTGTCGCGTCCTTCGAGCGCGCCGCCCAGGCGCTCGCCGCCGGGATCGCCGCCACCGCGACCCTGGTCGAGATCGACATCGCGGTGATCGGCGGGGGAGTGGCGGGCGCGGGCGATGTGCTGTTCGACCCGCTGCGCCGCGCCCTGCGGGAGTACGCCACGCTCTCCTTCGTACAGCAGCTGAAGGTGGCGCCCGCGCTCATGGGCAACGACGCCGGGCTGGTCGGCGCGGCCGCCGCCGCCTCGCTCGGCGAACCGGACGGGGCGGCGGCGGCCGTCGGCGGCTGAGCCGGGGTCAGCAGCTGAGCCGCGCCGCGGCCCAGTCGGCGTGGTCGGAGTCGTTCCCGTCCCCGCCGTCGGTCACCACCAGACGTACGGTCCGTGCGCCGCTCACATCGGCCGAGAGCGGTTGCGCCGGCATGTCGTTGGTGAGGACGCCGGTCGATGCGGCCTTCCTGCCGTCGGCCCAGATCTCGAAGGTGACCGTGCCCTTCGCCCCCTTCTCGTCGTCGACCCCCACCTGGGCGCTCACCCGGGAACAGGCGCCGCCCGTGTAGTACTCGACGGCGCTCGGCGCGTGCACCCCGAGCCCCTTGGCGTACACGGTCCCGCCGACCGTGATCGGGTTGCCGTCGCCGGCCCGGTCCTCACCGTTGCTGGTGTCCTTCTCCACCGGGCCCCAGCCGTTGGCGGACGACATCTCCGGCAGATCGCTGAGATAGGAGTCCCCGGCGGGCGGTGCCACGACGACATGCACCGGGACGGACTGCCGGGACTTCACGGGTTCACCGGCGGGTGAGCGGTACTCCGAGGCCAGCTGCAGCTCGTAGGCGCCCGTAGGCGTCCCCGCGGGGGCGGTGACCCGCCAGGAGGTACGCAACGACCTCCCGGCCGCCAGGACGGGCGCCGAGGCCCCGGAGAGGGCCCGTACCCGCCAGCCGGCCGGCCCGGTGAGCGAGGCGCTCACCCGGAGCGCCGGGAGACGGCCCAGGTCGGTGACGGTGGTGGTCACCGCGGTGGCCTTGCCCGCCTCGGCGGTCAGCGGTCCGCTGATGCCGGTGTCGACGGCGGGCGGGTACGCGGTCCACCTGCGGTCGGCGGCGACCCGCAGCAGCACCGTGCCGTGCGCCGGCACGGTGGCGGCGAGGGTCCCCGCGGTGCTGTACGTCCGGTGCTGCCACAGGTCCCGCTCGGTGTAGGCGGCGGCCTTCGGGAGCCCGGAGGCGGTGGCCGTGGTGGAGATGCGCTGCGGGCTGTCCGTCTCGTTGAAGAGCGCCACGGCGCGGCTGCCGTCCTTCATCTCCTTGCTGACCACCCAGCGCCCGCCGTCGGACGAGAGCACGGTGCCCTGCCGGCCGAGCGGGTCCTGGTCGACGGCGATGACCTCCTTGTTGGTCACGATGCCGTAGGTCTCGTCCGACGCCTTGCGCAGATCGGTGCCGATCAGCAGCGGCGCCGCCATGACCGACCACATCGAGAAGTGCGTGCGGTACTCGGTGTCCGTCATCCCGCCGTTGCCGACCTCCAGCATGTCCGGGTCGTTCCAGTGCCCCGGGCCCGCGGCCGCGGCGAGCGGCAGGTTCTGCTTGATGATGGAGAGCATCGAGGCCCAGCTGTCGCTGATGTCACCGGTCGTACGCCAGAGGTTCCCGAGATCACCGGCCCACTCCCAGGGCTTGTTGGAGCCCCACTCGCAGATGCTGTAGACGATGGGGCGGCCGGTGGCGGCGAGGGCGTCGCGCATGGCCGTGTAGCGCTGCACGGCGTCCACGCCCTGGTTGTTGCAGTTGTCGTACTTGAGGTAGTCGACGCCCCAGTCGGCGAACTGCCGCGCGTCGCTGACCTCGTGGCCCAGGGCTCCGGGCAGCCCGGTGCTGTCGCAGGTCCTGGTGCCCGCGCTCGTGTAGATGCCGAGCTTGAGCCCCTTGGAGTGGACGTAGTCGGCGACGGCCTTGATGCCGTGGGGGAAGCGCACCGGATCCGGCACCAGCTTCCCCTCGTCGTTCCGCTGGGGGAGCGCCCAGCAGTCGTCGAGGTTCACGTACTGGTACCCGGCGGCCTTGAGTCCCTTGCTCACGAAGAGGTCGGCGATGCCCTCGACCATCGCCTCGTTGAAGTCCGCGCGGCAGTGGGTGGAGTTCCAGTTGTTGAAACCCATCGGAGGTGTGAGCGCCAGGCCGTTGTCGGCCTTCGGTGTCACGGCTCGCGGTGCGGTTCCCGCCGCGGCGGGTGTGGCGAGTCCGCCGGCGCAGAGCACCGCGGTGACCAGTGCTCCGAGGATTCTTCGACGCTTGGGACGGGAGTGACTGAGGTGAAGGTGACGCATCGTTACGTGCCTCCGTACGGGACCGTGATCGGATGACTTCATGTACGCGTCATAGCGAGCGTTTACGGTAGGGCTTGTTTGAGTCTGTTGGAAGAGGCGCGGTAACGGTTGTTCGCTATCTCGCTAAAACCCTTGACTGGCACGTCACTTGGGAGTGAGATCCAATCCTCGCGTTCGGTTGTGTTGAGTTTCACCCTGGAGGAGGGGGACATGGCGCAGTCTTCGTACAACGGTTCTGTCGTGCCCGGAAGTGTGGCTGGACATCGGATGTCCCGGCGGAATCTTCTGCGTGGCGCGGCCGTCGGCGCAGGCGCTGTGGCGCTGCCCTCGCTCCTGACCGCCTGCAGCAGCGGGCCGGGCGGCGACTCCAAGACCATCAAACTGGGATCGAACTCCTCGGACGCGGTACCGGAGAAGGCCTTCGCGCATGCCTTCGCCGCCTATGAGAAGCAGTCCAAGGAAGGCCGGAAGATCAAGGTCAACACCGTTGACCACAACAGCTTCCAGGAGAACATCAACCGCTATCTGCAGAGCAATCCCGACGAAGTCTTCATGTGGTTCGCGGGAAACCGGATGCAGTACTTCGCCAAGAAGGGCCTGCTGTACGACATCAGCGACCTCTGGCAGGAGTACAAGGGCTTCACGCCCGCGCTGAAGGCACAGTCGACGGGGGCGGACGGAAAGCAGTACTTCACGCCCTATTACTACTATCCGTGGGCGGTCTTCCACCGGCGGAGCCTTTTCACCAAGTACGGCTACCAGGCCCCGAAGACGCTCGACGAGTACCTCGCACTCGCCAAGCAGATGAAGAAGGACAAGCTCGTCCCCATCGGTTTCTGCGACAAGGACGGGTGGCCCGCGATGGGCACCTTCGACTACATCAATATGCGCACCAACGGCTATGACTTCCACAAGTCCCTGATGGCGGGTGAGGAGGCGTGGACCGACAAGCGGGTCAAGGACGTCTTCGACACCTGGCGGCGCCTGCTCCCGTACTGCCAGCCCGGCGCCAACGGCCGTACCTGGCAGGAGACAGGGCAGAGCCTCCAGAAGCGCGAGATCGGGATGGTGGTCCTCGGGATGCCCCACCCCGGCCAGCAGTTCCCCGCCGCCGAGCGCTCCGACATCGACTTCTTCGCTTTCCCCGAGATCAACCCGGAGCACGGCCAGGACGCCGTCGAGGCGCCCATCGACGGCTTCCTGCTGGCGAAGAAGTCCAAGGAACTCAAGAACAAGAAGTCCATGGAGAGCGCCAAGGACCTGCTCAGGTGGCTGGCCACGCCGAAGGCCGAGGACATCTACCTGGCCGGCGACCCCAACAACATCGCGGTCAACAGCGGGGCCGACCTGTCGAAGTACACCGCGCTGCAGAAGAAGTCCGCCGAGCTGATATCCGGGGCGAAGCAGATCTCGCAGTTCATGGACCGTGACACCCGCCCGGACTTCGCGTCGACGGTGATGATCCCGGCCATCCAGAAGTTCATCTCCACCCCGAACGATGTCGACGGACTCTGCAACGACATCGAGCGGCAGAAGAAGACCATCTTCGCTTCCGAGTGAACAGCCCCCTGGAGTACAGACCGTGGCGCTCAACACCGCGCGGCGCTCCGCACGACGAGGCCGCCGCCGCTTCACGCGGCGCGACCTCGTCGTTCTCGGGCTGCTGCTGGGCATACCCGTCCTGCTCGACATCGCCATCGTATGGGGGCCGACGCTCGCGTCCGTCGTGCTCTCCTTCACCAGCTGGGACGGCGTCGGACCCCTCAAGTGGGTGGGGACGCAGAACTACACCAACCTCTTCACCAACTACCCGCCCTTCTGGCCCGCCGTCCGGCACAACCTGCTGTGGCTGGGCTTCCTCGGTCTCGTCGCGGTGCCGTTCGGGCTGCTGCTCGCCGTACTGATCGACCGGGGTGTGCGCTTCAGCCGCTTCTACCAGTCGACGCTCTACATGCCGGTGGTGCTCTCGCTCGCGGTCGTCGGCTTCATCGCCCAGCTGATCTTCTCCCGCGACCAGGGCGTGCTCAACGCCGTCATCGGCAACACCGGAAACCCCACCGACTGGCTGGGCGACCCGAAGCTCAACATCTGGATGATCCTGCTTGCCGCCGCCTGGCGGCACACCGGATACGTGATGATCCTCTATCTGGCCGGGCTGAAGGCCGTGGACCCCTCGCTCAAGGAGGCGGCGGCCATCGACGGCGCGAGCGAGGCACAGACCTTTTTCCGGGTCGTCCTCCCGACCCTGCGGCCGGTCAACGTCATCGTCGGTGTCATCACCGTCATCGAGTCGCTGCGCGCCTTCGACATCGTCTACGCGGTCAACCACGGCCGCAACGGCCTGGAAGTGCTCTCGGTGCTCGTCACCGACAACATCATCGGCGAGGCCAGCAGGATCGGCTTCGGCTCGGCCATCGCCGTGGTGCTGCTGGCCGTCTCCATGGGCTTCGTCGTGACGTATCTGGTGCAGGAGATCCGAGGAGAGAAGTCCCGATGACCGTCGACACCGCTCCGCCGCCCACCGCGGTCCCGGCAGCGCCGCCCGCCGCCCGCCGGCGGGGGACGCGCCCCGGCCGGATCGGGCTGCACGTCTTCCTGGCGGGCGTATCGGTCGCCTTCCTCGCGCCCCTGCTCCTCGCGGTCTACGCCTCGCTCAGGCCGTACGACGAGACCTCCAAGTACGGGTACTTCTCCCTGCCGCGCCATCTCTCCTTCGACTACTACCGACAGGCGTTCAGCGACTCGGGGATGACGAAGTACTTCGTCAACACCCTGATCATCGCCGTGCCCGGGGTCGTCGTCACGCTCTTCCTCGCCTCGTTCGTCGCCTTCGCGGTGTCCAGGATCAGGCTGCGCGGGGGCACCGTCCTGCTCATGCTCTTCACAGCGGGCAACCTGCTGCCGCAGCAGGTGATCGTCACCCCGCTGTACGTCGTCTTCAACCGGATCCCGCTGCCGTACTGGATGTCCGACTCGATGACGATGTTCGACTCGTACTGGGCGGTCGTCCTGGTCCAGATCGGGTTCCAGATCGGCTTCTGCGTCTTCGTCCTCGCGAACTTCATGCGGACCCTGCCGCAGGAGATCCTGGAGGCGGCGATCGTCGACGGCGCGGGGGTGTGGACCCAGTTCTGGCGGATCACGCTGCCGCTCTGCCGCCCCGCCATCGCGGCGCTGTGCACCCTTGAGTTCACCTGGATGTACAACGACTTCCTGTGGGCGCTGGTCTTCATGTCGGACGGGGACAAACTGCCGATCACCTCGGCGCTGAACAACCTCAGGGGACAGTTCTTCACGGACTACAACCTGCTGGCGGCCGGTTCGGTGATCGTGGCCCTGCCCACCCTCGTGGTCTTCCTGCTGCTGCAGCGGCACTTCATCGCCGGACTGACACTCGGTTCCACCAAGTGAGCCCGCGGTAGCGGACGTTACGGGGAGGGCGAGGCGCCCGGTGTGCTCCCCGACGTCGGGGCAGGGTCAAGCGGTCCCCTGCGGACCGGAATGCTCCGGCAAAGTAAAAGTATTGGCGGGTGCAACCATCCCGGGCTCTGGTGTGTCAGGGGAGGTGAACCACTTTCCAAATGATCGGAGTTCGTGTGCAATCCCGAGCCCTGGGCGCAGGTGTGGCCATCGCTGTGGCAGTGGTGTCCGCCGCTGTCGCGGTGCCCGCAGCCCAAGCCACGCCCCCGTCGTCCATAGGATCCACGCACGCCGCACCGGCTGCCGGTACCGCCAAGAAGGCCGACTTCAACGGCGACGGGTACGCCGACACCGCCTTCACCGCACCGTCGGCCACGGTCGACGGCAAGAAGGGCGCCGGATACGTCGGGGTGATGTACGGCTCCAAGTCCGGTGTGAACAAGGCCTCCAAGCAGGTCGTCAACCAGAACTCCGCGGGTGTTCCCGACTCGGCCGAGTCGGGCGACGCCTTCGGCAGCGCCATCGCCTCCGCCGACCTCGACGGCGACGGCTACACGGACCTCGTCGTGGGTGCGTCGAAGGAGGACGCGGGCGTCGGAAAGCTCGGCACCCTCACCGTGCTCTGGGGGAGCGCCACCGGCCTCTCGGGCGGTGCGGTGCTCGCCAAGGGCGACACCGACACCGGGGGCATCGGCGACAGGCTGGCGGTCGGCGACTTCAACGGCGACGGCGGCCAGGACGTGGTGACCGTCGCGGGCAACCAGCACCTGCGGGTGTTCTCCGGCCCGTTCAAGCGGGACGGATCGGCCAAGAGCACCTCCGTCGTCCGCGACACCGAGGACATCCGGTACCTCGACATCGCGGCAGGCGACATCACCGGTGACGGCGTCACCGACCTGGTCGGCACCATTCACGACGGTGACGAGTACGACGCCCGCCGGGTGCGCTTCCTGCCGGGTACGGCGAACGGCCTCGGCGCGCCGAAGACCGTCGAGGACGCCAAGGGCGAGCGGGTCCAGGGCGGTGAGTCCGTCACCACGGGCGACGTGAACCACGACGGCTACGCCGACATCGTTGTCGGTCGTCCGATCGAGGGTTACGACAGCGACCTGAACCTGCCGCTCGCCAAGGGCGGCATGATCATGTACATCCCGGGCGGCGCATCCGGACCCCAGGGCACCAAGGCCAAGGCCTTCAGCCAGGACAGCCCGGGAGTCCCCGGAGCCTCCGAGGAGTACGACAAGTTCGGCGCGGCGGTCTCCGTCGGCGACACCAACGGCGACGGTTACGGCGACATCGCCGTCGGCCTCCCCGGTGAGGCCCTCGGCACCAAGGCGAAGGCCGGACAGGTGATCGTCCTGCCCGGCAGCGCGACCGGCCCCACCGGCACCGGCTCCAAGGCGTACAACCAGGACACCCCGGACGTCGAGGGCGCCGCGGAGCCCAATGACGCCTTCGGCGCGGCGACATCGCTGGTGGACGCCAACGGCGACGGCCGCTCCGAGCTCGTGGTCGGCTCGCCCGGCGAGAACGACGACGCCGGATCCGTCTGGGTCCTGCCGGGCAGCGCCGCGGGCACGACAGGCACCGGTTCGATCACCTTCGGCGCGGGCACCCTCGGGACCGACCCGGCGAACGCCCTGCTGGGATCGTCCTTCAACCGCTGACCCGCGGGCGGCACAGGCCGCCGGCACGGAGATGCCCGGGGCCCGCCCTGGGCATCTCTGCTGTCCGCCCCCGCCCGGGACCAGGGCCCCGGCGGGGGCCGTACGGCGAATCGCCGGGCCGATGCACCATGCCGCCCAACCGGGTTTCCGTGGCAGGGTGTTGCGGAATGACCCTAGGCCGGAAGAGGGGGAACTGTGATCGTCTGGATCAACGGTGCGTTCGGTTCGGGCAAGACGAGCACTGCGCGGGAACTGATCGATCTGATCCCGAACAGCACCTTCTACGACCCCGAGGTGCTCGGCGGGGCACTGCGTCTGCTGCTGCCGCAGAAGAGGCTGGACGAGGTCAGCGACTACCAGGACCTGCCGGTCTGGCGGCGCATGGTGGTCGACACGGCGGCCGCGCTCCTCGCCGATGTCGGCGGGGTGCTCGTGGTGCCGATGACCCTGCTGAACCAGGAGTACCGGGATGAGATATTCGGGGGGCTGGCCTCCCGCCGGATCCCGGTCTGTCATGTGCTCCTGGCAACGGAGGAAACGATCCTGCGCGAACGGATCGGCCGACGCGAGGAACTGCCGGGCGACCCGGAAGGCAGCGAACGCGTCCGGCAGTGGGCCTACGACCACATCGAGCCGTACCGGACGGCGCTCGGCTGGCTCACCGCCGACGCCCACACCGTCGACACCACCGCGCTGTCACCGGCCGGGACCGCCGAGCAGGTCGCCGCCGCGCTGCGCTCCGGGACCGCCACGGCCTGCGAGATCGTCCAAACCCCGGAACCGGCATCCGAGACGCTCGCCGCGGGTGTCCTCCTCTTCGACGAGCAGGACAGGGTGCTGCTCGTCGACCCGACGTACAAGCCGGGCTGGGAGTTCCCCGGCGGGGTGGTCGAGAACGGTGAGGCCCCGGCGCAGGCGGGCATCCGCGAGGTGGCCGAGGAGATAGGGATACACCTCACCCGGGTACCGAGCCTCCTGGTGGTCGACTGGGAACCGCCGAGGCCCCCCGGCTACGGCGGTCTGCGGCTCCTCTTCGACGGCGGCCGGCTCGACAGCACGGAGGCCGGGCAGCTGCTGCTGCCCGGCTCCGAACTGCGCGGCTGGCGCTTCGTCAGCGAACAGGAGGCGGCGCATCTGCTGCCTCCCCACCGCTACCAGCGGCTGCGCTGGGCGCTGCGCGCACGGGAGCGCTCAGCCGTGCTCAATCTGGAGGCCGGGGTGCCGGTGGGCTGATGCGCGCAGAGGCACGCCTGCTGCGCGCGCTGTGCCTTCTGCTCCTGCTGTGCCTGATACGCCTACTGCGTCTGCTGTGAACGCGCGTAGTTGACGAGGAAGTGCGCCTCGGCGACGGAGAGCCGCTCCAGCTCTTCCGGGGAGACGCTCTCGTTGACGGCGTGGATCTGCGCCTCCGGCTCGCTCAGCCCGATCAGCAGGATCTCGGCCTGCGGGTAGAGCGTGGCCAGTGTGTTGCAGAGCGGGATCGAGCCGCCCATGCCCGCCGACTGCATCTCCTCGCCCGGGTACGCCACCCGCATCGCCTCGGCCATCGAGGTGTACGCGGGACTGCTGGTGTCGGCGCGGAACGGCTGGCCCTGGCCGACCTGCTCCACCGTGAGCCGCGCACCCCACGGGGTGTGCGCCTTCAGATGCGCGGTCAGCAGCTCCGTCGCCTCGGCCGCGTCGGAGCCCGGCGGCACCCGCAGGCTGACCTGGGCCCGCGCGCTCGCCTGCACCGACGGCGTCGAGCCCACCACGGCCGGGCAGTCGATGCCGATGACGGTGACGGCGGGGCGCGCCCAGACCCGGTCCGCCACCGTGCCGCCGCCGATCAGCTCCACACCGTCGAGCACCTTCGCGTCCTGGCGGAACTCGTCCTCCGGGTACTGGAGTCCGTCCCACTCGGCGTCCGCCGCGAGACCGTCGACCGTCGTCGAGCCGTCATCGGCGCGCAGCGAGTCCAGCAGCCGGATCAGCGCGGCGAGCGCGTCGGGGGCCGCGCCGCCGAACTGGCCGGAGTGCAGATTGCCTTCGAGGGTGTCCAGCTGGACCCGGAGCATCGTCATCCCGCGCAGTGTGGCGGTGACGGTCGGCAGGCCGACGCGGAAGTTGCCCGTGTCGCCGATGACGACGGCGTCGGCCGTGAGCAGTTCGGGGTGCGCCTCGGCGTACCGTTCGAGACCACCGGTGCCCTGCTCCTCGGAGCCCTCGGCGATCACCTTCACCGAGACCGGGACGCCGCCGTTCGCCTTGAGGGCGCGCAGCGCGAGCAGGTGCATGATGAACCCGCCCTTGCAGTCGGCCGCCCCGCGCCCGTACCACCGGCCATTCCGCTCGGTCAGCTCGAACGGCGGGGAGAGCCAGGCGTCCTCGCCGAGCGGCGGCTGGACGTCGTAGTGCGCGTACAGCAGCACGGTGGGCGCGCCCTCGGGGCCGGGCAGGAGACCGTAGACGGACTGGGAGCCGTCGGGGGTGTCGAGGAGCGCGACGTCCTGGAAGCCCTCGGTACGCAGCGCCCCGGCGACCCACTCCGCCGCGCCCTCGCACTCGCTCCGGGGGAAGACCGCGGGGTCCGCGACCGACTGGAAGGCCACCAGCTCGGTCAGCTCCGCCCGCGCGCGGGGCATCAGCGAGGCGACGGTCTCGGCAATCGGATTCGCGGTCATGGGCACGCTCCTCGTGGGTGCGACGTTGAAGTACGTGTGCGTGTGTGCACACATGCGTTCGTTTGCGGGCTGACCGATCCTCCCACAGCGGGAGCGGCCGGCAGCGCGCCGTAGTATGCCGTCGACAAGCACGGGCCACTGGTCGGATCAGGAGCAGCAACACATCGTGAGCAGCGAGAACGCAGACGCGAGCACGGAGCACGACCGGCCGGTATGGGATGTGGTGGTGGTCGGCGCGGGTCCGGCGGGGGCCTCGGCGGCCTATGCCGCGGCGGTGGCCGGGCGGAGGGTTCTCCTCCTGGAGAAGGCCGAGTTGCCGCGCTACAAGACCTGCGGCGGAGGCATCATCGGCCCGTCGCGCGACTCCCTGCCGCCGGGATTCGAACTGCCGCTGCGCGACCGGGTGTACGCGGTGACGTTCTCGATGAACGGCAGGATGACCCGCACCCGGAAGTCCAAGCAGATGCTCTTCGGGCTCATCAACCGCCCCGAGTTCGACCAGGGGCTGGTCGAGGAGGCGCAGAAGGCGGGCGCCGAGGTCCGCACCGGGGTCGCGGTCTTCCGCGTGGAGCAGCACGGATCCGCGGTGCCCGACCGGCGCACGGTCGCGGTCGTCCTGGCCGACGGCGAGACGGTGCTGGCACGTGCGGTCGTCGGCGCCGACGGCAGCGCCGGCCGGATAGGGGCCCATGTCGGGGTGAAGATGGACCAGGTGGACCTCGGCCTTGAGGCCGAGATCCCGGTCCCGCCGACGGTCGCCGAGGACTGGTCAGGACGCGTACTCATCGACTGGGGTCCCATCCCGGGGAGTTACGCCTGGGTGTTCCCCAAGGGCGACACCCTCACGGTCGGCGTGATCTCGGCGCGCGGTGAGGGCGCGGCCACCAAGCGGTATCTGGAGGACTTCATCGCCCGGCAGGGGCTGGCCGGTTTCGAGCCGTCGGTCTCCTCCGGCCATCTCACCCGGTGCCGCAGCGAGGACTCACCGCTGTCCCGCGGCCGGGTGCTGGTGTGCGGGGACGCGGCCGGGCTGCTGGAGCCGTGGACACGTGAGGGCATCTCGTTCGCGCTGCGCTCGGGCAGGCTCGCGGGGGAGTGGGCGGTCCGGGTCGCCGAGGCGCACGACGCGGTGGACGCCCGCCGTCAGGCGCTGAACTACGCTTTCGCCATCAAGGCCGGTCTCGGTGTGGAGATGGCGGTCGGGCGCCGGATGCTCAAGGTGTTCGAGCGCCGTCCGATGGTGCTGCACGCGGCGATCACCGGATTCCGCCCGGCCTGGAAGGCGTTCGCCGGGATCACCCGCGGTTCGACGTCGCTGGGCGAGCTGGTGCGTACGCATCCGCTGGCGCAGCGGGCACTCGGGGTGCTGGACCGCAAGGAAGCCGGCCGGTCGGCGGGGCGGGCGCCGGACGCGGACCCGCAGGACGAGGCGGCCGAGGACAGCGGCGAGGAAGCGGGCCGGAAGGCCAGCCCTGTCGACTAGGCGACTGCTGGCCGACCGGGCCGGGTACCGAGTGTGGATCTCGGGCCGTCCGGTGTGCGCGCGAGTGACTGATCCGGGTCAGGTCCGCGGGGCCGCGCGCGGGGTGGTGGCGCGGGCTGCTCGGCGGTCACGGGTTCGACGTAGCCGGTGCAGCGGCCGTACTCGGCGCGGTAGCGTCCGGCGTCACTTGCCGCTGTAGACGGGGAAGGCGCTGTGCTCGCCGTAGTCCACGTCGCGCAGGTCTCGCAGGATGTCCATGTCGGCGCCGGAGATCTCGAAGTCGACCTCGGCGTTGGAGCGCATGTGCTCGGGGTTGGCCGTCTTGGGCAGCGACACCGTGCCCAGTTGCAGGGTGTAGCGGATGCACAGCTGGGGGACGGACACGCCGTACCTCTCCGCCATCGCCTGGATCTCGGCGTTCTTCAGGATCGTGCCGTGGGCGATCGGCGAGTACGCCTCGACGAGGATCTGCTTGCTCTCGCAGTAGGCCAGCAGGTCGGAGGGGGTGTTGCCCGCGTGCACGAGCAGCTGGTTCACGTGCGGGACGACGCTCGCACCCTGCAGGATGTTCTCCAGGTCGTGCTGCTGGAAGTTGGAGACGCCGATCGACCGGATCTTGCCGACCCGGTGGGCGTCCTCCAGGGCACGCCATGCCTCGCGGTTGCCCTGGGCGTAGTCGCCGCCGCGGAAGTCGTCCCACGGCTGCGGGCTGTGAATCAGCATCAGGTCGACGCTCTCCAGTCCCAGCTTCTCCAGAGAGCCGTCGACCGCGGCGAGCGCCTGGTCGTAGTCCTTGATCTCCGCGGCGAGCTTGGTCGAGACGAACAGCTCCTCGCGAGGCACCCCCGAGGTGCGCACACCTTCGCCCACCCCGTGCTCGTTGCCGTACGCCTGCGCGGTGTCGATGTTGCGGTAGCCGATCTGAACGGCCGCGCGGACCGCGTCGGCCGCCCGGTCATCGTCGATGAACCAGGTGCCGAGTCCCAGCCTCGGAATCTCGGCGCCGCCTGCCAGCGTGTAGGTCTCTTCCAGGACGGTCATGTGCTCGCTCCGTTCTTCGGCAGCTGCCCGTACGCCTCGTCGGTGACGGGTTCGAGCCATTCGTTGCTGACGCCTTCACCCGGGGTGATGAAGGCGACGTGGGAGAACCACGAGTCGGCCTTCGCGCCGTGCCAGTGCTTCGTGCCCGCCGGGACACGGACCACCGCTCCCGGCTCCATGCTGACCGGACCCTCACCCTCCGCCTGGTACCAGCCGCTGCCTGCCGTGCACAGCAAGATCTGCTCCCCGCCGCCGCCCGTGCCGTGATGGATGTGCCAGTTGTTCCGGCAGCCGGGCTCGAAGGAGACGTTGCTGACGGGCACGCTCCCCGAGGCGAGCGGAGCCAGGTAGCTCTGGCCTATGAAGTACTGCGCGAAGGCGTCGTTCTTCTCCCCGAGGGGGAACATCTGATCAAATCCGTTGAAAGCCATCTCGTTCCTTTCCGTTGATTCGGCACGCACGCCCCGCTGACCATGCGGGGCACCGCCTGCGCTACGCACGCCCCTGGTCAGGCGGAACGCTCGTCGGCGATCTTCTTCAGCAGGGTGATCGCGGTCATGCCGTTGGGCCACCCGGCGTAGAAAGCCAGGTGTGTGATCGCCTCGGACAGCTCCTCCACGGTCAGCCCGTGGTCCAGGGCCACGCCCAGGTGGTACGGCAGCTGCTCGCTGCGGTACAGGGCGGCCAGCACGCTGACGGTGACCAGGCTGCGGTCCCGCGGCGACAAGCCGGGCCGCTCCCACACGTCTGCGAACAGCACCTCGTTGGTGATCTCGACCAGCTTCGGCGCGATACCGGCCAGTTCCTGCGGTGCGGACTGCTTCGCCATGGACGACTCCCTGTGGTGATCCGAACATAGGGATGCGGTACTTCCTACCGTCGGCCCTGCCGGGCCCGGCGGCACCCGCAGACGGGTTCCCACCACCTGCGGGCTCGGACCTCATCCGCTGCCACCAACGAGGAAACAGCAGCTCACAGCCGTGCGGAAGGCACTGCTGATACGTGTACTGACAGAACCCCCCAGCTCTGCCCCACCGCGCTTAGCCTGGCAAATATGGACACCACCCACGAGATCCGCGAGTTTCTCGCCACCCGCCGCGCCAAGATCACTCCGCAGCAGGCCGGCCTGCCGGCCATCGCGGGCGGCAACCGCCGGGTGCCCGGACTACGCCGCGAAGAGGTCGCCCTGCTGGCCGGCGTCAGCATCGACTACTACGCCCGCCTGGAACGCGGCCAGCTCGCCGGCGCCTCCGAAGAAGTCCTCGACGCCGTCTGCCGGGCCCTGCAGCTCGACGAAGCCGAACGCGCCCACCTGCACGATCTGGCCGCCGCCCAGCGCCACCGCGGACCACGCCGCGCCGCCCGCAAGCCCGGAACGTCCGTCCCGGCCAGCCTCACCCGCGTCCTGGACTCCATGACCGATGCTCCGGCCTTCATCCGCAACGGACGCCTCGACATCCTGGCTGTGAACCCGCTCGGGCGCGCCCTCTACGCCCCCCTGTTCACCGGCCGAACCCGTCCGGTCAACATCGCACGCTTCCAGTTCCTCGACCCCACCAGCCGCGACTTCTTCCCCGACTGGAACGCCTCCGTCAACACCACCGTCGCCCTCCTGCGCACCGAAGCCGGCCGGGCCCCGGGCAATACCGAGCTGACCGGACTGATCGGCGAACTCGTCACCCGCAGCGAAGAGTTCCGCACCGCCTGGGCCAAGCACAACGTGCGCCTCCACCACACCGGCCGCAAGTCCTTCCGCCACCCGGCCATTGGCAGGATCACCCTCGACTTCGACGCCATGGAACTGCCCGCACACCCCGGCCTCACCCTGACCGCCTACAGCGTCGAGCCCGGCACACCCGACCACGACGCACTGCGCCTGCTCGCCTCCTGGACCGCCACCGACCACGAACAAACCCACAACGAAGACCCCGCCCGCTCCTGACCTGCCCCGGGAAGCACCACGGCTCGGGACAGAGGGCAGACGCTCAGCCCATCCCCTCCGACGCAGCCGGCGACGGACGCCCATCGGCCCAGTCGGACAGCAGCCGTACCCGCCGCGCCGACTCGCTGCCTGGAACCGGCGTCAGGACCGACAGCAGGCCCGCGCCGGATGCCCGCCCTCCAGACGCGGATCTCACTGCGACGCGGTGATGCGGAAGACCGGGTGGTCCGGGGCGATCCGGCTGAGTTCCGCCGCGGGCGAGTCGGGGCCGACCCCGTCGAAGAAGGCGCCGACCTCCATCTTCCAGCGCTTCAGATAGGCGCGGAGGATCTCCGGCTTCTCCTCGTCCGGGACCTCGACCGCGTGGAAGGGCTGTGATCTGCGGCCGAGCAGCAGCTCGCCGCCGCCTGCCGCGCGCATGTTGCGGGTCCACTGGACGTGGCCGCGCGCGGCGACCAGATACTCCCCGCTGTCCAGCGTCAGCGGGTTGACCGGGGTGCGACGCCACTGGCCGCTCTTCCGTCCGCGCACCGCGAGAATGCGCGATCCCCAGACGCTGACCCCGCGTCTGGTCAGCCAGGCGACCGTCCTGTTGAGCACCTTGACCGTGAACCAGCCGGGCTGTCTGACGTACGTGGTCATCGGGTTCTCCCTCAGCGAAGTGTGAGCACTGCTCTCGTTCGTGAGCAGTGTGCCTCTGGTTGCCGATCCAAAGCAAGAGCACTGCTCTCATTGTTGGTCAGTGATCTGGAATCTGGCAGACTGGCCGCCATGAGTGCTGTCCGAGGAGCCAGAGAACGAGCCCGCACCGAGATCACCACGGCCATCAAGGACGAGGCGCGCAGACAGCTCGCCGACCAGGGCGCAGCGAAACTCTCCCTGCGCGCGGTCGCCCGCGAACTGGGCATGGTCTCCTCCGCTCTCTACCGGTACTTCCCGAGCCGTGATGACCTCCTCACCGCTCTGATCATCGACGCCTACGACGCGGCCGGCGACACGGCGGAGGCGGCACTCGCCGGAGCCGGCCAGGTCTCCGCCCGTGTCCGCTGGGTCACCGTCTGCGCGGCGGTACGCGGCTGGGCCCTCACCCACCCGCACGAGTGCGCCCTGATCTACGGCTCCCCGGTTCCCGGATACACCGCGCCCAGCGACACCATCGGCCCCGCGTCCAGGGTCGCCCTCGTCCTGATCTCCATCGCGGCCGAGGCATACCGCGGCGACGGCCTCGCGCTCCCGCCGGTGCCCCCCGCGCTGCGGCCCGAGGCCGAGCGCCTCGCGGCGGAGATCGCCCCGGACCTCCCACCCGCCGCGGCCCTCGCACTCACCGCGGCCTGGGCGCAGCTCTTCGGGCTGATCCTCTTCGAGGTCTTCGGCCAGTTCAACCGGGTGGTGACGGACCATGATGCCTTCTTCGATCAGGCAGCCGAGAACCTCGCCGACTCCGTCGGTCTACTCCGCAGGGAGTAGACGTGACCGCCACGCCGGGCTGACGTCCGGGGCACCTCCGCCGGTCTAGCGTTGCTTCCATGGACGAGCCGGGCACCGACGAGCGACGCGGACCCCTGAGGGGCGGACCGTCGTGGCCTCACGGCAGGTCCGGCCGCGACCGTCCGGCACGGAGGCGCGGCGGGCGTGGCGGACGGTCCCGTGCCGGACGTGACGGACGAGGCATGGGCCGCCGGGAGTGGCAGCGGGGCGGCCCGGGTGGCCGATGGCAGCCGCCGTGGGAAGGGGCGCCCGCGGACCGGCTGCCCTGGCGCTCCACGCTGCTCCTCACCGTGATCGTCCTGGTGGGGACGAGCATCGCCGCCCACGGGCAGGCCGGCTACCGTGCCCCGCTCGACGTCTGGGCCCGGCTGCTCCTCGTGGCAGGACAGGCGTTCCTGCTGCTCCGCCTCAAGTACCCGGTCGTCACCGCCTTCGCCACCGCGGCCTGCGCGATGGTCTATCTGGGCGCCGGATATCCGTACGGACCGGTCTTCCTCACCGTCGCCGTCGGCTGCTTCGGCGCCATCGTCGCGGGTCACCGTTACGCCGCCTGGTCCGCGGTCGCCATGCTGTGGGCCGGACACCTCCTGGCCGCCCACTGGCTCTACCGCCGGCTGCCGCCCGCGGGTGACCACGCCGCCCCCTGGGGGCAGGAACTGGCGGTCGCCGCCTGGGTGGTGGCGATCCTCGCCGCTTCCGAGCTGGCCCGGGTGCGCCGTGAGCGCTGGGCCCGCGAACGTGCCGAACGCCGGGCCGCCGAGAAGCGCCGCGCCGACGAGGAACGGCTGCGCATCGCCCGTGAACTCCATGACGTACTGGCCCACAGCATCTCGGTCATCAATGTGCAGTCCGGAGTCGGGCTCGCCCTCCTGGACTCCGACCCCGAGCAGGCGCGTACCGCCCTGACCACCATCAAGGCCGCGAGCAAGGAGGCGCTGGGGGAGGTGCGACAGGTGCTGGACACCCTGCGGGCACCCGGCGCGGCCCCGAGGGCGCCGGCCCCGGGACTCGACCGGCTCGGCGAGCTGGTGGAGCAGGCGTCCGCCGCCGGCCTCACGGTGGACACCGTGACCGAGGGCGTACGGAAGGAGCTCCCGCCCGGCGCCGATCTCGCCGCCTTCCGCATCGTCCAGGAGGCGTTGACCAATGTGGTGCGCCATTCCGGGTCCCGCACCGCCCGTGTCACTCTCGACTACGGCTCGGACCGGCTGGTCCTGCGGATCGAGGACGAAGGGCCCGCCACCCACGACGAGGCGGGCGGCAGCGGCAACGGCCTGGTGGGCATGCGGGAGCGGGCGGCCGCGCTGGGTGGCACCGTCGACGCGGGGCCGCGCCCCGGCGGCGGGTTCCGGGTCGAGGCCGCCATCCCGCTCAACGGCGGTGCCGCCGCGCCAGGTTCAGGACCGGCCGCCGCTACGGACGCGGCTCCCCGCGCCGCTCCGCCCTCCGTACCGAAGGAGTCACCGTGATCCGTGTCCTGCTCGCCGACGACCAGTCCCTGGTCAGAGCGGGATTCCGGGCGCTGCTCGACGCCCAGCCGGACATCGAGGTGGCCGGGGAGGCCGCCGATGGCGCCGAGGGACTGGCGCTCGTACGCGAACTACGGCCGGACGTCGTGCTGATGGACATCCGGATGCCGCTGCTCGACGGTCTGGCCGCCACCCGGAAGATCACCGCGGACCCGGAGCTGGCGGAGGTCAAGGTGGTCATGCTCACCACCTTCGAACTGGACGAGTACGTCTTCGAGGCGATCCGCTCCGGGGCCTCCGGTTTCCTGGTCAAGGACACCGAGCCGGAGGAACTGCTCCGCGCGGTAAGGGCGGTGGTCGACGGCGACGCCCTGCTCTCGCCGGGAGTGACGCGCCGCCTCATCGCCGAGTTCGCCGCCCGCTCCAAGGAGCCGGCCGCGGCCGTCGGCCTCGGCCGGCTCACCGAACGTGAGCGTGAGGTGATGGCCCTGGCCGGCATCGGCCTCTCCAACGACGAGATCGCCCGCCGTCTCGTCGTCAGCCCGCTCACCGCGAAGACCCATGTGAGCCGCGCCATGGTGAAGCTCGGCGCCCGCGACCGTGCCCAACTGGTCGTGCTTGCCTATGAGTCGGGCCTGGTACGCCCCGGCTGGCTGGGCTGAGGCCCCGCCCTCCGTATCCTCCGGTGAGGTCCTCAGCTGATACGCCGTACGCCGCCCGGTCAGCCGATCGCGGAGGTCTCCCGCCAGAGCCGGGCCAGGGACGTGTCGCCTGTCAGGGAGACCGCGGAGAGCGGACGGCGGTTCCAGAGCGTCGCGTAGAGCAGCGCGGCATCCCCGCTCAACTCGCAGTCGGCGGGGCCCTCGCCGGTGTGCTCGGTGCGGGGAGGCGCAGGGGAGAGGCGTACGGTCCAGACGTCCCCGGTGTCGGTGGCCCGTACCCGGAGTACCCGCGGTCGCTCCGTACGCACCCGGCTCCTGGAGCCCGCGTGGAACGCGCACAGCAGCTCATCGATGCCGTCTGCGGCGAACTCCGGTTCCGGCGGGTGCGGTTCGGGGCCGCCCTGCGCCGAGCTGCTCCGTGCCGGGCCGCCCGGTTCGAGGCCCAGGGCCGATTCGGCGTCCATCCGGTGCACGGCTGTCTCATGGGCCTGCCGCCTTGCCCAGAAGGCGAGCGGTGAAGGCGCGGGCAGAAAGGTCCAGCAGTCCAGGTCGTCCGGCGCGGCGGTGAGCGTCGTCACCAGCGCACGGTGTCCTTCTTGGAACCAGTCGAGGAGTTCGTCCCCGTCGAGCGCGGGCCCGCTGCCGGACCTGCGGAAGCGGGTGTGTCCCTCGGCGACGAGGGCCGTCGCCCAGCGGTGCACAGCGCCGGTGTGCCGGAGCAGGTCCCGTACCCGCCAGCCGGGGCAGGTGGGCACGGTGGCACCCGTGCCTGACCGGGCGGCCGCGGCGGCGAGCAGACGGCCTTCACGGTCGAGGGCCGGGACGAGTACGCCGGCCGGCAGGGACTCCATACGGGCGATTGTGCCAGTCTCAGGCGGGCTCGGGGGCCGAAGCGTTGCGGGTGGCGTACCCGATCAGGGCCGCGACCGCGGCGAGCAGCGCCACCGTGGTCAGCGCGATGGGCAGCGTCAGCCAGTCCGCGAGGAAGCCGATCACGGGCGGGCCGATGAGCATGCCTCCGTAACCCAGCGTTGACGCGGTGGCGACCCCGCCGGGGCCTGCCAGGGCGCCGGCCCGGGCGATCGCCACGGGAAAGCTGTTGGCGAGTCCCAGCCCCGCCATCGCGAAGCCGGTCAGCACGAGCCAGGTGGTCGGCGCGAGCGCTCCGACGAGGAGGCCGACGGCCGCCACGGTGGCGCCCCCGACGAGGGCGCGGGTCCGGCCGAAACGTTCCAGAAGCGCGGTGCCGGTCAGCCGGCCGACGGTCATGGCCAGGGCGAAGAGCGAGTAGGCGGCAGCGGCGACCCCTGGATGCGCGTGCAGATCCTGTTTCAGGTGCAGGGCGCTCCAGTCGGCCATGGCGCCCTCGCCGTACGAGGTGCACAGGGCGATCGTCCCGAAGACCAGGACCAGTCGGCGGCTGTGGCTGTCGAGGCGGCGGGGCGCCGTGTCCCGTACCTCGGTATGCGGCGCCGACGGGACGGGGTGCCGGAGCAGGTCGCGGCCGGCGAAGAGGGTCACCAGGAGGCCGACGACGGTCAGGCCGAGCAGATGGGACGAGGCCGGGAGCCGGCCGGCGACGAGCCCGCCCGCGCCCGCCCCGACCATGCCGCCGAGACTGAACGCGGCGTGGAAGCTGGACATCACCGGGCGGCGCAGCGCGGCGACGAGATCGACGGCGGCGCTGTTCATCGCGACGTTCAGACCGCCGTACGCACCGCCGAAGACCAGCAGGACCAGGCCGAGGGCCGGCGCCGAATGCATCTGCGGCGGCAGCGCGATGCTCAGGGAGAGGAGGACCGCGCAGGCGACGGTGACCGGATGGCTGCCGAAGCGCCGGCACAGCCGTCCCGTGAGCATCATCGTGATCACGCCGCCCGCCGATACACCGAGCAGCGCGAGCCCGAGCGCGCTCGCGGAAGCCCCGGTCTGCTGCTTGATGGCGGGGATACGGACCACCCAGCCGGCGAAGAGAAAGCCGTCCAGGGCGAAGAAGGTGGTGAGGGTGATCCGCAGACGGAGCAGGGAGGGTATGGCGCTGTTCTCGCCGAGGCCCCCCGAGAGAGCCGCCCCGACTTTGTTTAGATTCGGCACAAAAGAAGGATAGGGGGAGCGCAGGCGGGGAACAAGGGCGGTGCCGGTTCGTCTTCGGCCGCCCGGGACCATGGGAGACTCGCCCCCATGAACGGCAAGGTGACGACCAACCGGACGAAGCTGGAGCGTGGCCGCAGCGCGCTGGGACCGGCGCTGGAACTGGTCCACACGGGCCGCGCGCCCACCCGGGCCGTGCTCACGGCGGAGCTGGGAGTCACCCGCGCGACGGCGGGCGCGGTCGCCGCCGAGCTCGAATCCCTCGGGCTGATCCAGGTCGACTCGCGCCCCGGCGCGGCGGCGGGCTCCCAGGGCAGGCCATCGCACCGGCTCTCGGTCAACAGCGCCGGGCCCGTCGTACTCGCCGCCCAGGTGCACGCGGACGGGTTCCGCGCCGCGCTCGTCGGCCTCGGCGGCCGGACGGTCATGACCTCGCCCGGCTGTGTCGCGGTCTCCGCCGATCCCGCGCAGGTACTCGGGGAGGTCGTCGACGAGGGGGCCGCCCTGCTGCGCGACAGCGGCCTGCGCTGTGTGGGGGCGGGGCTCGCCGTGCCGTCGGCCGTCGCCGAACCGGAGGGCACCGCGCTCAACCCGCTGCACCTGGCGTGGCCCGCGGGGGCGCCGGTACGTGACATCTTCGCCGACCGGGTCCGGGCGGCGGGCATCACGGGTCCCGCCTTCACCGGCAACGACGTCAACCTCGCGGCACTCGCCGAACACCGCCACGGAGCGGGCCGCGGCGCACAGCATCTGCTCTGCGTGGCCACCGGGCACCGCGGTGTCGGCGGCGCGCTGGTCCTCGACGGCCGTCTGCACACAGGGAGTTCGGGGCTCGCCCTGGAGGTCGGACATGTCACGGTCAACCCCGAGGGCCGCGCCTGCTACTGCGGAAGCCGGGGCTGTCTCGACGTCGAGACCGACCCGCTCGCCTTCCTGACCGCCGCGGGACGCGCACCGGGCCCGGAGGGCTCGCTGCTCCAGCAGTCCCGCGACATTCTCCGTACGGAGTACGACGACCCGGGGGTACGGGTCGCCGCGCAGGAGATCGTCGACCGCCTCGGGCTCGGTCTTGCCGGGCTGGTGAACATCCTGAACCCGGACCGCATCATCCTCGGCGGCCTCCACCGCGAACTGCTCGACGCGGACCCGGAGCGGCTGCGCGCGGTCGTCGCCGACCGGAGCCTGTGGGGGCGCAGCGGCGGCGTACCGATCCTGCCGTGCACGCTGGACCACAACAACCTCGTGGGAGCCGCCGAGTTGGCCTGGCAGCCGGTGCTCGACGACCCGCTCTCGATCATCGGCTGAGAGCGGGGGCCGCCGTCCGGACCGGTGCGGTGGCCCGATGCGTCGGATCAGCCGTGCGGTCCGAGCTGTTGAGTCAGCAGTGCGGTCCGAGCCGTTGAGTCAGCCGTGCGGCCGCCGCCTCCAGCAGCAGCTCCAGGCTCTGTGCGTAGGCGGTGCGCCGCATCTCCGCCAGCAGCAGGCCCGAAGTCGCCGCGATATGGGGGTGGGTGCCGGCCGGCAGCGCGGCGTAGGTGCGGTGCCAGACCTGCCGCTCGGCTTCCCTCGCCCGCGGTGGCAGCGCGACACTGCTCGCGTCCAGAGCCGCGAAGGCGAGGGACGTGTCGACGAAGCTGTGATAGATCCGCACCGCTTCCGGGTCCGGGAAGCCGCCGTCGCGCAGTACACCCAGGATCGACTCGATCGCGTGCGTCTCGTGCGGCCGCCCGGTGACCCGGTGCGCCGCCAGCATCGCGGCCTGCGGATGCTTCTGGTAGGCCGCGTGGATCCGCAGCCCCAGCTCACGCAGGTCCTTGCGCCAGTCCCCGGTCGGCTCCCAGCCCGCGAAGGACTGTCCGATCAGCTCGTCGGCGACGGCCAGCAGCAGCCCGTCGGTGTTCGGGAAGTAGCGGTACAGCGCGCTGGGGTCCGCCCCCAGGGCCGCACCCAGCCGCCGTACGGTGAGCGCCGCCGCGCCGTGCTGCCGGATCAGCCGCAGCGCGGTCTCCACGATCAGCTCCTCCGAGAGCACCGTGCCCTGCTTGGTGCGCCGCCGCCGCGCTCCGGTCGTGGCCTGCCGTTCACTTCCGTCCGTCATGGCCGCGACCTTATGTCAACACCGTTGACCCGGTAAGGGGGCGCACGTTTCCATGTGGCTCCGGCGGACGGCGGCAGTGACCGGCGTACCCCGGGAGCACACACCGGACGCCGCTCCTTGACAGGCAGACGCTGCCTGCCGCGGCACGAGCGAAAGCAGCGGTGACCCGATGGCGGCAGACCTGGAGAAGTCCCTCGGCGTCGTGGACGGCGTGGTGATCGCCGCGTCGAGTACCGCCGCGACATCCAGTATCGGCATCGGCATGGGCCTGATCGCCGGAGCGGTCGGGCTGCATCTGCCGGTCATCATGCTGCTGGCCTTCCTGCCCGTCCTGGGCATCGCAGCGGCCTTCGCCCGGCTCAACCGGACCGAGCCCAACTGCGGCAACAGCTATGTCTGGGTGGGGCGTTCACTGAGCCCATGGCTGGGATTCCTGTCCGGCTGGGTGAACATCGTGGGCACCGTGGTCTTCCTCGCCTACACCACCACCGTCACCGGCTCGGTGCTGCTGCAACTGGCCGCCGAGGCCGGACTGCGCTCCTTCGCCGGGCTCGGCCTCGACCCCGGCAACACCCTGCAGACCACCCTGATCGGAATGGTGGTCCTGGCCGGTGTCACCGCCGCCGCGGTCACCGGTATCGACGTGGCCGCGCGTATCCAGCGCTATCTGCTGGTGTTCGAGTACCTGGTGCTGCTCGGCTTCTGCGGCTACGGACTCTTCGCGGGCTCCCACCCCTTCAGCTCCGACTGGTTCAACCCCCTCACCATCCCGTCCCTCTCCGGGCTGGCCCAGGGAATGGTCCTGGCGGTCTTCTGCTACTGGGGCTTCGACGCCGCGTTCAGCGTCTCGGAGGAGGTACGCGACCCACGCGACGCATCCCGGGGCGGGATGATCGCCCTGGTCACCATGGTGACCCTGTTCCTGCTCGGCGGGACCGCCTTCCAACGGGTGCTCTCCCCAGCGGAGTTGGCCGACCACGGCGCCGAAGGGCTGACCTACTTCGGCAACCGGCTGGCCCACCAGCCCCTGGCGGCGCTCCCTCTGATCGCGCTGATGTTCTCGGCCGTGGCCTCCCTGCAGTCGGGTGTCATCCCGACGGTGCGCGGGATGTTCGCCATGGGCCGCGACCGCACCCTGGGGCCCGTCTGGACCCGGATCCACCCCAGGCACGGCACGCCCGCCGCCGGCACCGTCCTGGTCGGCGCGATCGCCGCGCTCGTCGCCGTACTCTCCCTCGTCATCCCCAGGGTCAGCGACCTGATCAGCGCGGCCGTCAACGCCATCGGCATCGTCGTCGCCCTGTACTACGGCCTCACCGCGCTCGCGGCGGCCGTCCGCTTCCGCGGTCTGCTGCGCCACGCACCCCGGGAGGCGCTGGGCTCCGTGATCGCTCCCGTGCTGAGCGCCCTGGTGCTGTTCGCGCTGGGCGGCTATATGTGCTGGGGATACGCCACCTCCACCGACCACTTCGCACTCAGCGCCGACAACGGCTGGTTCGCCCTGATGGTGCCGGTGCTGATGGTCATCTCCGGTGTACTGGCGGCCGCCTGGGCCAAGTGGGGGCGCGGGTCCCCGTACTTCAGCACCGGCCTGGCCACCGACGCCGACGCCCCCGACCTGCTCGCCCCCGGACCCACCACCGTCTGACCCCACCGTCCGGCCCCGCAGCTGTCCCGTCCGGCCCCTCCCCGGGCCACCCGACTACGTACGGAGTACCGCATGACCACCCACGCCGACCTCGTCCTCACCGGCGGCCCCGTCTTCACCGCCGGCCCCTCCGGGCAGGGCGCCGACACGGTGGCCGTACGCGACGCCCGGATCGCCGCCGTCGGAGGGAGCGAGGTGCGCGACCTGATCGGCCCCGGCACCGAGGTGGTCGACCTGGCCGGGCGGCTGCTGGTCCCGGGCTTCACCGACGCCCATGTCCACGCCGTCTTCGCGGGTGTCGAGCTGGGCGAGTGCGACCTCACCGGCACCACCGATCTCACGGAGTACCTGAGCCGGATCGCCGTCTACGCCGCGGCCCGTCCCGAACGGGAGTGGATCACCGGCGGCGGCTGGTCCATGGAGTCCTTCAGCGGCGGAGTGCCCACCCGGCAGCTCATCGATACCGTCGTCGCCGACCGGCCGGTCCTGCTCTTCAACCGCGACCACCACGGGGCCTGGGCCAACACCCGCGCCCTGGAACTCGCCGGCCTCACCGCGGACACCCCCGACCCCGCCGACGGCCGGATCGAGCGCGAGCCCGACGGCACCCCTGCGGGCATGCTGCAGGAAGGCGCCACCGGGCTGGTCGCCCGGCTGATCCCGCCGACGACCACCGCCGAGCGCGTCGCCGGACTGCTGCGCGCCCAGTCCGTCCTGCACTCGATGGGGATCACCGGCTGGCAGGACGCCATCCTCGGCGTCTTCAACGGCGGGCCCGACGTCTCCGACGCCTACCTCACCGCAGCCCGCGACGGACGCCTCACCGCCCGCGTCAACGGGGCACTGTGGTGGGACCGTTCGCGGGGCGCCGAGCAGATCCCCGAACTGGTCGAACGGCGTACGAAGCTGCGTACCGGACGTTTCCGCGCCGACTCGGTCAAGATCATGCAGGACGGCATCACGGAGAACTTCACGGCCGCCATGACCGCCCCCTATCTGGACTCCTGCGGCTGCGTCACCGCCAACAGCGGCCTCAGCTTCGTCGACCCGGCCGCGCTGCGCGACCATGTCACCGCGCTGGACGCGCTGGACTTCCAGGTCCACTTCCACGCGCTCGGCGACCGCGCCGTCCGTGAGGCCCTGGACGCGGTCGAGGCGGCTCTGGCCGCCAACGGCCGCCGCGGGAACCGGCACCACCTCGCCCACCTCCAGGTCGTCCACCCCGACGACGTGCCGCGCTTCGCCCGGCTGGACGCGATCGCCAACCTCCAGCCGCTGTGGGCGACCCACGAGCCGCAGATGGACGAACTCACCATCCCCTTCCTCGGCGGTGAACTCGCCTCCCGGCAGTACCCGTTCGCCGACCTGCTGCGCGCGGGGGCGAGGCTGGCCGCGGGCAGCGACTGGCCGGTGAGCAGCCCCGACCCGCTCCAGGGCATCCATGTCGCCGTCAACAGGACCGCCTACGGCGAAGACCGCCCGCCGTTCCTCCCCGCACAGCGTCTCGACCTCCGTACGGCGCTGACCGCCTACACCGCGGGGTCGGCCCATGTGAACGGTCTGGACGACGGAGGCACGATCCGGGCAGGCGCCCTCGCCGACCTCGTCGTACTCGACCGCGACCCGTTCGCGGGGCCCGTGGAGTCCATCGGCAGCACGGGGGTGGCGCTGACCTACGTCGGCGGCGAGCGCGTCCACGCGAGCTGAGGCCGGCCCCCCGAGGGGGGGGGAGGGAGAGACCCGCCCCGGGCAGTAGGGCCGCCTCGGGCAGGAGGCCGCCCCGGACCCCCCCTCGTACTGCTGTCGGCGCAGCCGGACAGCCGCCGCCCGTACGACGCCCGCGGCCCCTCGCGGAGGGAGGCTCGAAAGCAGCAGGGAACCAGTAGGGGACCCTCCCACCGAGGAGCTGAACCGATATGAACACGCTGGCCTTCGCGGGACCCGGGCCGTGGATCCTGCTCGTCCCGTTCCTCTGGGCGGCGGTCATTCTCACCGTCGTCACCGTTCTGCGCCGCACCGTGTGGCGACGCGGCGGCGGGCGAGGCCCGTGGCAGGGCCCAGGCCGGCCGCTCCCGGCCCACGGCGAGAACGCACCGATCGCGGTGCTCGGCCGCCGATTCGCCGCAGGTGAGATCGACGAGGAGGAGTACTGGCGCCGGCTGTCCGTCCTGGACGAACAGTTCGGCTCCGCCTCCAGGAGCGGTCCTGCCTGAGCTGACCGCACCCGTCCGGCCGTGGGGCGGGCCCACAGCACCGCTGCGGACCCGCCCCACGGCCGGACGGGCCCGGTCAGCTGACCAGCACCGTCCGGGCCGCCGGGCGGTCGTCGGCGAACGGCCCCGAAGTCGTCGCGCCGTACACCGGAGTGTGATGGGCCAGGGGGCCGGTGGGCGGCGCGGCCGGAAGGGTGAACCACACGACCTTGCCCGTCGGCCCGTGCGGCCGTACGCCCCAGCACTCACTGACGGCGGCGATCAGCGAGAGTCCGCGCCCGCAGGTCGCGAACTGCTCGGCGTCGCGCACCAGGGGCATCCGGGGGTCGTGGTCGTGGACGGAGACCGTGAGCCGGTCGAGCAGCAGATCCATCTCGACGGTGCACAGTTTGTCCGGCTGGGCGTGGCGGTGGACGTTGGTGAGCAACTCGGTGACGCCCAGGGCCGCTTGGTCGATCAGCGGATCGAGATGCCAGTAGCGCAATTGCGCCGATACGATTCTGCGGACCTGCCCGATACGGGACGGCAGGGCTTGGAGTTCTACTGCGCAGTGCCTGGTGGGCTGGGTGATCACGGCTGCGACTCCCCGAATGAGGTCCGGAAGAAGACGAAGTGGTCCGGCGGAGAGCTGGTCTCAGCGTGACCGCCGGTAAACCGTTAGTGATGTGACACCAGAGTCACCCAGGGGGTGCTGCTTCGCAACTCGCGCCCGTGTCAGCGCCTGCTGCCCCGGTGGACCGCGTCCAGGAATCGGGCGACCGACCTGGAGCTGTCGAGCGGCAGATTCCGCTGGCCCATGGTCAGCCGGTAGCGGGTGCCGTTGACGGTCGCGACCATGCGTCCGACCTTGGCGAACCACGGCTTCCCCGCGCTGACCGTGGTCAGCGGGGCGCTGTCGATCTCGCGCCCGCTGCTGGTGAGCAGGGCCAGTCTGCCGTCCTTGATCAGTACCTGTCCGGCCCGGGTGAGCGAACGGGTCCACCGTTCGATCCGTACACCCGTCGCGGTGAATTCCGCATCCGACATCGTTCTCCCCGCCCTCTTCCGCTGGTCTCCCTCCCGGAAGTGTGCCGGGCCACGGGCCCGCGCACCAGTACACCGGGGGTAACCGGGCCGCATTTGGCTCATGCCGGTATGTCCCGCTGTTCCGCAAGTCAGCCCTATGGGTGGTCAAAGTGAATGTTTGTGCAGGTGGGGCCGGTATGGTCACGGGCGGAGACCGAAGCGGAAACCATGAGGGGCGGCAACGGTGAGTACGAGCACAGAGAGATCCGGGGGCGGAGCCGCGGCGACCGCCGATGTGGACCGCAGCGACCCGGAGTACCGGGCCTGGCTCAAGGAGGCCGTCCGCAAGGTCCAGGCCGACGCGAACCGGTCCGCCGACACCCATCTGCTGAGGTTCCCGCTCCCCGAGGAGTGGGGCATCGACCTCTACCTCAAGGACGAGTCGACCCACCCCACGGGCAGCCTGAAGCACCGCCTTGCCCGTTCGCTCTTCCTCTACGGACTCTGCAACGGGTGGATCAGGCCCGGGAAGCCGGTCATCGAGGCGTCCAGCGGTTCGACCGCGGTCTCCGAGGCATATTTCGCGGGGCTGATCGGCGTCCCCTTCATCGCCGTCATGCCGCGCACCACCAGCGCGGAGAAGTGCCGGCTGATCGAATTCCACGGGGGGCGGTGCCACTTCGTGGACGACTCCCGGCGGATGTACGAGGAGGCCGCGTCGCTGGCCGCGTCGACCGGCGGTCACTACATCGACCAGTTCACGTACGCGGAGCGGGCCACGGACTGGCGCGGCAACAACAACATCGCCGAATCCATCTACCAGCAGCTGAGACTGGAGCGGTACCCCGAGCCCGCCTGGATCGTCGCGACAGCGGGGACGGGCGGCACATCCGCGACGATCGCCCGCTATGTGCACTACATGCAGCACGACACCCGGATCTGCGTCCCCGACCCGGAGAACTCCTGTTTCTTCGACGGCTGGACCCGGAACGACCCGGCGGCGACCAGCGACTGCGGCTCGCGCATCGAGGGCATCGGCAGGCCCCGGATGGAGCCGAGCTTCGTGCCCGGCGCCATCGACCGGATGATGAAGGTGCCGGACGCGGCCAGCGTCGCCGCCGTACGCGCCCTCGACCGGGTCATCGGACGCAAGGCGGGCGGATCGACCGGTACGGGGCTGTGGAGCGCGCTGAAGATCGTCGCGGAGATGGTGGCCGAGGGGCGCACGGGCAGTGTGGTCACCCTGCTCTGCGACCCGGGCGACCGCTATCTGGACAAGTACTACTCCGACAGCTGGCTGGAGGAGCAGGGCCTGGACATCACACCGTACGCCGCGGCCATCGAACGGCTGCTCGTCACCGGCGTCTGGACCGAGTAGGCCCGGTCCGCCCGTTGCGGGAGGGGCGCGCCTCCCGCGGTTCCGGCTCAGGCGGCCGTGGCGATCCGGCTGTCCAGGCTGCGTGCGGCTCCGTGGAAGGCCCGCCCCAGTCCGGACCGGCCGAGCCGGATCCCGGCGAGCAGCGGAGCGGGGCCGTCCGCCGCGAACGTCCACTGGACACGCGTCCCGGAGTCCGTGGCGGTGAGCCGCCACTCCTCCAGGAGGGCCCGCAGACCGGGTGTGTTGGTCTCGTCCACGCGGTAGGCGTACCGGGTGGACGGCTCGGCGGCGACCACGGACTCCAGGAAGCGGGTGCCGCCCTTGAGCCGCACCTCGCGGCCGCCCTCGGTGGCACGGGCCGTCGTGACCGCCGGGAACCAGCAGGGCCAGCCCGCGACATCCTCGGCCAGGGCCCGGTAGACGGCGTCGGGGGGCGCGGAGAGCCCGGCGGCGAAGACCAGCCGCAGGGGTGCGGTCCCGACGAAGTCGAGGCCGACGGAGCGGAGTCGGCGAGCCATCGGGCCGCACCTCCAGAGGTCGGTGGGGGACGGGCCCGCACACCATAGCTGACGCTTTATCAGCTGTCAGTACCGCGTGAGCCCGCCGCACATCCCCGGAAGGCCGCCGTGCACGGGTGAGCCACCCGCTTCCCCACCGGGCTACCGGTCGGTAAGAATCACCCCGTACGCGCACCTGTGCGAGCAGCGCACCGAACTCCGGAGGTTCCATGCCGATCGCCGACCGTCCGACCACGTACCTCGCCGCGCTTCTGGCGGGCGCGGGGGCGGCCCACTTCCTCGTCCCGCGCCCGTTCGACACCACGGTGCCGCCCTGGCTCCCCGGCAGGGCCCGGACGTACACCCGGGTCAGCGGGGCGGTCGAGCTGCTGCTCGCGGCGGGTGTGGCGGTGCCCGCCACGCGCAGAGTCAGCGCACGCGCCGCCGCCGGGCTCTTCGTGGCGGTCTTCCCCGCCAATGTGCAGATGGCGTACGACTGGCGGAAGCGCCCCGCCCCGCTCAAGGCGGCGGCGCTCGCCCGGCTGCCGCTCCAACTGCCGCTGGTGGCCTGGGCGGAGAAGGTGAGCCGGACCGCGCGGCGCGCCGGCACGGGCGCCGACACGGGGCGCTGACGCGGCACGGTGGTGCCGGACTCAGAGGTGTCGGGCAGGCTGTCCCGGTCTCAGACCGTCTGCGCCGCCCCGGAGTCCAGCGCCCGGTCCACGGCCCGGGGCAGCGGGGCCAGTTTCAGCAGGCCCGCGACCGTACCGGCCGTGAGCGAGTGCCAGAGTCCGGGCCTGCGGAGCATCGCGTGGTCCCCGCCGGTGACCGTCAGAGCGCAGGCGCGGGCGCCCGACTCCCGTGCCCGGCGTACGAAGTCGGCGCTTCCCGCGGGGTCGGTCGTACGGTCCCGGTCGCCGTGCAGCAGCACGATCGTGCGCCCGTCCAGATGATCGGCCGTCTCGTCCGGCGGGCACCAGGGGGCCAGGCCGACCACCGCGCGCACCAGCGGGTGCGATGCCGCGCTCAGCGCCGCACGGCCGCCCATGGAGTGCCCGACGAGCACCACCGGGACCGAGCCCGCGGTCGCGGCGAGTTCGTCGAGGGCGCGCCGTGCGTCGTACGCGGCGTCCGCGCGGGTGCCGTTCCAGCCCCGGTACCGGTAGCGGACCCGGCCCATCAGTACGGAGTGCCCCGCGGTGGCCTCGGCGATCCGCGCGCCGATGGGCCGCATCCGGGCCTCCGGCAGGTTCCATGGCGGCGGCGGGCGCAGACCGTCGGCCCGGCCGCCGTGCAGCAGCAGTACCGCGGCCCGCGGCGCAGTGCAGGGCCTGGTGACTGTCAGGGCGGTGGGCTGCCGCACACCGTCGTTCCGCGGTTCGGACACGTGCGGGACTTCCTTTCCTGGCCGGTCGCTCACCGGGACCCGTACCGCCGTACCCGACGGGCCCCGTGTGGTCCTTCGTGGCAGGCGGCGGTCCGGATTGCCCCGTCGGACCGTGGAGCGGGCGACCGGACCACCGGCCGGGCCGGCGTCCGTCAGCCCGTGTCCTCGCGGCCGCCGGCCACGACGAGACCCGGCAGATACTCGGTGATCTCCTCGCGCACGCCCGCGGACAGCCCCGAATCGGTGACGAAGGCGTCCACGTCCTCCAGCGTCGCGAACGAACTCAGCCCCACCGTGCCCCACTTGGTGTGGTCGGCGACCACCACCACCCGCCGCGCGGACCGCACGAACCTGCGGTTCGTCTCGGCCTCCGCGAGGTTGGGGGTGGAGAGCCCCGCCTCGGCCGATATGCCGTGCACGCCGAGGAACAGCACATCGAAGTGGAGCGACCGGATCGCCTGGTCGGCCACCGGGCCCACCAGTGAGTCCGACGGTGTACGCACCCCGCCGGTCAGGACCACCGTCGCGGCGCCCGGCCGCTGCCCGCCACCGCCCGTGACGCGCTGGGCGGAGTGGAAGACATCGGCGACGCGCACCGAGTTCGTCACCACGGTCAGATCGGGCACGTCGACGAGGTGCTGGGCGAGGGCGTACGTCGTGGTCCCGCCGGACAGGGCGATGGCGCTGCCCGGCGCGGCCATCGCGGCGGCGGCCCGTGCGATGTCCTCCTTGGCGCTCAGTTCGAGACCGGACTTGGCCTCGAACCCCGGCTCGTGCGTGGACGCCTCGACCACCGGCACCGCACCGCCGTGCACCTTCTCGATGACACCCTGGCGCGCCAGGGTGTCCAGGTCCCGGCGGACCGTCATGTCCGAGACGCTGAGCTTGCGGGTGAGCTCGTTGACGCGGACCCCGCCCCGCCGCCGTACCTCGTCGAGGATCAGGGCGCGACGCTGCTCCGCGAGCAGGTTCTGATTGTCGCTCACCGCAGGGTCCGGTCCTTCCACGCGCCGATGCGGTGCCAGGGGGGTGTCCCCTGGCCACCGGGGATCCCTCATCCTCGCACGCAGAGTTCCCCGCCGCGCCACTGGTTGCCGCTCCTCTTCCGGGGGGAGATTCAGTAAGAGCCGTGCGGCGGGCGGCCGCTGTCCAGGATTCTGGGCGGACACCGCCGACCGTCCCCTCCACGAGAGCGAGCCACCGCCGTGCCCCCACCCCCGCCCCCCGGTGAGAGCGGCGCCCCCGCCCTCGAACTCCTCGTTCACGGCGTCGGCGGAGCCACCCCGCAGGAGATGCTCGGTGACGCGCGCACCGTCCGGGTCACCGGCGACGAGACGGCAGCGGTCTACCGCCGTGCCGACGACACAGAAGCCGATGCCACCGGAACCGGGGCCGGGCCGCATCCGCAGGGCACCCCGGAGGCCCCGGTCCCCGAGGCGTACGTCTGGTCCAACCTGACCTCGGGCAACAGCGCCCGCGCCCTCTGGCTGCTGCTGCTCCCCTTCATGGTCGTCAACCTCGCCCACTGGATGCTGCCGTCGGGCCGCGGCGGGGGACGGGCCGTCCGGCTGTACGGGGTGCTGGTACGGCTCGTCGCGCTGAGCCTCACCGTGCTGCTCGTCGCGTCCGCCTGCGAGGTGGCACTCGACCTGACGGCCTGGCAGTGCGCCGGGTCGGCCGGCTGCTCGGACGGGAAGTCCTGGCTCGGGTTCCTGGCCGCCGCACGCGGCGGCTGGTGGGCCCAGCCGGGCCGCAGGCTGGCCGTGGCTGCGCTCGTGCCTACCGCTCTGACAACGCTGCTCTGGTACCTCTCCAACCGCACCTGGAGCGCGTACGAGTCCCAGCAGCCGCTGAGCGACGACGCGAGGACGGCGGACGCCGCAGCGGACGGTGAGGGCGGGGACGGCGGCTTCCCCGCGCTCGGCCGGCCGGGATTCTGGTACGGGCGCCGGCTGGTCGCCCGGCTGCGCGCGGCGCACACCGCCGCCGGATTCCTCACCGTCGCCGCGGCCCTCACCGTCGCGGCCGCCACCTTCGACCGCCGCTCATCGGCGACGCTCCTGGAGGCCATCGGCTGGCTGCTCCAGGCAACGCTCCTGGTCGCGGCGGTAGTTGTGGTCTGGGTTGTCTGCCGCAGAGGCCGTACCGAGACCCGGCTCGACGAAGAGCTCGACCGGGCCGTCGTCACCCTGCTGCCGGGCGGCGCGCTGGCCCTGCTCGCCCTCTCCGTCGTCTACGCCGCCTGGTCGAGGCCCGGCTGGCGGTCGGGCGGAACCCTCCCGGGCGACCGCACCTTCGGCATCCTGACCCTCGCCCAGCTCGCCCTCGTCGTCATACTGGCCGCCGTCGCCCTGGTCATGTACCGCCGCGCTCCCCACACCCGTACCGCGCTGCGCGGCCTCGGCGGGCCCGCGGTCGCCCTGCTGGCCTGCGCGCTCGGCGGAGTGATGACCGGCGGTGTCGCCCAGCGCGTGGCCGACTGGCTCGACGGGCCGGGCACCCCGGGCATGGGCAGCAGAAGCTCCATCACGGGCCCCCCGGTGCTGCTCAGCTGGCAGGCTTCCGTCATCCCGGTCCTGCTCTTCCTGCTGCTGCTCCCGGTCGCGTACTACGCCCTGCGGACCCTTCGCCGGGAGCGCCGCATCGCCCGGACCCTCATGACGGAGTACCCGGGGGAGAAGCCGGACCGGGTGCGCACCCGGCAGATCGCCGGGGTCCGCGCCCGCGCCCAGCTCACCGACGCCGCACCGCCGTTCGTCGGCATCGTCTCGGCGGCCACGCTGCTGCTCGGCGGGGGCGCGCTCGTCGGCTCCTGGCTCAGCGACCAGGTGCCGGGCCGGGCCGCCGACACGGCGCCCGGTTTCATCGCGTCCGCCGCCGACGCCGTGCAGGCGGCCGGGTCCTGGCTGGTCGGGCTCGGCTTCATCCTCTTCGTCACCCTGGGCAGGCGCGCGTACCGCGACGCCTCGGCCCGGCGCAGCGTGGGGATCCTCTGGGACGTGGGCACCTTCTGGCCGCGCGCCGCGCACCCCTTCGCACCGCCCTGCTACGCCGAGCGCGCGGTGCCCGACCTGACCTGGCGCATGTTCACCTGGACCGACCGCACCGGCGGGCGGCTGGTGATCTCCGGCCACTCGCAGGGCAGCGTGCTGGCCGCGGCCGCGGTCTGGCAGCTGCCCGCCCGTACCCGCCGCAGGGTCGCCCTGCTCACCTACGGTTCCCCGCTGGAGCGGCTGTACGGGCGGTGGTTCCCGGCGTACTTCGGGCCCGACTGCCTCGACGGGCTGCACCGGGAAGTGCCCTGCTGGCGCAATCTGTGGCGGGCCACGGATCCCATCGGGGGCTGGGTGATGCGCGGTGGTGACATCGACCGGGGGCCGCTGCGCGATCCGGCCGCCTACGGCAGGACCCGCGAACACCCGCTGCCCGATCCGATCCTGGGCCACTCCGACTACCAGGCCGACCCCGCCTTCGCGGAGGAGCGAGCGGCGCTGCTCGACCGGCTGGCGGCGACGGTGCCCCACCAGGCGCCGTACCGGAGCCCGGTGCCGGACCCCGTAGGGGGCCCGGCACCTGACCTGCCCGGGGCCGCCCAGGCCGCTCCCGGGCAGGTCAGGGCAGTTCCGGCAGATCCTCCGGAAACAGCAGACTGAGATCGTCGGTCGACATCTCGGTGAACTGGGCCACCCGGCCCGCGTGCCGCTCCACCATGGCCTCGAACGTCTGCCGGGCGGTCCTGCCGTTGCCGAAGGCGGGGCCCTTGGGCAGCACTGTGAAGTACTTCAGGAGAGCCTCGGGCGCCCCTTCGCCGAGCCGGTACTCGTGCTCGTCGGCCTGCTGCTCGACGATCCGCAGCAGCTCTTCCGGTGCGTAGTCGCCGAAGGTGATGGTGCGGGAGAAACGCGAGGCCACACCGGGGTTGACCCCCAGGAAGCGCTCCATCTCCGCGGTGTACCCGGCGACGATCACCACCACCTCGTCCCGGTGGTCCTCCATCAGCTTCACCAGGGTGTCGATGGCTTCCTTGCCGAAGTCCCGGCCGGAGTCCTCGGGGGAGAGGGCATACGCCTCGTCGATGAAGAGCACCCCGCCCCTGGCCCGGTCGAACGCCTCCTGGGTGCGGATCGCCGTCGAGCCGATGTGCTCTCCCACCAGGTCGACCCGGGAGACCTCGACCAGATGTCCGCGCTCCAGCACCCCGAGCGAGGCGAGGATCTCGCCGTACAGCCGGGCCACCGTGGTCTTGCCGGTGCCGGGGGAGCCCGTGAACACCAGATGGCGGCGGGCGGACGCGGCCTTGAGGCCCGCTGCGGCCCGCCGCCTGCCGATCTCGATCATGTCGGTGAGGGCGCGCACCTCGCGCTTGACGCTCTCCAGGCCCACCAGGGTGTCCAGTTCGCCCAGCACGTCCACCGAGGAGCGTATGGGCTCGTCGGCGGAGGCGGCAGGGGCGGAGGCGGCCGGGGCGGCGGCCTGGGCCGTCCGGGGGCCGGGCACCGCGCCGAGCAGGCCGGACGTCTGCACCGCGGTCGCCGCGGCGGGCGCCCCCGCGGCGGAGGCCCTGTGCCCCTCGGTCAGCAGGCCGCTCTCATCGCTGCTGCACTCCTCGACCAGGGGGCCGCCCGTACCGCCCTCACCCGCGGCGCCGCCGTCGGCGAACTCGTAACCGCTGCGCGCGCACCGCTCGGTACGGCAGCGGGTCAGGGTGGTGCGGCAGCCGTCTATGACATGGAAGCCGTAACCTGCGCTGCCCGTCACCCGGCAGCTGTGGAAGGTGCCGCGCCCCTCGGCCGACACATAGAAGCCGGCCTCCGCGGGGGAGGTCACGGTGCACCGCTCGATCCTCGGGTCGGCGCCCTTGGTGACGATGACACCGGTCTGCACCGCGTCGATGGTGCAGCCGCTCAGCGTGCCGCCACTGCCGTGGTCGCGGAACCAGGCGCCGGTGGACGCCTCCCGGATACGGCAGTCGTCCAGCTGCGCCGTGGCGCCGTCGCTCACCGAGACCGCCGTGTTCCGCACCTGGGAGAGATCGCTGTCGACGACGTCGGCGCGTGAGCCGCGGTCCAATACGAAGATCGCGTCCGGTACGTCGTGCACCCGGCAGGAGTCCAGCACCACCGTCGCCCCGTCGCTGACCCAGACGGCCGGGTAGTCGCCCGTACTGTCGTGGATCTCGCACTGGTTGGCGTCCACCCGGGTGCCCGGGTCCCATACCGACAGCCCGTTGCGCCCGAAGCGCCGGACCGACGAACGCGTCAGTGTCAGCACCGAACGGGACCGCAGATCGACCGCGTTCTCCGGGATGTCGTGGATGTCGCAGTCGGAGAGCGTCAGCACCGCGTCCGTGTCCAGGGTGACGCCGTCGGCCGATGTGCGGTGCACGCTGCAGTCGGTCAGATGGGCCGACGCGCGCGCGGCGACCTGTACGCCGACGCCCTTGACCTCGTAGAACTCGCAGCCGAACGCCTCAAGGCCGCTGCCGTCGCCGGAGACACTCAGCCCGGCCCCGGACGCGTGGTGGACACGGCAGCGCTCGATCCTGGGGTGGGCCCCGCCGTGCACCGAGATGCCCGACTGGCCAGCCGCGACCACCTCGCACTCCTCGAACACCCCGCCCGCGCCGTCCAGTACGCCGATGCCGACCCCCGCCGGATTGTCGACGGTGCAGCGGCGCACGGTCGGCCGGGCCGCCCCGCGCACCTCGATGCCGACGGCGGAGCGGGTGACGATCCGCAGATCCAGCAGCTCGGGGGTGCCCTCCTCGACGAGCAGCGCGGGCGCCGAGGAGTCCTGCCCCTCGATCTGGAGGTCCTGGACGACCGCGGACGCCCGTACGGTGAGCGGGATCCCGTCCGCGGGCGCGATCCGCACCGAGCCGGACGCGCCATCGGTGCCGCGCAGCGTGATCGCGTGCTGCACGACGAGATTCTCGCGGTACGTGCCGGGAGTGACCGTGAGGACGTCACCGTCGCCTGCGGCCTCCAGGGCGGCGGAGAGGGAGACGTACTCGCCTGTGCGGCGCCGCCACCTCGATGTTCCGGTGTACGTCACCTGGACCGTGCCCTGTGCCATGGCGCTGTTGTGCCCTCACCTCGTGTGCCCGACGGATGTGGCCCCACCGTAGCGCGCGAGGGGAGCGGGAGTTGACGCGAGAGCCGGTCTCAGCTGCCGGTGCCCGTACGGCCCCACTCGGGACCGGCTTCGCTCCAGGCACGGTCGAGTCTCACGTACCGCCGCCGTACCAGTCGCCATACGACGAGACGGCGCCCCACCACGATCAGCCCCGCCGTCGCCGCGGCCGACCCGAACCCCGCGAGCACCGCGCGTGCCCGCACCGTACGCGGCTTCATGGGTCTGCTGACGAGGTGTCCGCGGTCGTCGGTCCAGACGAGCAGGCGGTCACCGGGGAGGTTGCCGCCCTTGAACGTGGAGAGCACCCCGCTCTGCCGGCTGCCGTCCACACCGGACCAGACGGCGGCGGCCCGGCCGCGGGGCACGGCGTCCGAGATCCCGTCGGGGTTGGCGGCCACCACCGAACGCTCCGGCAGCGCCCGTACGACGGTGGCTGTCGTCGGATGCCGGTGCCGGCGCTGGACGCGGGCGGTGTCCTGGAGGGCGCTGTCGGTGAGGGAGCCGCAGACCCACCCCGCCAGGGGCGCCGCGACGGCGATGAGGAACAGCGCGACGAGCGCCACCCACGCCTCGGCGAGATCCGTCCCACGGCGCAGGGGGTTGCGCCGCCAACGCCACACACCGGCTGCTGCTCGCACGCTCCCGCACCCCCTTCCGCATCCGTCCTGGCCCCACTGGCACGGCCCGTACGACTGGACACAGTGAGATCGTTCCCACTCCCTGCAACGAGCCTGCCGTATCTGTGAGTTCCCTGGGAAAGGAGGTCTCATTCGGGAGAAACGGGTCTCATCCGAGGATGTGAACCGGATCACCGACATGCAGGACACCGGTGGTCTCGGGGACGAGATTCTGGCCGAACAGCAGATCATTGTCCACGCGGCGGTGCCGGGCGAGGGTGCGCAGCGGCTCTCTGCCGCGCTCGGCCGTGAGCTGGTCGATGGTGGTGACCGCGCAGCGGCCCGAGGGCTTGGCGACCCGGAAGACCACCTCGCCGATCGCGATCCGGGTCCAGTCGTCCTCGGCCCACGGCGACGAGCCGGACACCACGACATTTGGCCGGAAACGGTCCATCGGAAGCGGCCCCTCGGCCGGCAGGTCGCCGCCCGCGATGAGGGAGTTGAGGGCGCTGAGCGAGGAGAGAGTCGTGAGCAGCAGCGGATAGCCGTCCGCCAGGCTGACGGTCTCGCCGGGCCGGGCGAACCGCGGATCGACCGGACGCCGCACCGCGGGCTCGTCGAGGTGGACCAGGCGCACGGCCGCGCCGAGATACGCACTGAGCCAGTCATCGGCCGCAGGTCCGGCCGGTGCGACGTCGACCTTGTCCCGGAAGAGCTGCACCCCGACCGTGCCCACCCGCTCCGGCACCGCGACCGTCAGCGGCTCGCGTCCCGGCGCTGCCAGCCTGACCGCGCCGCCGGGCAACGGCTCCGCTGCCGCCAACGCGAGCCGTGGCTGCTGGCGTTGGGTGACGGCCTTGCCGTCCTCGTCCACGAGCATCCACCGCCGGTCACCGGCAAGCCCCCAGGGTTCGACCGCGGCCGAACCCGGCGCACACCCCGCGAGGGACTTGACCGGATGGATGTGGATTCCGTGCAGAACTGTCTGAAGCGGTTGCGACACGGCAGTCATCCTGCCATCCGGCCCTGGCGCGCCGGAGGACCGGTCAGTATCCGCGGCCCTGGTACGGGCGGTTGTACGGATCCTCGTACGGCGAGGGCGCGGGCCGCTGCGCGGCCGGACGCATCGCCTCGTAACCGGCGCCGCCGACCGGCCGCTGGGGCTGCGCCTGCGGTCCCGGGTAGCCGCGCGGGGCCGAGGCCTGCTGCGGGATGTACGGAGCGGGCGCGTGCTGCATCGACTGCGGCTGCGCCATCGGCTGCGGGTAACCGTAGGACGGTGCCTGCTGCGAGGGGCCGGCCGGCAGTGCGGGCAGCGCCGAGGGCAGCGCGGGCAGATAGCTGTTGCCGGTGTCGTAAGCCGAGGGGACTCTGATCGGAGCGATCTGAGGGGTGCCCCGCTCTGCGACAAGAGAATCGTAGATAGGGGTGTCCGGGAAGGATGGTGCGGAGTAGTACCCGCCACCGTAGGTTGCACGGGGGGACGTCATGGCACATAAGTAAAGCCCACGATGTGCTGATTGGGGAGCCCGATAAGAGGGTTGTTTGGCGCGTTCCGGGTGACTGTGGATCGCCAATGCGAGCGAACTTGCCAAAAACGGTCGTCAGGCCTGACTCTGATCGGGTAGTGGCCTGCTCGTGGGTGGGTTACCGGCAAGTTGCCGCCGGATGGCGCAACGATCTTCCCGGGCTCATCCGGAGCGTTCGACAGCGCCCGGGATTAGGTTGGCCGTACTGAAATCTACGGCTTCACCGCGCCAGTTGGGGGCGAGCATGTCAATGCTTAAGGGAACCAATGTTCCGGTGTCGGCCCAGGCCGTGCGGGTCGAATTGGGATGGCGGCCGGGCCCCGGGGTGCCGGATGTCGACGCCTCGGCCCTGCTGCTCGCATCGGGAAAGGTGCGCACGGACGCCGACTTCGTCTTTTACAACCAGCCGCAGCACGCATCGGGTGCGGTCCGCCACGAGGGCAAGACGACCACGACGGACACCGCGACCGACGTCCTCTCGGTGGATCTCGCGCTGGTGGAGCCCACCATCGAGCGGGTAGTCCTCGCGGCATCGGCCGACGGGGGCAGCTTCGGCCGGGTCCCCGGGCTGTACGTCCGGCTGCTCGACGCGGCCGACGGCACGGAGATCGCCCGCTTCGACAGCCAGGACGCGACGGTGGAGACCGCCTTCCTCCTCGGTGAGCTCTACCGGCGGCAGGGCGCCTGGAAGTTCCGTGCGGTCGGGCAGGGGTACGGCAGCGGTCTCGAAGGGCTCGCCACGGACTTCGGGATCAGCGTGGACGACGCACAGCGGCCCGCGCCGCAGGCTCCGGCCGCACCTTCAGCGCCGTCCGCGCCTCCTTCCGCACCACCGGCCGCGCCCGTACCGCCGGCCGCTCCGCCGGCCCCTCCCGCCGCGCCGGAAAGCGCCGCTGCGGCGCCCCCACCGCCACCGCCCGCCGCGCCTCCCGCGCCGCTCACACCCGTACGGCTGAGCAAGGTCACCCTCACGAAGGAAGCGCCCAAGGTCTCCCTCGCGAAGCAGGGCGGGACATCGGGGGCCATGCGGGTCAACCTCAACTGGGAGACCCGTCAGCAGCCCAAGGGCTGGGCGGCCAAGCTCGGCAAGGCGCTGAACTCCGGTATCGACCTGGACCTGTGCGCGCTCTACGAACTGACCGACGGGCGCAAGGGCGTCGTACAGGCCCTGGGCAACGCGTTCGGATCGCTGAGCGCGCCGCCGTACATCCACCTCGACGGCGACGACCGCACCGGCTCCGTCTCGGCCGGTGAGAACCTCACCGTCAACCTCGACCGCACGAGCAGCATCAGACGGATCCTCATCTTCGTGACGATCTACGAGGGGGCGAAGAGCTTCGCCGATCTGCACGCCACGGTGACGCTCCAGCCGCAGAACGGCGCAGCCGTCGACTTCTCGCTCGACGAGTGCACCGTGCCGTCCACCGTCTGCGCGCTCGCGCTCCTCACCAACGAGGGCGGGGACCTCGTCGTCCAGCGTGAGGCCCGCTATCTGGTGCCCGACCGGGGTGTCAGCCCACAGCGCACCGTCGACCGCGCCTACGGCTGGGGCATGAACTGGACGCCCGGCAGGAAGTGACCACCCGCCGCCCCCCGTGGAGGAACGCCCGCGGGGGACGGAGCGGCGCTCAGAGCTCCCGCGCCGCCTCGGGAGGGACGTCGAGCCCGGCCCGGCAGTCCGCCGCACCGGCGCCCGGTACCGGTGCGGCGCCCGGCGCCGGCTCGGGTTCCTGGGCCGGCTCGGGTTCCGCTGTCGGCTCAGGTCCCGGCTCGGGTTCCGGCCTGGAGTAGGTCCGCCCCTTCCATGCCGCGCCGCGCCCGCGGTAGTGCTGCACCGCGGAGTCGACCGTCATCAGCAGATACAGCAGCGCGGTGAACGGCAGCGCGGGGGCGAGCAGCGGCGACTGCCGGTAGTAGCGCAGCATCGGCAGATAGGTGCCCGCCATCACCAGCCAGGCGAGCCCGCCCGCCCCCGCGGCGGGGGCGTCGCGCCACAGCAGCCCGGCGGCCAGCGTGAGCGGCGGCGCGAGATAGATCAGGGCGAGACCGAGCACCGTGCCGGCCAGCAGCAGGACGCTGTGCCTGAGCTGGGCGTACGCGCTGCGCGACACCATCCGCCACAGGTCGCCGAGGGCCGGGTACGGGCGCACACTGTCCACCCGCTCGGCCAGCCCCAGCCAGATACGGCCGCCGCTGCGCCGCACCGCACGGGCCAGCGACACATCGTCGATGACCGCCTGCCTGATGGAGTCCGGGACCCCGGCCCGCTCGGCCGCCTCGGTCCGCAGCAGCACACAGCCCCCGGCAGCGGCCGCTGTCCGGGACTCCGGCCGGTTGATCCACCGGAACGGATACAGCTGGGCGAAGAAGTACACGAAGGCCGGGACGACCTGCCGCTCCCAGAAGCTCGTCACGCGCAGCCGCGCCATCTGGGACACCAGGTCGAGCCGTGCCGAACCGGCGGCGGCCACCAGCTCCCGCAGACTGTCCGGCGCATGGGCGATGTCGGCGTCCGTCAGCAGCAGATACTCCGGTTCCCTGGCACGCGCACGGCCGATCCCGTACCGCAGCGCCCACAGCTTCCCGGTCCAGCCCGGCTCCGGCTCACCGGGGGAGAGGACCGTCAGCGGGAGCCCGCCGTGGTGTGCCGCGAGCCGCGCGGCCAGTTCGCCGGTCCCGTCCGAGCTGCCGTCGTCGACCAGGAAGACCTCGGCCTCGCCCGGATAGTCCTGGGCCAGCAGCGAGGGGAGGCTCAGCGGCAGGACACCGGCCTCGTCCCTGGCCGGTACGACCACGGCCACGGACGGCCAGTCGGCGGGGGCGGCACGCGGCGGAAGTCGCTGGTCGGTACGCCAGAAGAGGCCCTGCCCCAGCAGGAGCCACATCCACACGGCCAGCGAACACACGGCGATCCAGGCAAGGGCGCTCATCCGGCGAAGTCTGCCCCACCGGGGCGGGCCGCGACGAGCCGTCGACTAGGGTGACCGGGTGAAGATCGCGCTCATGGACTCCGGAATCGGCCTGCTCGCGGCCGCCGCCGCCGTACGCCGCCAGCAGCCCGACGCCGATCTGGTGCTCTCCAGCGACCCCGGCAGCATGCCCTGGGGGCCGCGCGCCCCCCACGACGTCACCGCCCGCGCCCTTGCCGTGGCCCGCGCGGCGGCCGCCCACCGGCCGGACGCCCTGATCGTCGCCTGCAACACCGCATCCGTGCACGCCCTCCCGGCCATCCGCGCCGCGCTCGAACCGGACATCCCGGTCATCGGCACGGTGCCCGCCATCAAGCCGGCCGCCGTCGACGGCGGATCCGTCGCGATCTGGGCGACCCCGGCGACCACCGGCAGTGACTACCAGCGCGGACTGATCCGCGAGTTCGCAGGCAGGGCCGACGTCACCGAAGTGCCCTGCCCCGGCCTCGCCGACGCGATCGAGCACGCCGACGAGGCCGCCATCGACCAGGCCGTGGCCGCGGCGTCCGCGCTCACCCCGTCCGGCGTAAGGGCCGTCGTCCTCGGCTGCACCCATTACGAACTGGTCGGCGAGCGGATCGCGGACGCCGTCAGGCGCAAGGGCAGCCCCGGTGCCGAGCTGTACGGCTCGGCCGGGGCGGTGGCCGCCCAGGCACTCCGCCGTACCGGGGCCGGATCCACGTCGGACGGCGCACCTGGCGCCCGCCTGACCGTGCTCCTCAGCGGACGCGAGGGAGCGCTTCCGGCCGCCGCGCTGACCTATCTGGAAGGCCGCCTGCTCCAGGCCGTCAGCCCCGCGCTCTGAGCGCCGCGCCCTCCGCCTGAGCCCCGCCGCCTCCGCGGAAGGTGGGTAGGCTGCTACGCATGAGGGACCACAGCGAGCCCGGCCCCCGGGTCTGGACCGGCCAGGCGACCAACCATGTGCAGTGGCTGCTCTCGTTCGCCGGGGCCGCGTGCCTGGCGCTCGGGATCGAGCTGGCTGTGGACTCCGCCTGGACGGCGGACCGCGCGCCGCTGCTGATGGCCGTGATCGGCTGTGTGCTGGTCGGCCTGCTGATGCTCTACGGCACGCTCGCCTTCGTCCATGTGTCCGTGAAGGTCGACGAGCACTCCTTCGAAGTGCGCTGCGGCTACATCGGTCTGCCGCGCCGCCGCATCCTGCTCGACCACGTGGTGGGCGCCGACTTCGACCCGGCCGTGACCCCGCGCCAGTGGGGCGGCTGGGGATACCGGTGGCGCCCCGAGAAGGGGACCGCCGTGGTGGTCCGCCGCGGGGAGGGCCTGGTCCTGACCCTGGGGGACGGCCGGAGCTTCACCGTCACGGTCGACGACGCGGAGGCGGCCGTACGGATCATCCGCGACCGGCTGCGTCTCTCGCCGGGCTGACGGCCGCCGGGAGCGGCCGGCCGGGTACGGAGGCCGTCCCGCCGGTTGCCGTACGCCCGTCCCCGGCGGCTGACGTACAGCTGGCACCGGTCCACCCCGGCCCCACCCGGCGCGCGCTTCGCCCGGGAGCATCCGTCCGCCGCTTTCCGCTGCCCGCGCTTGCCGTACGCACAGCGCGCCACCGTAGACTCCGCCTGGTGAGCGCCCCCACCACACCCACGGACGAGTCCGAGCGGCTCGCCCCGCCGTCCGCCGAAGAGCCACGCGCACGGCGGCTGGCCCGTCGTCTCGTACGGCCCGTCGCCGCCGCGGCGTCCGGTCTCCTGCTGTACGCCAGCTTCCCGCCGCGGCCTCTGTGGTGGCTGGCGCCCCTCGCCTTCGCCGTGCTGGGGGCGGCCCTGTACGGGCGCCGCGCCCGTACCGGACTCGGCCTCGGCTATCTGGCGGGCCTCGGCTATCTGCTGCCACTCCTGGTCTGGACGGGCGTCGAGGTCGGCCCCGGCCCCTGGCTGGGCCTCGCGGCGGTCGAAGCGCTCTTCATCGCGGTCGCGGGCGCGGGGATCGCGTACGTCTCCCGGCTGCCGCTCGGGCCGCTCTGGGCCGCCGCGGTGTGGATCGCCGTCGAAGCGGCCCGTGCCCGGGTGCCGTTCGGCGGATTCCCCTGGGGGAAGGTGGCCTTCGGACAGCCCGAGGGGGTCTTCCTGCCGCTTGCCGCGGTCGGCGGGACACCACTGCTCGGCTTCGCTGTCGTCCTGTGCGGCTTCGGTCTGGGGGAGCTGGTACGCCGCTGGGCGGATCTGCGGCGTTTCGCGGACCGCGGGATCGTCACCGCGGCCGTCCTCGCCGTCGCGCCGGTCGCGGCCGGATTCGCCGCGCTCCCGCTGGTCAGCACCGGCGCGCAGGACGGGACGGCCACGGTCGCCCTCATCCAGGGGAACGTGCCCCGGATGGGACTCGACTTCGCCACCCAGCGGCGCGCGGTGCTCGACCACCATGTCAAGGAGACGCTGAAGCTGGCCGCCGATGTGAAGGCGGGCCGGGCCGAACAGCCCGACCTGGTGCTCTGGCCGGAGAACTCCTCGGACATCGACCCGTACCTCAACGCCGATGCCTACGACGCGATCGACGAGGCGGCCAAGGCGATCAAGGCGCCCATCTCGGTCGGCGCTGTCGTCACCCCGGACAACGGAGCGGGTTCGCCGCTCAACCAGCAGATCCTCTGGGACCCCAGGAAGGGCCCGGTCGACACGTACAACAAGCGCCAGCTCCAGCCGTTCGGCGAGTACATGCCGTACCGGTCGTTCTTCCGGCTGTTCAGCTCCGACGTGGACCTGGTCCGCAAGGACTTCGTACCCGGGCACAAGGCGGCCGACTTCGACATGGCGGGCACCAGGGTCGGCCCTGTGACCTGCTACGAGGCCGCGTTCGACTGGGCGGTACGGGACCAGGTGCGGGCGGGGGCGCAGATCATCTCCGTACCCAGCAACAACGCCACCTTCGACCGCAGCGAGATGACCTACCAGCAGCTCGCGATGTCGCGGGTGCGGGCCGTCGAGCACAGCAGGGCCGTGATGGTCCCCGTCACCACCGGGGTGAGCGCGGTCATCAGGCCGGACGGTTCGGTTGCGCAGAAGACCAGAATGTTCACCGCCGACGCGCTGGTCGCGGACGTGCCGAAGCGCTCGGCGCAGACCCCGGCCACCCGGATGGGAACGCTCCCCGAGTGGCTGCTCGTGGCGCTCGCCGCGGGCGGCTTCGGCTGGGCGGTCACCCGCTCGGTGCAGCGGCGCAAGGCGTGAGGGAGCGCGGCTGAGCGGCGGGTACCGGACAGGAACCGGTACCCGCCGCGGCATTAGGGTCGGGGCATGGCTACTCCTGACTTCATCCGAGAGATCCGCGCCACCGCCGGCCACCAGCTGCTTCTGCTGCCCGGCGTGAGTGCCATCGTCTTCGACGAGGAGGGGCGGGTGCTGCTGAACCGGCGCGCCGACACCGGCAAGTGGGCGATCATCGGAGGTATCCCGGAGCCGGGCGAGCAGCCCGCCGACACGGCGGTCCGGGAGGTCTACGAGGAGACGGCCGTACGGTGCGTGGTGGAGCGGGTCCTCCTCGTCCAGGCGCTCAAGAAGATCCAGTACCCGAACGGTGACCACTGCCAGTTCATGGACATCAGCCTGCTCTGCCGGGCCACCGGGGGAGCGCCCCGGGTCAATGACGACGAGTCCCTGGACGTCGGCTGGTTCCCGGTCGACGCCCTGCCGGAGCTTGCCGACTTCGCGCTGTCCCGGATCAAGCGGGCCCTCAGCGAAGGCCCGACCTGGTTCGAACCAGCCACTTTCACTCCCGCCGCCGACGCCTGAGGGCGGTCCAGTAACCCCTCGTGCGCCCGCCAGGAACGACGGGACGGCCCTTAGGCTGTGGCCCCATGACTGCGCATTCCGTTCCCGCTCCCGCCCCGCTTGCCCTGGATCTCGCGGGCCGTACCGTACTGGTCACCGGGGCCGCCGGCGGTATCGGTGCCGCCTGTGCGCTCCGCCTCGCCGCGGCCGGGGCCACGGTGCGAGCCGTCGACCTCGACGGGGCGGGGCTCGAAGCGCTGGCGGGCCGGGCCACCGGGCTGCCCGGCGCCGTCGAACCGTACGGGCTCGACCTGACCGACCTCGATGCGGCGGAGCGGGCCGCCGCCGGTACGGACGTCCTCGTCAACAACGCGGGCCTGCAACTCGTGCGGCCGATCGAGGAGTTCCCGCCCGAGGTCTTCCACACCATCCTCACCGTGATGCTGGAAGCCCCCTTCCGGCTGATCAGGGGCGCGCTCCCGCACATGTACGGACAGGGCTGGGGCCGGATCGTCAACCTCTCGTCGGTGCACGGGCTGCGCGCCTCCGCGTACAAGTCCGCCTATGTGTCGGCCAAACACGGTCTTGAAGGGCTCTCGAAGACCGCGGCGCTCGAAGGCGCCCCGCACGGTGTGACCTCGAACTGTGTGAACCCCGGGTATGTCCGTACCCCGCTGGTCGAACGGCAGATCGCCGACCAGGCCGAGGCCCACGGGATCCCGCCCGAGCGGGTGGTCAGCGAGGTGCTGCTGAAGGAGTCGGCGCTCAAGCGTCTCGTCGAACCGGACGAGGTCGCCGAGGCCGTCGCCTACCTCTGCACCCCGCAGGCCGCGTTCGTCACCGGTACGTCGCTCTCGCTCGACGGCGGGTGGAGCGCGCGCTAGGTGTATTGACCCGCGGGGTTGTTGACGCGGCTGATCGGATTGCGTCGGCCGGTCCGCCGGGCGCGGTAACGCCCGTGGGCCGAAGCCGTGGAAGACCGGCCGGATCGCTCCTGCCCGCCGCGGCTCCACGGCTGCGGGCAGCCCCGCCTCGTGCGCAGTCGTGTCAGGACCTCTGAGGGCTCTCAGCCCTCCGGATAGAAGACGAACAGGGTGCAGCCGGTGGTGGTCGACGGCACGTGCCACGATCCGGCCGGGGCGTGCAGGAAGGTGCCGGGGTGGTAGTCGCGTGCACCGTCGTTGAAGGTGCCGGCGACGACGTAGACCTCCTCCGGGCCGGGCTCATGGACATCGCGGGTCGGCCAGGAGGTGCCTGGCTCCATCTCCAGCACGTTGGCTTTGGCGCCGGCCGGTCCCGTCCACAGGGGACGCAGCCGGATCCCGGGGAACAGCTCCCGGACGGGGGATTCGTCGACGGTGACGGAGGTGTAGCCCTCCTGGGCGAGGATCTCAGTGTGCATGCCGGAAACAGTGCCGTGGGCGGGCCGGTACCGGACAGGGCCTCCGCTGACAACGAGGGGTATTTTCATGCCATGCATCGTGTGGTGGCCCTGGTACGTCCGGTGCAGTCGACGTTCGAACTCGGCTGCGCCGTGGAGATCTTCGGAACGGAGCGGCCCGGGGTGCCGCAGCACTACGCGTTCGAGGTGTGTACGGAGACACCCGGGCCGGTACCGACCACCGCCGGGTACGCGATGTCCGTCACCCGGGACCTGTCGGCACTCCGGGCAGCGGACACCGTGATCATCCCGGGCTGGCTGCCGGTTGAGGAGCCGCTGTCCGGCCCTGTGCACCAGGCGCTGCTGCAGGCACACGCACGAGGAGCGCGGCTGGTGACGATCTGCTCGGGTGTGTTCGCGCTGGCCCGCACGGGTCTCCTTGACGGCCGCTCGGCGACCACGCACTGGGCGCGGGCCGAACAGCTGCGGCGTGAGTTCCCCCAGGTGCGGGTGGAGCCGGGCATGCTCTACGTGGATCACGGCGACGTCGCCACCAGCGCCGGAGCCGGTGCGGGGTTCGACCTGTGTCTGCATCTGGTCCGGAACGACCACGGGGCCGCGTACGCAGCCCTGCTCGCGCGGCACATGGTGCTGCCGCCGCATCGCGAGGGCGGCGAGGCGCGGCACGCGCCCCCGCCGCCGCCCGGGGACGCGCTCGACGGCCTGCTCGGATGGGCCGACGAACACCTCGGGAAACCTCTGTCGGTGGACGATCTGGCCGCTCACCTCGGTGTCTCGTACCGCACCCTGGTCCGGCGCTTCACCGACCGGCTCGGCACAAGTCCGGGCGCCTGGCTGCTCTCCCGGCGGGTGGCCGCGGCCCGCACCCTGCTGGAGGAGACGGACCTGCCGGTCGAGGCGGTCGCGGCCCGGGTCGGCCTCACATCGGCGGTCAACCTCCGCCGCCGCTTCCTCGCCCGGACGGGAACGACCCCCGGCGCCTACCGGCGGGCTTTCCGGGTTCCGTGACCCCGCCCGTCAGCTCCCGGCCCGGCCCCGGCCGTGGCCGGACTCCCGGGTGACATGGGCGCGCGCACCGGCCTCAAGCCGGGACTGGAGCGTGAAGAACAGCTCGGCGGCCCGGATGCCCACCCAGTGGTCCGGGAGCAGCTCCGCCGGGAGGCCCGGATCGAGGTAGGGGAGCTGCCGCCAGTCGGTCAGTACACGTACGTAGTCCACGAAGGCGTCCCGCTCGGCCGCGCCGGGATCCGCCCCGGGATCAGCTCCGGATCCCGCCCCGGAGTCCGTTTCCGCCCCGGCGCCGGTCGGCAGGCGGTCCAGTACCCGGGCATGCTTCCGTACGAACTCGCCGTACAGGGACTCCAGTTGGTCCAGGTCCCACCACTCACGGACCTTCTCGTCCAGCGGGCCGAACGCCAGGTGGTCTGCACGGAAGAGATCCGCGTAGCCGTCCAGGTCCAGCCGGCGCAGCATCTCGGCCGTGGCGCCGTACAGATGGGCCGGAGCGATGTAGACGCCCGCCGAGGCCGTGCCGAACCCGAGCCGGGTCAGCCGGGAACGCATCAGATGCCGCTTGCTGCGCTCGGACTCCGGTACGGAGAAGACCGCCAGCAGCCACCCGTCGTCCGGTGTCGCGCGCTCCCTGCGGAAGATCCGGCGGTCGCCCTCCCGCAGGACCGCGAGGCCCTCATCGGAGAGGGCGTACCCCGCCGAGCCGTTCCGCCGTTCGGACCGCAGGAGGCCCCGCCGTTTCAGCCGGGAGATCGACGACCGTACGGCGGGAGCCTCGATACCCAGGTCCGCGAGGAGCCCGATCAGGGTGGCCACCGAGAGCCAGCCGCCGCCTCCGGACTCCGCGTGAGCGCCGGTCTCCGAGTCCAGGCCGGCCCTTGAGTACAGGCCGTACACCGTCACGATGAACTGGCGTGGCTGCGCGGAACCGGCTGCGGGCTCCCCCTGCGCGGGTTCATCCGCCTCTGCTGCGATCGTCACCCGGGGAGGTTACCAACGAGGCCGGTCAGAGGCCGTGCCGCCGGTCGCCCAGTACGCGCGTGCAGACCTCCCGCTCCATCGCCGCGGAGAACGCCGGCTCGGCGGCGGGGAACGCCGGCTCCGCGGCCTGCTCGCCCGCCCGCTGTCCGGTGCCTCCGGGCGCCAGGCCGGGGGCCCGGCGGGCGTCGACCGCGTGCCGGGTGTCCTCGGTGATCAGGTCGGTGTTGATCGCCGCCGCCGCGCGCATTCCGGCGGCTGCCGAGCCGATCACGTTCTCGGTCAGGGAGGTGACATTGCCCGCCACCCACACACCGGGCACCCCCGTGGCCCCGGCCGGATCAGCGGCGATGTACGAGCCGATCACCTGCCCCGCCATCTCCTGCTCGGTGACTTCCAGCCCCAGACCGGAGAGGAACCCGGCGCGGGCGGTGAAGCGGGGTGCCACCACCAGGGCCTGACGGCTGATCACCCGGCCGCCGGCCAGGACCACTCCGGTGAGCCGGTCGGCCGTCACTTCCACTCCGGTGACCTCGCCGTCCACCACGCCGATGCCACGCGCGGCCAACTGCTCGTACTCCTCGTCGGTCGGCTCCGGCGCCGTGTGCAGGAACAGCGTGATGTCGGCGCTCCACTGACGCCACATCAGTGCCTGGTGCACCGCCATGGGACCACTCGCGAGGATCCCGATGGGCCGGTCGCGGACCGCCCACCCGTGGCAGTAGGGGCAGTGCAGCACTTCACGGCCCCAGCGGTCGGCGAGCCCCGGCACGGCGGGCAGCTCGTCGGTCAGCCCGGTGGTCACAAGGAGGCGCCCGGCCGTCACCTCCGACCCGTCGGCGAGCCCGAGCCGGAAATCTCCCGCGGGCCGGTGCCCGGCGGTCAGGACCCTGCCCTCCAGGATCCGTCCGCCGTGTTCCCGCACTTCCGCACGTCCCCGCGTCAGTAGTTCGGCCGGTGAGATCCCCTCGTTGGAGAGGTAGTTGTGGACATGGGAGGCCGGTGCGTTGCGTGGCTGCCCGGCGTCGATCACCAGCACGGAGCGCCGCGCCTGGGCGAGGGCGAGCGCCCCGCTGAGCCCGGCGGCGCCACCGCCGACCACCACGACATCGAAATCCGGCCGACCCGGTGCACCAGGGATGTTCTGTGTTGTTTCGTCACTCATGTGCGTTACCTCCATCTGTGCAAGATGGTCCACCAGTGCCGTTCCGTTTGACAAAATCCATTGCCGAGATGGCAAATAAGAAGGGCCCGGGGACAGGACGGGCGGAAGGAGCGGAACATGGCCGAAAGCATGACGGGCGACGACCTGGAATCCGCGCTCACGGCGGTGGGCCCCAGGCTGCGGGCGCTGCGCCGGGAGCGCGACCTCACCCTCGGCCGGCTGGCCGAGGAGACGGGGATCTCGGTCTCCACGCTGTCGCGTCTGGAGTCAGGAGGGCGCAAACCCACGCTGGAGCTGCTGCTGCCGCTGGCGAAGACGTACGGGGTACAGCTGGACGAGCTGGTCGACGCCCCGCCGACCGGTGACCCGCGCGTCCATCCGCGCCCGGTCCACCGGTACGGAATGACCTTCATCCCGCTGACCCGGCACCTCGGAGGACTGCAGGCGTACAAGCAGATCATCCCGGCCGGGCGGCGGACCGCCGACCAGCTCGAACCCCGGGTGCATGAGGGGTACGAATGGCTGTACGTCCTGTCCGGGCGGCTCCGGCTGGTCCTGGGCGAGCATGAACTGGTCCTCACCGCGGGCGAGGTGGCGGAGTTCGACACCCGCACGCCGCACGCCTGGGCCGCCGCAGGCCCGGAGCCCGTGGAGTTCCTCAGCCTCTTCGGCCAGCAGGGGGAGCGGATGCACGTGCGCGCGCGTCCGTCCGGAAAGCGGCGGGCCGCCGACGAGGAGCCGGGCGGGCGGTGACTGCGGCGGGGCGGGTGATCCCGAGGCCCTCCGGGGACAGTGAGGACGCCACCACCCCGTCCCGCTGATCCACCGCGGGTCTACGATGTCGTTCTTCCGCGTGCTGCTGCGTCAGGAGGCCGGTGTGCCGGACCGCAAGACCGTACCCAGCGAGCCCGTACGCCGTCCGCGCCGGGCGCTGGTCATCGGCGGTGCGGCACTGGCCGCCGCGCTGGCGCTCGCGGGCGCCGGAGCCGCCGGACTGCTCAGCGGCGGCGGCCACTCCGCCGCCGCGCACTCCGACGGCCTGCCGCACACCGCCGTCGACGCTTCGGCGGGCAGCTGCGGTACGGGCTGGAGCGACCCGCGCCCCGGCACCCAGGTCTTCGATGTGCACAACACGTCGACCACCCCCGTCGAGGTGTATCTGAAGGACGCGAAGAGCGGCGCGGTCTACGGCGAGGTGGAGGGGCTCGGTCCCGGCACCACCCGGGCGCTGCGGGCGACCATCGCGGCCGGCTCCTACGCCTTCGGCTGCTTCCCCGACGACGCCGCATCCGTCACCGGGCCCACCGTGCGGGTGCCGGGTACCGGCAGCGGCGGCGGGCCCGCGGCCGTGCCCGTCAGCCAGCACGATCTGATCCCGCCGACCCTGAGCTACCAGAAGTGGGTCACCGGCCGGATGGGCACCCTCCTCGGCGACACCCGTGAGCTCGGCACCGCGATCCGCTCCGGCGACCCGGCACGGGCCAGGAAGGCCTGGCTCACGGCGCACCTCGACTACGAGCGGCTGGGCGCCGCCTACGGCACGTTCGGCGACGCCGACGCGGCGATCAACGGAACCACCGCGGGGCTGTCGGGCGGCGTCCACGACCGGGACTTCACCGGCTTCCACCGCATCGAGTACGGGCTGTGGCACGGCGAGTCCACCCCCGCTCTGCGGCCGTTCGCCGACCGGCTGGTCAAGGATGTGGGGGAGTTGCGTACGGCATGGGGGCAGGCCCGGATGGACCCGCTCGACCTCGGGCTGCGGGCGCACGAAATCCTGGAGAACACCGTGCAGTTCGAGCTGACGGGCCGCACCGACTACGGCAGCGGCAGCAGTCTCGCGACGGCCCGCGCCAATCTCGACGGCACCCGGGTGGTCCTGTCCCGGCTGCGCTCGGTGCTCACCGGCAGGTACCCGCGGCTGAAGGAGCTGGACGGTGAACTCGACCGCACCCAGGCGGTGCTGGACGGACAGGAGCACGACGGGCACTGGACCCCGCCCGCCCGGCTCGGCCGCGCCCGGCGCGAGCAGGTGAACGCGGCTCTGAGCGGACTGGTGGAGCGGCTGGCGGACATCGCGGCGCTCTGCGACGTACGACGGTCGTCCTGACGGCCCCTCCTGGTACGGCTCCTGACGGGCCGTCCTCGCCAAGCACGCTGCTCAACAGTTTGTTTGCTCAATTTTGTTTTCCCACCGGATGCCAGATGTTCACTCCCGTGTCATGGTGTTGCATCGTGTCAGCATATTGAGAGGTGCATGACAGGGTGCACCGTCGGACGTGGAAGGCGGAACCGCATGGGCAGCAAGGGCAGAGGAGCGGGCGCGCGACGCTGGGGAGCGCTGGCCGGCGCCGCCGCGCTGACCGTACTCGGCGGCGCCGCGCCCGCCTGGGCGGCGGCGCCCGCCACAGCGCATCACGGGAGTGCCACGGCGACACCCGTCAAACACCTGGTGGTGCTCTTCGACGAGAACATCTCGTTCGACCACTACTTCGCGACCTACCCGCACGCCGCGAACACCGACGGCACGAAGTTCACCCCGTCCCCGCGCACCCCGCACGACATCGACAACCTCCGTACGGCCGGGCTGCTCGACAAGAACCCCAACCAGTACCTGCCCAAGCGGCTCACCCCCGACCAGGCCATGACCTGCGACCAGAACCACTCGTACGGCCCCGAGCAGTACGCGTACAACGCGGGCAAGGCCGACAAGTTCGTCCAGAACACCGACTCGGGAAAGTGCTCGGGCAACCTCTTCGGTGAACCCGGCCTGGCGATGGACTACTACGACGGCAACACCGTCACCGCCCTGTGGAACTACGCCCAGCACTACGCGCTCAACGACAACTCCTTCGGCTCGGCGTACGGCCCTTCGACACCGGGCGCCATCGAGCTGGTCTCCGGCCAGACCCATGGTGTGGTCTCCACCGACCCCGCCTCGTCCACCGAGCATCCGAAGCGGACCGACAAGCCGGACCCGGCCGCGGTCGCGTCGCCGGACGCGCACGGCGTCGGCACCATGATCACCGACCCGGACCCGGCCTACGACGACTGCTCGGGCAACGACCACACCAGCAAGTCCTCCCTCGCCGAGCTGGGCGGCAAGAACATCGGCGACCGCCTCAACGCGAAGCACGTCAGCTGGGGATGGTTCCAGGGCGGCTTCCGGCCGAGCACCCCGTGGGACGGCACATCGGACCACCTCGCCAAGTGCGGGGGCACCACGCACGCCAACGTCGGCGGTGAGCAGGTCGTGGACTACAGCCCCCACCACGACCCCTTCCAGTACTACCGGTCGACGGCGAACCCGCACCACGTGGCGCCCAAGTCGGTCGCCGAGATCGGTCACGCCGGACAGGCCAACCACAACTACGACCTGACGGACTTCGACGCCGCCCTCAAGTCGGGCCACCTGCCGTCGGTGAGCTTCCTCAAGGCCCCCTCCTACCAGGACGGGCACGCCGGATACTCCGACCCCGCTGATGAACAGGACTTCCTGATCGGCCAGATCAACAAGATCCAGCAGGCCCCGCAGTGGAAGGACACCGCGGTCGTCCTCGCCTACGACGACTCGGACGGCTGGTACGACCACGTGTACGCCAAGCCGAGCAACGGCTCCCGGGACACGAGCAAGCAGACGAACGGCAGGACGGTGGACTCACCGGCCTGCCGGAAGGGCCCGAAGGCCGCGGGCGGCTATGCCGACCGGTGCGGGCCCGGCGCCCGGCAGCCGCTGATGGTCATCTCGCCGTTCGGCAAGGTCAACAAGATCGACCACACCCGGACCGAGCAGACCTCCATCATCAAGTTCGTCGAGGAGAACTGGCACACCGAACGCATCGGGGACCACTCCTTCGACACCCGGGCCGGATCGCTGGCCGGCATGCTCGACTTCCGGCACCCCAACGGCAAGCAGGTGCTCCTGAACAAGGACGGCTCCGTCAAGTCGGCCGGCCCGATCAGGCCGGTGGCACCGGTCGCCGCCGAGATCACCGACCCGCAGCGGCAGAACGTCGCCCTCCAGGACCTCTCCGGCAGCGGAGGATCCCAGCCCGGTCTGCTGACCGCGGGCGTGCTGGCGGCCGTGGTCGTCGGAGGTGCGGGCGTGACCCTGGCGGTGCGCCGCCGTACCGGACGGGGCGCGGCCTGAGCCGTACGGAAGGGACGCCGGGGACCGGGCCGTCGCGGCCAGGTCCCCGGCGTCAGTCCGTACGGGAGGGCTTTCCCCACCCGCGCGCGTCCTCAGGTGGAGGCGGCCGGGCCCACCTGGGTCCGCAGCTTCGAGATGTCCACCGCCTGGTCGGGCGAGGGTGTGCTCGACGGCACCGGTTTGTCGAAGCCGGAGAACCCCACGGTCGCCAGGGTGGTCCGGTCCTTGGCCTTCACCGAGACCTGCACCGGATAGGGCTTGCCGTGCGTCGCCACGTACAGGGTCTCCAGCCGGCCGCCGCGCTCCGCGCTGACCGGGACGACCTCGGTTCCATGGATCTTCGTGACTTTCCCCTTGGTCAGCGGGGCGCCGCCGGAGGTACCCGACTCGGTGCTGGTCTTGAGGAACGAGTCCAGGTCGCAGACGTTCGCGAGGCCCTGCAGCGGCGGACTCTGCGACGACCCGGTCAGATAGCGGCCGTGCAGAACCGACCGGGCCGCGTCGCCTCCGGGTACCTGGTTCTTCCAGAAGGCGGCGTCCGGTTTGATCCAGACCTTGCCGCCCCGCTTGATGATCTGGACGGAGCCCTGTCCGCCCAGACTCACCGAGCCCCGGCAGTTGGCCTGCCGGTCGAGGGTGAGGTCCATGGTGGTGGGGGTGCCCCTGGAACCGAAGCGCCCGTGGACGCTGATGTGCAGCGATGAGGTCCCGTAGAGGGCGTCATGTGCCTTGTTGGCGATCTCCTGGGCCGGCAGCGACCCTGTCCCGCCGTCCGCCACGGCTGAGCTGCCCGCAGCGATCGTCAGAACGACTGCTGCCGCGCCCGCCGCCAGTGGCCTGGCCATGCGGTGTCCTGTCAACGTCGCCTCCTGAGATGTGCCTGGTCAAGGCCGGTGGGACGTACACGACGAGGCTACGCCCGCCCTGCGGGTGCCGCACGGCGGGCGCAGTCGTGGTGACCGGTGGACGGTCCGGCCGGGACGCCGCGCCGGTCAGCTCGTGTACGCCTCCAGTTCGGAGAGCTGTGCGGCGGGCCAGCCGGTGTTGGCGGTGACGGTCACCCGCAGATAGCGGACCGCCGTCCCCGGCAGCGTGAGCGTGGCCGTGTTGCCGCTCGCCGGATCGAAGGTGTGGTCCGCCGAAGCCTTGAGCGTGCTGTACGCGGAGTTGTCCGTGCTCCCCGAGACGCTCAGGGTCTGGGTACGGGTGGCCCACGCCGCCGACGGGGGCAGTTTCAGCACCACCCGCTTCACGGCCTTCGCCGCTCCGAGGTCCACCGTCAGGGTCTGCGGGAAGGCGTGGTTGGTGCTCTCCCAGTACGTGTCGGCGTTGCCGTCGACCGCCTTGGCCGCCGTGTACACATCGGCGTGCCCCGATTCGGTGACCGGACGGCCCTGGGCGAGGTTGCCCGGGTCGGCCGGCGGAGTGGTGGGCGGGTCGGTGGGAGGTGTGGTCGGGGGATCGGTCGGCGGGTCGGTCGTGCCGCCGCCCTGCGGTACGCCGCCGTTGGTCCACACCGGGGCCGGCCAGGTGCCGGTGCAGACCGGCGGGTCGGCGTACCAGCCCGAGTTCCCAGAGCCCTGGGTGATCTCGAAGCCGGAACCGATGCAGTTGTGGATCGGGTTCTGCTGAGCGATGTGGGTGGCGGTGACATCGGTGAAGGAGGCGGTGCCGGGTGCCTGGATCTGGAGGGCGTAGGTGCCTGCTCCGTCGATCTTCACGTTCTTGAAGTGCAGGCCGTTCGTCGCACCCTCGATCAGCATGATCGCGGCGTACGAGCTGTCCAGGATCTCGCTGTCGGTGATGTTGATGTTGCCGTTCACCGGTTCGTTGAGGCCGCTGAACCAGACGGCGCCCACCCCGAACTGCCAGTTGAAGTCGTTGTTCCCGGTCCTGATCAGCGTATTGCGGGCGGCTGTTGTGGTGCCGGAGACAGCCGTTCCCTGACCGGAGTTGACGCCCGGGTAGCGGTTGGCGATGTGCAGGCCGCCGCCGTTGGTGATGGTGTCCGCCATCACGTTGTCGGAGAGCGTGATGTCCTTGCCGCCGTAGGTCACGATGTTGTTCGCCAGGATCGGCAGCACCACGGTGTTGAACGTAAATTTGTCGTTGACGTTCGGGGTGTTCTCCGCCCACATGGCCAGCCCGTCGTCACCCGTGTTGCGTACGAAGGTGTTGGTCACGGTGGAGTTGGTGACGCCCATGTGGAAGTTGACGCCGTCCGCCGTCTGGTCGAGTATGCGGCTGTTCTTGACGGTGAAGTGGTCCATCGGGCCGTCCATCCAGGCACCGACCTTGGTGTGCTGCATCCACACGTCGTCGACCGTGGAGTCCGAGAGCGCCCCGCCGATCGCGTTCACCTGGTCGTTGTCCTCGCGCTCCCGGATGTCGCCCATGATGGCGAAGTCCTTGAGCGTGACGCCGCTGCTGCCGCCCGCCGACGCGTACTTCCCGTACACACCCACGGCCTTGCTGCGGTCCGTGGGGTCGCGGCCGGTCAGCACGCTGTACCAGGGGCCGGCCCCGGCGAGCGTCACCTTGTCGACCACGATGTGGTCCCGTACCTGGAAGGTGCCCTGCGGGATGTACACCGTCCTGCCCTGCGCCTTGCCCGCGTCCACGGCCGCCTGGATCTTCGCGGTCGAGTCGGCGGCCCCGGTCGGATCGGCGCCGAAGTCGCTCACCACGTCCAGCGCGCCGGCCGGCTTGGCGATCGGTGCGGCGACCTGCTCGAAGTCGGCCAGGTCGATGGTGAAGGTCGGTGACTGCGCCGTCGAAGCGACCTGGAGGCGGACCTTGGTCCCGGCCGGCAGGGTCGAGCCGAACATGGTGCGCGTCTCGTCGTAGAAGTGGTGCGGGTTGGTGTCGCCCGGATTGTTGTTGAAGGGGTAACCGCCGTAGTACCAGCTGTACTTGGAGGTGACCGGCACGCTCTTGAGCCGGCTGCCGTTGACCTTCAGATCGATGGAGGCGTCCCGTCCCGCACCGTCCGCCGTGTCGGGCAGCGAGTACCGGAAGGACATCGCGTTGGCCGGTGCGGTGAGCGTGAACTCCACGTACTCACCCGTCGCGTCGAGCGTCACCGCCTGACGGCCCGAAGCCTCCGACGGGAGGTGGCCGTAGAGGCGGTCGGGGCCGATCAGCGTGCCGTTGGTGGCGGCGTACTCGGCCTCCTGTTCCTTGAAGGGCACGGTGGCGCCCCGGCCGGAGATGCCCACGGGGGAGGGGGCGGGCACCCCGGCCGCGCGGGCGGCGGGGGCGCTGGAGAGCACCATCGCTGCGGCCGTTCCGGCCACGGCGAGTGCCATGGAGAGCGATACGGAGAGGCCGCGGCGGAGCAGGCGGCGTCTGGGGGGAGGTGTCACAGGCTTACGTCCTTGCGGCTCGTGGCTTCTGCGGACGCCGAAAGGCTAGAAGTGGTTCCGCAGGAAGTCTATGAGTCTGCGCAAGAAACAAAGGAGAGCACGCAAAATATTGACTGATGCCCTTCGTCACGCAGGGGCCGCTCCCGGCGTACCGGAGTGCCGCGCCACGATCGCCGCGGCGTCCGTGGAGCGCGGCAGGACGCCGTACTGGTGTCCGCGGTCCTCGCCGAGCCGGGCACCGATGAAGGCGGCGGCCGACGCCTCCGGTGCGTACCGCAGCATCAGCGAGGACTGGAGCGCCAGTGCCATCCCCTCGACCGTGGCCCGCGCGCGGGTCTGTGCGGCGACCGGGTCGCGCAGGTCGGCGGTCAGCTCCCGACGCAGCCGCCCGATGTGCGCGTCGAGCACCGGATGCGCCCCCGACGTCTTCGCCAGCTCGCCCCAGAAGGCGTCGAGCGAGCGGGGAGTCCTGGCGATACCGCGCAGGACGTCGAGCGCGATCACATTGCCCGACCCCTCCCACACGGCCATCACGGGCTGCTCGCGGTAGCGCCGCGCCAGCGGCCAGTCCTCGGTGTAGCCGTTCCCGCCCAGGCACTCCAGGGCCTCATAGGCGTGCTGCGGGCCGCGCTTGCAGATCCAGTACTTGGACACCGCGGTCGCCAGCCGCCGGAACGCCGTCTCGGACTCGCCGCTCTCCTCCTCGTACGCCGTGGCCAGCCGCAGCGAGGTCCAGGTGGCGGCCTCCGTCTCCAGCGCCAGATCGGCGAGGACAGCGGTCATCGCCGGCTGGTCCACCAGCCGGGCACCGAAGGCGGTGCGGTAGGTGGCGTGCCACACCGCTTCCGACAGCGACTGCCGCATACCGGCAGTGGTGCCGAGCACGCAGTCCAGCCGGGTGCGGTTCACCATCTCGATGATGGTCGGCACCCCGCGCCCCGGCTCGCCGACCTGCTGGGCCCAGGTGCCGTCGAACTCGACCTCGGACGAGGCGTTGGACTTGTTGCCCAGCTTGTTCTTGAGGCGCTGTATGCGCACCGTGTTGCGCGTGCCGTCGGGCAGCACCCGGGGGACCAGGAAGCAGGTGAGCCCCGCCTCGGCCTGCGCCAGGACCAGGAACGCGTCGGACTGCGGGGCCGAGAAGAACCACTTGTGGCCGGTGAGCAGATGGGCCCGGCCGTCCGGATCCGACGGGAGCGGGACCGCCCGGGTGGTGTTGGACCGTACGTCGGAGCCGCCCTGCTTCTCCGTCATCCCCATCCCGAAGGTCAGCCCCGCTTTGCGGTCCGGCGCGATCAGCCGCGGGTCGTAGGTACGGCTGAACAGACCGGGCAGCCAGTCGCGGCCCACATCCGGGTCCCGCTGAAGGACCGGCACCACGGCGTGCGACATGGACATCGGGCAGGCGTGACCCGGCTCGATCTGGGCGAACAGCATGAAGGAGGCCGCCCGCGCCACCGCCGCGCCCGGCTTGGGGTCGGCCCAGGCCGCGGTGTGGGTGCCGTGGAGCACCGAGGCGCCGATCACCTCGTGGTACGCCGGGTGGAAGTCGATCTCGTCGACGCGGTTGCCGTACCGGTCGTGGGTCCGCAGTACGGGCGGGCTGGTGTGGGCCAGTTCGGCCCAGCCCTGGAACTCCTCGGAGCCGACGAGCGCGCCGATCGCGTGCAGCTCGGGTGCGTGATGGGCCGCGCCGAACTCCTGGACGGCCGCGGTCAGCGGGGTGTTGGCCCCGTACTCGTCGACACCGACGCGGGGCGGCACCTGGTTGACGACCTCGTGGGTGAGCCGCGGTGCGGGGGCGGCCGGGAGTCCGGCGGCGGGGAAGGAGTGCTCCGTCATAACTGGATCCTGTCTGCTGTCTGTTGCCTGCTTGTAGGGAGGTGGCTTGCCGGGAGGTGGCTTGCCGGGAGGCGGCCGGAGAGGGGTGTGACGGGGGATCAGCCCGGGTGCCGGGCGCCGACGGCCCGGAGACAGAGCGAGGTGATCGCGGCGACCACGGGCCCCGGTTCCTGCTGGTCGCCGACCGGCGAGAGCGGTCCGAGCAGCGCCTCACCGATCGCGCCGATGACCGCCGCGGCCGAGAGACCGGGGTCCTGCTCGGGCAGTTCACCCCCGGCGACCCCGGCCGCGATGATCTCGTCGGCCAGCCCGTGGTACCCGCTGCGATACGTACGGCGCTCCGCCTCCACCAGCGGATCCACCCGCTCCGCGAGCAGCGCCCAGGCGGTCCGCGGAGATTTCAGCGCACGGTACGAGAAGACCTCGACCAGGGCCGTGAGCCGGGCCGCCGCGGAGTCCTCGGCCCGCACCGCCTCGCGTACCGCGGTGAGTTCATGACCCGCGGTGTGCCGGAAGACCGCCGCCAGCAGCTCCTGCTTGGAGGCGAAGTGGTTGTACACGCTCCCGGTCGAGACACCGGCTCGCGCCGCCAGCGCGGCGACACCGGCGGCGGCGTAGCCCCCTTCTGCCAGCAGGCCGCGGGCGGCTTCGAGCAGCCGCTCGCGGTGGGCGGCACGGGTCGCCTCGGTACGGGCCGTCGGTCGGTAGGCCATGGTCTGAACCCCGGTTACGGTCTGGATCGGTACGGTCTGACACGATGGTATGAATCACGATTCATATCTTCGTACCACTGAATCACCCCCGTCGGGCGCCCGCAAGAACGGCGCCGGCCACGCCTGCTCGTCCGCGTAATCTGAAGACTCCGAAAGGTGGCCCGGCCCATGCCCTCACTCGCCGAAGAGCCCGCGCACCGCGGCGCCCGGACGCTCCTCTCCCGTGCGGCAGCCCAGCTGGCGGGGGCGGGCCGGCCGTTCTCCCCGCAGGGCCCGACCTTCCGGGAGCTGACGGTGCAGGCGCTCTCCTCGATCGAGCACGGGTACGACCTCCTGGCGCCCACATTCGACCGGACTCCGTTCCGTACACCCGACCGCGTCCTGGACGCGGTCGGCGGCGCTCTGCGCCCGCTCGGCCCGTTCGGGGCCGGGCTCGATGTCTGTTGCGGGACAGGGGCGGGGGTCCGGGTGCTGCGCCCGCTCTGCACGGAGCGTGTCACCGGGGTCGACTTCAGTGCGGGGATGCTGGCAGCCGCACGTCTGGCGGAGGCGGATGCCGGGGCGCCGGAGGCGGATGCGGGGGTGCCGGAGACCGGTGCGGGAGCGCCGGAGGCCGAGTGGCTGCGGGCCGACGCCCGGGAGCTCCCGTTCCGGAACGCCTTCGATCTGGCGGTGAGTTTCGGCGCGTTCGGTCACTTCCTGCCCGCCGAACGCCCCCGCCTCTTCGCCGGGGTGCACCGCGTGCTGCGGCCCGGCGGGATCTTCGCCTTCCCCATCGGGGCGCCGCAGTCCTTCCGCGACCCGCTGTACTGGACGCTGCTCGGCTTCGACTCGGTGATGCGGGTGCGCAACCTGGTGTGGCGGCCGCGGTTCGTCATGTATTACCGGACCTTTCCGCTGGGCGCCGTGCGGGACGATCTGGTCCGTGCCGGGTTCGCGGTCGAGCTGCTGCCGCTGGAGGAGTTCGGCCGGCGCCCGGACGGCAGCCCCAACTGCCGTCTCGTCGTGGCCCGCCGGGTGTGACCGGAGCGGCTCTACGCGGGAGTCCGCTCTCGTACGGGGATGGCGCACGCCCCTGAGAAGACTGTGTACGAGGCCCACCCGGGTGAGACGGCGGCCTGCCCGCCCGGCGAGGAACACCGGCACGGCGCCACCGAGGACCGCCCGTCCGTGCCGTCCGGCCGACCCGCCCGTCCACGTAGCCGGGCAGCCGTCCGGCGGGTCATCCTCCGAACACGCCGCAGACCCGGGACGATGAGCTGACAAACTGAGCGTGACGACCGAAGCGGAGGAGTGAGCAGATGGCGCACGAACGAGCGGGACAGCCGGCGCGACCGGAGGACCTCACCGATGTCGCGCGGCTGGTGACCTCGTACTACGCGCTGCACCCGGACCCCGACGAGCCCGCCCAGCGTGTGGCGTTCGGGACCTCGGGGCACCGCGGCTCGTCCTTCGCCACCGCGTTCAACGAGGACCACATCGCGGCCACCAGCCAGGCGATCTGCGAGTACCGCACCCGGCAGGGGACCAGCGGCCCGCTCTTCGTCGGCGCCGATACCCATGCGCTCTCCGAGCCGGCCAGGGTGACCGCCATCGAGGTGTTCGCGGCCAACGGGGTGACCCTGCTCATCGACTCCGCCGACGGGTACACCCCGACCCCGGCCGTCTCGCACGCCATCCTCACCCACAACCGCGGCCGGACCACGGGCCTCGCCGACGGTGTGGTGGTCACCCCCTCGCACAACCCGCCCGCCGACGGCGGGTTCAAGTACAACCCGCCGAGCGGCGGCCCGGCCGGATCCGACGCGACCGGCTGGATCCAGGACCGCGCCAACGAGATCATCGCCGGCGGTCTCAAGGACGTGCGCCGACTCCCGTACACCCGGGCGCTGGCCGCTGCCACGACCGGCCGCTACGACTTCCTCGACGCGTACGTGAGCGATCTGCCGGCCGTCGTCGACCTGGACGCGGTGCGCGCCGCCGGTCTGCGGATCGGGGCCGATCCGCTGGGCGGCGCTTCTGTCGCGTACTGGGGCCGCATCGCCGAACAGCACCGGATCGACCTGACCGTGGTCAACCCGCTCGCCGACCCGACCTGGCGTTTCATGACCCTGGACTGGGACGGGAAGATCCGGATGGACTGCTCGTCCCCGTACGCGATGGCGTCGCTGATCGAGCGGTGCGAGGAGTACCGGATCGCCACCGGCAACGACGCCGACGCCGACCGGCACGGCATCGTCACGCCCGACGCCGGGCTGATGAACCCCAACCACTATCTGGCGGCCGCGATCTCGTATCTGTACCCGCACCGGGAGCAGTGGCCCGCGGGAGCGGGCATCGGCAAGACACTGGTCTCGTCGGGGATGATCGACCGGGTCGCGGCCGATCTCGGCCGGGAACTGGTCGAAGTACCCGTCGGATTCAAGTGGTTCGTGGACGGGCTGGTGGACGGCTCGCTGGGCTTCGGCGGCGAGGAGTCGGCCGGAGCCTCGTTCCTGCGCCGCGACGGATCGGTGTGGACCACCGACAAGGACGGCATCATCCTGGCCCTGCTCGCCTCCGAGATCCTCGCGGTCACCGGGAAGACCCCGTCCGAGCACTACACGGCGCTCACCGAGCGGTTCGGCGCGCCCGCCTACGCCAGGATCGACGCACCCGCCGACCGTACGGAGAAGGCGGTGCTCGCCAGACTCTCGCCCGAGCAGATCACCGCGGACACCCTGGCGGGGGAGCCGGTCACGGCTGTGCTCACCGAGGCGCCGGGCAACGGCGCGCCCATCGGCGGCATCAAGGTGACCACGGAGAACGCCTGGTTCGCGGCCCGGCCATCGGGCACCGAGGACGTCTACAAGATCTATGCCGAGTCCTTCCAGGGGGCCGGTCATCTGAGCCAGGTCCAGGAGGAGGCGAAGGCCGTCGTCTCGGCGGCTCTCGCGGGCTGACGACAGCAGCGGGAACCGGTGCGCCGGAGGTCAGGCGCCGGGGACCGTGGAGTGGATCCGGCGCAGGAAGGCGGCGTTGTCGGGGGTGTGCCGGATCCTGTCGAGCAGCGCTTCGAGTGTGGTCTGCCCGTCGCGCGAGCGCAGCGCCCTGCGCAGGGCCTGTACGGCGGTCAACTCGTCATCGCTGAGCAGCAGTTCCTCGTGCCGGGTGCCCGAAGGGGTGATGTCGACGGCCGGGAAGACACGCCGGTCGGCCAGGGCGCGGTCCAGCCGCAGCTCCATGTTGCCGGTGCTCTTCAGCTCCTCGAAGAAGTAGTCGTCGGCGCGGGAGCCGGTGTCGACCAGCGCGGTCGCGAGGATGGTCAGCGAGCCGCCCTCCTCGGCGAGGCGCGCGGCGCCGAAGAGCCGCTTGGGGCCCTGCACCGCCGAGGCGTCGACACCGCCCGAGAGGGTACGGCCGCCCGAGGCCGCCGCGTTGTTGTGGGCCCGGCAGAGCCTGGTCAGTGAGTCCAGCAGGATGACGACGTCCTCGCCCTGTTCGACAAGGCGCTTGGCACGCTCCACGGCCAGGTCGGCGAGGGCGATGTGCTCCTTCGCCGGCCGGTCGAAGGTCGATGCGAGAACGTCGCCCCGTACCGAGCGGCGCATGTCGGTGACCTCCTCGGGCCGTTCGTCGAGCAGCACCACCATCAGATGGCACTCCGGATGGTTCTGAGCGACGGCGGCGGCCAACTGCTGCAGCAGTACGGTCTTTCCGGTCCTGGGCGGCGCGACGATCAGACCGCGCTGGCCCTTGCCGACCGGGGCGACCAGGTCCACGAGGCGAGTGGCCGCGGGGCCGCCCGCAGTCTCCAGGCGCAGCCGCTCGCGGGGGTGCAGGGGTGTCAGGTCGCGGAAGTGCCGACGGCCCCGAAGGGCCTCGGGCGGTCGGCCGTTGACCCGGTCGACCCGGGCGGGGGCGCCGGGACGCGGGCAGGTTCCTTCGACGAAGTCACCTGCACGCAGGCCGAACTGGCGGACCTGAGCAGCCGTCACCTGGACATCGTCGGGCGACGGGCGGGAGCCCGGCCTCACGTGGGTACGCAGCAGGCCGTGCCCCCGTCCGGTGACATCGAGGACACCGGAGGCGGCGACGGACAGTTCCTGCTGGGCAGGCGGGCGTTCGAGTGTGGTGGTCATGGCGAATCCTTTCGCGGGCATGCCGTCTCGCGGACATGCGGACAAGAGACCCGGCGGGGGCGGTGCTTCGTCACGCCCCGTGCGGAGGGCCGCAGGGCCCAGGGCCGGGAGAGGTGGTGCTGGTGAGCCGAATCGCCGATCATGAGAGGAAAGGCGCGGCAGCAGAAGAACGCGGTACGCAATAAGCGGTACTGGCGCGATATGCGGTACTGATGCGAACTGGCACCGGCGCCCATCGAAGGGGCGTACACAAGTGCTGATGGCACCGTACCACATATCCCGTACAGTGCCGCCCGGCCGTATGGGCTGCTGCCCACCCAGGCCGGAGCCCGCACTGGGCCGTCCGGGACCTGCGGCGTTGTCGTGACACGGATATGCGAGCACGCTGGAAGGACGGGGCGGTTCTGCGGGCGAGCGGCCCGGAGGCACGAACGGACGCACCGAGGGACGGACGGAGGAGCACACCGTGGCGATGGGAGCGGAAGAGGCCAGGGGTGACGACGTCTATCAGCCGGACGGCAGTGAGGTCACCGATGACTCGGGCATTCTCGACCGCGAGGACACTCTGACCGGCCGTGCGTCCGACCCGTACGACGAGGGGTGGTCCCCGCCGGAACGGCCGCTGGGTGTCGACCACGCGGGCACCACGCAGGAGGAGCAGGAGGAGGGCGAGACGCTGGACCAGCGCCTGGCCGAGGAAGTGCCCGACCCCGCGCTGCTCCGCGCACCGGGCGGCGACGGTATCGGCGACGCGTCCGACAGCGACGGTGAGCCGCTGGACGACGAGGTCGGCGACGACCGCTCGGGGCGGCTGGTGGCACCGGACGAAGGGGCGCACGAGGAGGCCGAGAAGGACATGCTCGCCGAGGACGTGGGCGTCGACGGCGGAGCGGCCTCCGCCGAGGAGGCCGCCGTGCACCTGGTGGGCGAGCCGCAGGCCGAGGCTCCGGGGCGGCTCCCGGCCGGTGACTGAGACCGGCTGGGACTGGCTTGAGACTGAGACCGGCTGAGACCTGCGGCGGGGACCCCGCGTCCCGGGGCTTGGGGCCCGGAGGTGCGCCCGCCGGGAGTCAGCAGTGGGTCATGAGTCAGTAGCGCAGATCCGCCGCGATCCGGTCATGGTCGCCGAGCGTGCCGTCGGGGACGAAGACGACCTCGGCCCCGGTGTCGAGGGCCAGCTCCACGAGCTCGTCGACGATGTCCTCGCGGACGGTCTCACCGTCGGTGGCGGGCACCTGGGGTTCCTCCGGGCCGACGGGGACCAGATGGCCCTCCTTCACCCGTACGGTCCGCTGGAAGTTCTCCTCGACGGCCACCAGGGCGACACGCCCCTCCCGCACCGACTCCCACACCTCGTCGAGCCCCGCCGCGAAGGTCCGCCTGCCGCGCGCCGCGTCCAGCCGGTCAGCGGTCCGCCGGGCGGTCCGCTCCCGGGACTCGCGCAGGCTCGGTCCGAGCTCCTTGAGCAGCTGGGGCCCCGGACCGTTGACCAGGCCGCCCGTGGTGATCCTGGCTGCCGCGTCGCGGGTCGCGGTCCCCACGTCCTCCAGAAGGCTCAGGGCCGGAGCGAGCCCCACCACGTAGAGCGGCCGGGGGGTGGCGGCGAGTACCGCGGCGAGCGCGCTGTCCACGTCACGGAAGAACCGCCGGGTCTCCTCGTCCCGGAAGGTGCTGGCCGTGTCGCCGATGCGTTCCTCGCGCTCCACATCGGTCTGCACCTCGTCCGGGGTGAGCGGGAAGCTGTTGCCCGTGTACTCGCGCACCGCCTCCTGGGTCCCGTGCCAGAGCGTGGCGCGGTTCGCCGCGACGACGAGCACCCAGTAGGGGGTGGCGCGGGCCCGTGCGGCGACCAGATTCCTGGTGAGATAGCTGTCGCTGATCACCACACGCTCCGGGACCTCCCTGGGCAGCTCCCAGGTCTGGTACGCGTCGGTACTCGCGAAGATCACCAGGCCGTCCAGGGAGTACCGCAGATCGACCGCCGCGTGTGCCCGGTCGAGCTGGGCCCGGAGACCGGCCCGTACCTCCCGCGACAGCGGCTCGCCGGAGTCGGGGCAGGCGTCGATCCGGCGGCCCGCCTCGGCCACGAGATTGCGCAGCCGTACCGCGTCCTGGGCGTTGTCCGGCTCGCGCCGGTGCGTCGGCATACTGACGGACACCACCGGGCGGGGCTGCTTCTTGCGCAGGCTCTGCAGGACCGCAGGCGTCAGAGCGTTGGTTTCCATGACTCCCTTTCTGGTTCTGGTGCCCCTTCACGATCCACCAGCCGCCGCACGGCTGCATCCGGACGCGGCCCGCCGCCATCCGTGATTAGCATTCCGCATGGCGAAGGACAGCCCGGTACTCGACGTGGTGACGGAATCCCTGGCCGAGCTCCACGACCGGCTCGGCGCACTGCGGGACGGCGCGGTCGCCGACTACATCCCGCAGCTGGCACTCGCGGACCCCGGCACGTTCGGGCTCTCGCTGGTGAGCATGTACGGGCACCGGTACGAGGCGGGCGACGCGGAACTGCCGTTCACCGTCCAGTCGGTGTCGAAGCCGTTCGTCTACGCGCTCGTCCTCTCGCTGCTCGGGCTGGACGAAGTGACGCGTTGGGTGGGGACGGAGCCGAGCGGCGAGGGGTTCAACGCGATCAGCCTGGAGCCGGACACCGGGCGGCCGGACAACGCGATGATCAACGCGGGGGCCATCGCGACCACGGCCCTGGTGCCCGGCGCCACCGACGAGGAGCGGTTCGAACGGATCCTGGACTGCCTGAGCCGTTTCGCGGGCCGCCGGCTCGACGTCGACGAGGCGGTGTACGCGTCGGAGGCCGAGACCGGTGACCGCAACCGTGCGCTGGCGTATCTGATGAGCAGCCTCGGGGCGCTGCCCGGACCGCCCTCGGTCGTGGACACGTACTTCCGGCAGTGCGCGGTACGGGTCACCACCGGCGATCTCGCGGTGATGGCGGCGACCCTGGCCAACGGCGGAGTCAATCCGGTGACCGGTGCGACGGTGGTGTCCGAGACCGTCGCCTGTCAGGTCCTCGCCGTGATGGCGTCCTGCGGGATGTACGACGCCTCTGGTGCGTGGCTGCTGCGGGTGGGCCTGCCCGCGAAGAGCGGGGTCTCCGGCGGGCTGATCGCCGTGAGCCCGGCCAGGTTCGGGGTCGCCGTCCACAGCCCGCCCCTCGACGCCACCGGCACCCCGGTGCGCGGTATCGAGGCGCTGCGGGAGCTGTCCGAGCGGTTCGGGCTCCATCTGATGCGCCATCCCACGCTGTCCGCCCCCACCATCACGGAGGCGGACCACGGAACGCGGACGGGACTGGTCGCCGCACAGGGCGCGCTGGACTTCACCGCGGCCGAACGGCTGCTCCACGGGCTGTCCGAAGTGGCCCCGGAGTCCGGCGGCTGGGTGGTGCTCGACCTCCTCGACGTCACCAGCATCGAACCCTCGGGCGCTTCGGTCCTGGCCTCGGCCCTGACCCGGCTGGAGGAGGAGGGGCACCGGGTGGCCGTCGTGGTCGATCCGCGGGCCCCGTCCGGGGCGCGGCTGACGCCCTGGCGGCGGTTCCCGTCCCGCGAGGAGGCTGTGGCCTGGTGCGAGAAGGGACGGTCCGGGGGAGGCAGGGACGGCACCCGTCCCGGTCCGGACTGAGGAACTCCGGCCGCTGCGGCTGCCGGACGGCCCGGCCTGGTCCGCGGTGGGGCGATTTTTTCGGGGCACTGCCGGGAGCCGGGCGTACCGTAGGGGCGGACCGGGTGGTCACGGGTCCGCCCCTGCGTACGGCGGCTCAAGGCTGCCGGGCCGGCCGTATCCTCCCTGCCCTGCGGGGCGCCTCAGTGCTGCCCGGCAGCCTTGGCCGCGGGCGCGGCGTTGCTGGTGGTGACCTGCACATCGTCGACGACCAGCTGCTGCGGGAAGGCGGTGTTGCCGTCCGGGTCGCCGGGCCAGTCTCCGCCGACGGCCAGGTTGAGGATCAGGAAGAAGGGCTTGTTGAACACCCACTGGTTGCCGCCCACATCGGCGGGCGTACGGGTCTGGTACACGGTCCCGTCCACGGACCATTTGATGGAGTCGGGCGCCCAGTCGACGGCGAAGGTGTGGAAGTCGTCGGAGAACGCCCCACCACCCGGGAGCGTGTACGGGGCCCCGATGCCCGCGGAACCGGAGTAGCCCGGTCCGTGGATGGTGCCGTGGACGGTCGACGGTTCGAAGCCGACGTTCTCCATCACGTCGATCTCACCGGAGTTGGGCCAGCCGACCTGCCCGATGTCGTCACCCAGCATCCAGAAGGCGGGCCACATGCCCTGCCCCTTGGGGATCTTCATCCGGGCCTCGACATGGCCGTAGGCGGCCGAGAACTTGCCCGAGGTGTTCAGCCGCGCCGACGTGTACTGGCACGAGCCGTACCAGCACTGGTAGTTGCCGGGGTTCTCCTTGCGCGCCGTGATGACCAGATGGCCCTGACCGTCCAGCGAGGCGTTGTTCGTGCCCGGTGTGTAGTACTCGCGTTCGTGGTTGTCGACGTTGTCGCCGGTCTCCGTCTGCCACTTGCTGCCGTCGACAGCGGAACCGGCCGGCCCGTCGAAGGTGTCGGAGAAGGTCGACGCTGCCGCCTTCGCCGCCGTACGGCCGGTGGGGGAGGGGTTGTCGGCGCTCGCGGTGGAGGCGATGACCGGGGCGAGGAGCAGGGCGGACGCGGTGGCGACGAGGAGCCGCCGGGTCAGGCGTGTGGAGGCCATGGTTCTCCCTTCCGGTGCACGGATCAGGTGCACTGAATGGGCATGTTTGACATGGATATGACAGACATGCGCAACGAGGTCGCCCGTGGAATGCGGCGACCGGGGTGGGGGGCGCGCGGTTCACTTCGAGATTTAAGAAGTGAACCAACCCGCTGTCAAGGTCTTGGTCTGTACCACCCGGTGGAAAGGTGAATTCATGTCTGAACGCATGGAAGTGAAAAGGGATATGTGTCCGAGTTGCGTGTTCGGAAGGTGAAAGGATTCCAGCCCGTCAGGGCCTGACAGCCCGTCTGGACGCGTAGGGAATGCCCCCGGGGCGAAAGAGCCCAGGAATCCCCTGCACCAACTGGCCGGAGAACAGCTTTCGTTGGTGCCCGAGTGAAGTACGGGGCGCCTGTGTGAGCCGTGGTGCCGTAGCGGTACCCTGCGCGCGCACCGCCAAACGGGCGGCTCAGCAAGTGTGGAGGATTTTGTGACCGTTTCCAATGGATCGTGGCGGCTCCGGGGGGCCTTCATAGCCGCAGCGGCGAGTGTGGTCGGCGTCGGTCTGTGTGCTGTCCCGGCTCAGGCGCACACTCCGACGTGGAGCGTTTCGTGCTCCGAGGTCACCCTTGACCTGACGGCGTACAACGCGGGCGTCACCAACACCGTGACCGTCAGCGTGGACGGGAAGGACATCCTTCCCGCCGAGAAGTTCGGCTCGTCGTTCAGCAAGACGCTGCCGCTGGGCGAGCACAGCAAGCCGCTCACCGTGCACCTCGCAGTGAAGGCGGGCGACGGGGACCGGTTCTCGAAGGACGACACGAAGACGGCGCCCGTCTGCGACACACCGCCCCCCTCGGCGCCGCCCGCCACGACCCCGGCGCAGGCCCCCAGCTCCGAGGCCCCCGCCCCGGCCAAGAGCCCGAGCTCCGCCCCCAGCAGCCCGGCCGCCGCGGCCCCCGCGCCGTCTCCGGGCGCCAGTGCGCCGTCGGACCTGGCGGAGACCGGCTCCTCCAGCGCCACGCCGCTCATCGCGGGTGCGGCCGCTGTCGTCATCCTCGCCGGTGGCGGCATCATGTTCGCCGCGCGCAAGCGCCGCAGCAGCCAGAACTGATCCACCGGAACTGCTCCAGCACGACTGCCGGCGCCCCTGAGCGGGACGCCGGCAGTTCTGTGTGCGGGGGAGGGGCAGGACTTCGGAGGGAACCAACAGCGTCCTCGGAGGGCGCGGCCCTCAGACTTTCCGGTAGTCGTACGCCTCCACGGCCGCGGCCTCCACCGCGTCCAGATCGCCGCCCGCCGAAGCGGTCACCATGGCGGCCACCGCACCCTCCAGGAACGGCGCGTCCACGAGCCGGGTGTCTTCGGGCAGTTCGTCACCCTCGGCCAGCAGCGCCTTCACGGTCAGCACCGCACTGCCGAGATCGACGAGGACCGCGACGCCCGCGCCCCGGTCCACCTCGGCGGCCGCCGCCGAGACCAGCTCCGAGCTGGTACCGAGCCCGCCGTCCGGTGTGCCGCCGGCGGCGGCGACCGGCGCCGTCGTCGCCCCGCCCGTCAGTCCGGTGGCCAGCTCCGCCACGGCCGCAGCGACCGGTGCGCTGTGCGACACCAGGACGATCCCCACCAGCGCGCTCATGCGGCGGCCTCCGCCAGGGTGGTGAACAGCAGTGCCGACGAGGTGGCCCCCGGATCCTGGTGGCCGACGCTGCGCTCACCGAGATAGCTCGCCCGGCCCTTGCGCGCCAGCATCGGTACGGTCGCGAGCGCGCCGGCGTCCGCTGCCTCCGCCGCGGCGGCGAAGGACTCCCCGAGCGCGTCGGCGGCCGGCAGCAGCGCGTCGAGCATCGTCTTGTCGCCCGCCGCGGCCCCGCCGAGCCGGCCCACTGCCTCGGTCCCGGCCTTCAACGCCGCGGCCAGCTGCTCCCTGTCCACGGACGGGCTGTCGCCGAGCGCCTTTCCGGTACGGCGCAGCAGCGTCCCGTACAGGGGCCCCGACGCCCCTCCGACCGTGGAGATGAGCTGCCGTCCGGCCAGCGCGAGGACCGCACCGGGCGTCTGTGGGTCCTCCTTCTCCAGTGCGTCCCGCACGGCGGCGAATCCCCGCCGCAGATTGCTGCCGTGGTCGGCGTCGCCGATGGCCGAGTCCAACTCGGTCAGCCGGTCCGCCTCCCGGTCGACGGCTGCGGCCGCCCCGGCCATCCAGCGGCGGAAGAATTCGGCGTCGAGCACAGGTCCTCCTTGGTGAGTCGGTGCACGGGACGGTCAGCAGCCCCAGCGCAGCGCGGCGGTGCTCACCGGCGCGTCCCACAACCGCAGCAGCTCCTCGTCCACCTGGCAGAGCGTCACCGAACAGCCTGCCATGTCGAGCGAGGTCACATAGTTCCCCACGAGCGTACGGGCCACGGGCACCCCACGCTCGGCCAGCACGCGGTGCACCTCGGCATTGAAGCCGTACAGCTCCAGCAGGGGAGTTCCCCCGGCGCCGTTCACCAGCGCGATCACCGGGAGCTCCGGCCGCAGGTCCTCCAGGACCGCGTCCACCGCGTAGTCGGCGATCTCCCGCGAGGTCATCATCCCCCGCCGCTCGCGCCCCGGCTCACCGTGGATCCCGACGCCCAACTCCAGCTGTCCCGGCGGCAGGTCGAAGGTGGGGCCGCCCTTGGCCGGCGTACTGCACGCGGTCAGGGCGACCCCGAAGGACCGTGCGCTCCCGCATACTTGACGGGCGATGGCCTCGACCCGCTCCAGCGGCGCGCCCTCGTCGGCCGCCGCCCCCGCCAGCTTCTCCACGAAGAGAGTGGCCCCCGTGCCGCGCCGGCCCGCGGTGAACGTACTGTCGCTCACCGCCACGTCATCGTTGACCAGCACTTTGGCGACCTGGACGCCCTCATCCTCCGCGAGCTCGGCCGCCATGTCGAAGTTGAGCACGTCACCGGTGTAGTTCTTCACGACGAACAGCACGCCCGCACCGCTGTCGACGGCTGCCGCGGCCCGCACCATCTGATCGGGGACCGGCGAGGTGAACACTTCACCGGGACAGGCGGCGGAGAGCATGCCCCGCCCGACGAACCCGCCGTGCAGCGGCTCGTGCCCGGACCCGCCGCCCGATACCAGCGCGACCTTTCCGGCCACCGGCGCGTCACGCCGTACGATCACCCGGTTCTCGACGTCTACGGAGAGCTCCGGATGGGCGGCGGCCATTCCGCGCAGGGCGTCCGCGACGACGGTTTCCGGGACATTGATCAGCATGTTCATAAGTACCTCCTGGTGAGGCGGGCAGTTCGGGCGCTGACCTGCGTTGTGACAGCGCAAGCCGGGTTCGGACGGTAGCCGGTCCCGGCGGGCCGGGCGCTGCCCGGCGGGTCAGTATCGAACGGCTGCCCCCGAAGGTCACGCCTCACCGACATGAGTCGCCCAGGAAAGCTGTCGGTGGCGCCGTCGGCGCGTGCCGCAATCACGGCCGTTCGCCTGAGGTCTGCCTTGGCGCCGCCTGCTGAACGTTCACGGGTCCATGACCGGACTCGGCGGCGGTACTGCACCACCGGCCGCCACCCGGGCGGGTGGGCCGCCATCAGGTGCGGGCGGCCGAAGACGCTGGGGAGGAAGCCGTCCCCGCTTCGATCGCCGCGGGGACGGCCTGAAGTAGCGGGGGAGGCCCTCCGGCTGGTCCCCGCCCCCCCCACCGCGGGCGGAACCGTCCGCCGTATGGTCCAGCCGGATGGCGCCGACGCACGCACGGGCACTTGGCTGGAGGGCAGCAGGCCCCGTGGCTGCTCGCGCCGGACCGCCGGCGACCGGTCCCCGGCCCCGCCTCCCGTGGAGGACCCCATGTTCCGCGTACCAGCTCCCCCCGCCCCGCCTCCGGTGGCCCGGGGCGGCGCCCGGCCCGGATGGCCGCCGGGATGCCGGGGATGAGCGTTCCGGGTGTGGGACAGGGGGAGCGGCTGCTCCAGGAATTCCTGGCCGCGGTGCACATCACGGAGCCGACGGGGCTGCCGTCCCTGGTCGACAGCTACGCCGTGGGGGTCGGTGTCCGTAAAGCCGTCATCTACCTGGTCGACCTCCAGCAGCGGCATCTGACGCCCCTCTCCGGCGGAGAGCAGCTCTCCGTGGAACGTTCCAGGGCGGGCCGCGCCTACCGCGCGCTCGACCTGCGGATGGAAGCGACCGCCGACGGTGTGCTGGTTGCCTGGCTTCCCCTCGTCGACGGCGTGGAGCGGCTGGGCGTCATGGGCGTGCACATGGACTCGCTGGACAGCGCGCTCCTGGACCGCTGCCGGGCGCTGGCCTCGATCCTCGCGATGGTCATCACCTCCAAACGTGCTTTCAGCGACCGGCTCGTGCAGCGGGCGCGCAGCGGCACGATGACCCTCCCGGCCGAGATGGTGCGCACCCTGCTGCCGCCGCGCACCATCGGCAACGAACGGGCGGTCTCCACCGCGGTACTCGAACCCGCCTATGAGCTCGGCGGAGACGCCTTCGACCACTCGCTGACCGAGTCGGCACTGCACGCCGTGATCCTCGACGCCATGGGCCACAACCTCGCGTCCGGGCTGACGACCGCGATCGCCATGGCGGGCTTCAGGAGCTCCCGCCGCAGTGACGCCGGCCTGCGGGAGTGTGTCGGTGCCGTCGACGACGCGCTCGCCGCCTGGCTGCCGGACCAGTTCTGCACCGGTATCGCGGTACGTCTTGAGCTGTCCACGGGTGTCCTGACCTGGGTCAACTGCGGTCACCCGCCGCCCTTGCTGATCCGGGACCAGCAGGTGCTCGACCAGGCGCTGGAGCGTGCGGGCGAGCCTCCGCTGGGTATGCCGGCCAAACTGGCGGGCATCGCCCGCGAGGTGCACCGGACCACGCTGGAGCCGGGCGACCGGGTGCTGCTCTACACCGACGGCGTGACCGAAGCCCGTATCGACGACGGCGCCGAGTTCGGGCTGACCGGGTTCACCGGCTCCATCATCCGCGCCACATCGGCGGGAGAGCTCGCGTCCGAGGCGCTCCGGCAGCTGATCCACTCCATCCTGGAACGCCAGGGCGACGCACTCCGCGACGACGCCACCATCCTGCTCATCGAATGGCGGCCGCCCGCACAGCCGGGCCCCGGGACCGTCGAGGGCGAAAGCGGACACCAGGACCTGGCCGCCGTGCGCGAAGCGGGCGACGCGTCATAGGACCCTGGCGTCGCCGGGGGCCGAAGGAGAGGAGAACCGGCCGTATGCCTGCCTGGATCTGTCTGACCTGTGCCGTGCAGTACCCGGACACGGAACAGCCGCCGGCGCACTGCCCGGTCTGCGAGGACGAGCGTCAGTACGTCGGCCCGGAGGGACAGCGCTGGACCACGACGGGCGAACTCGCCCGCGGCCACAGCAACGAACTGCGGGAGGAGGAACCGGATCTCGTCGGCATCGGGGTGCGCCCGTCGGTCGCGATCGGGCAGCGCGCGCTCCTCGTCCGTACGCCGCACGGCAATGTGCTGTGGGACTGCGTCCCGCTGCTCGACGGCGAGGCGAAGCGGCAGATCGACGGCCTGGGCGGGATCGACGCGATCTGTATGTCCCACCCGCACTTCTACGGCGCCCACATCGAGTTCGCCGAGGCTTTCGACGCCCGTGTCCTGATCCCGCGCGCGGACCGGCAGTGGATCCAACGGCCCTCGCCCCGCATCGAGTTGTTCGACGACGAGGTCGAGCCTGTCCCCGGGATCACCCTGGCGCGGATCGGCGGCCACTTCGACGGCGCCTCGGTGCTGCACTGGCCCGCGGGCTCGGCCGGCCGGGGTGCGCTGCTGACCGGTGACACCGTCGCCGTTGTACAGGACCGGCGCTGGGTCAGCTTCATGTGGAGTTTCCCCAACTTCATCCCTCTCGACGAGCACACCGTGGACCGCATCGCCCACCGGGTCGGGCGCTTCGCCTTCGACCGCGTCTACGGAGGCTGGTGGGGACGCGTGGTGATCGGCGACGGCGCCGCGGCCGTCCGCCGCTCGGCCGACCGTTACATCGCACGGCTGCGCGGGGAACGGCCGGCCGCGGGTGACGAGGACTGAAGCGCCGCGGCCGTGGAAGCGGCACCCTGATGGGCGGCGCACCCGGCCGCGGCCCGGAAGGCGCCGGGACCGCGGCCGGGGGTCTTCGCCGGGCCGCCCCCGGCGTGTCCGCCGGGCTTCCTGCTTGTCCCCGGGCTACCTGAAGGAGCGCAGCCGGAGGCTGTTGGTCACCACGAAGACCGAGGAGAAGGCCATCGCGGCCCCCGCGATCATCGGGTTGAGCATCCCCGCCGCGGCCAGGGGCAGAGCCGCTACGTTGTAGCCGAAGGCCCAGAACAGATTTCCCCTGATCGTGCCGAGCGTCCTGCGCGAGAGCCGGATCGCGTCCGCCGCCACGCGCAGATCGCCCCGGACCAGCGTCAGATCCCCGGCCTCGATGGCCGCGTCCGTCCCGGTGCCCATCGCCAGGCCCAGATCGGCGGTGGCGAGTGCGGCCGCGTCGTTCACGCCGTCACCGACCATCGCCACCGAACGGCCTTCGCCCTGCAGGCGCTTGATGACATCCACCTTGTCCTGGGGCAGCACCTCGGCGATGATCTCGTCGATACCGACGGCGCGGCCCACCGAATCGGCCACCGCCCTGTTGTCGCCGGTCAGCAGTACCGGGGTGAGGCCGAGCGCACGCAGCTGGGCGACCGCGTCGGCGCTCGTCTCCTTGACGGCGTCGGCGACCCCGAGGACGCCCCGGGCCTCCCCGTCCCAGGCCACGACGACCGCGGTACGGCCCTCCGCCTCCGCCGCGGCCTTCGCCTCCGTGAGTGCCGGCGGCAGCGCGATGGCCCACTCGGCCAGCAGCTTCTCCCGGCCGACGAGCACCGCGTGCCCGTCGACGACGCCCTGCACTCCGAGCCCCGTGACATTCTCGAACTCCTCGGGTACGGGGAGCGGACCTGCCAGTTCTCCGGCTCCCGCCGCGACGGCCTGGGCGATGGGGTGCTCGGACGCGTGCTCCAGAGCGCCGGCCAGCCGCAGCAGTTCCTCCCGGTCGCCGCCCGGCACCGGGAAGACATCCAGGAGGGTCATCCGCCCGGTGGTGACGGTGCCGGTCTTGTCGAGCACGACCGTGTCGACCCGGCGGGTGGACTCCAGCACCTCGGGGCCCTTGATCAGAATGCCCAGCTGCGCGCCGCGCCCCGTACCGACCATCAGCGCGGTCGGTGTGGCCAGGCCGAGGGCGCACGGGCAGGCGATGATCAGTACGGCGACGGCCGCGGTGAAAGCGGCTGTCGCGTCCCCGGTCGTCACCAGCCAGGCCAGCAGCGTGCCCAGGGCGATGAGGAGGACGACGGGCACGAACACCCCGGAGATCCGATCGGCCAGACGCTGTACCTCGGCCTTGCCGTTCTGGGCCTCCTCGACCAGCCGCGCCATCCGGGCCAGCTGGGTGTCCGCGCCGACCCGGGTCGTCTGGACGACCAGCCGGCCCGAGACGTTCACGGTGGCACCGGTGACGGTGTCGCCCGCCTTCACGTCGACCGGTACCGACTCACCGGTCAGCGTCGACGCGTCGACGGCCGACGCCCCCTCGGCCACGGTGCCGTCGGCGGCGATCTTCTCCCCGGGGCGCACCACGAAGCGGTCGCCGACCGCCAGCCCGGCGACCGGGATCCGGGACTCACGGCCGTCCCTGAGCACGGTCACGTCCTTGGCGCCCAGCTCAAGCAGCGCACGCAGCGCGGCGCCCGCCTTCCGCTTGGACTTCGCCTCCAGATAGCGGCCGGCGAGGATGAACGTGGTCACCCCGGCGGCGGCCTCCAGATAGATGGAGGACGATCCGTCCGCCCGCGCCACGGTGAACTCGAACCCGTGCCGCATGCCGGTCATCCCCGCCCGGCCGAAGAACAGGGCCCACAGGGACCAGCCGAGCGCGGCGAGCGTGCCGATGGACACGAGGGTGTCCATCGTGGCCGCGCCGTGCCGGGCGTTGGTCCAGGCGGCCCGGTGGAACGGCAGCGCGCCCCAGACCACGACGGGCGCGGCGAGCGTGAGGGAGAGCCACTGCCAGTTGTCGAACTGGAGGACCGGCACCATCGCCATCAGGACGACGGGTACGGAGAGCGTCAGCGAGACGAGCAACCGCTGCCTGAGTGCGGCCTGTTCATCGCCGACGGGTGCGGGTCCCGGCTCCGTACGCGGCTCGGCGGCCGGCGGCGTGGGCTCCTCGGCGGTGTAGCCGGTCTTCTCGACGGTGGCGATCAGGTCCGAGACGTCCAGGTCTCCGCCGTACGAGATCTTCGCCTTCTCGGTGGCGAAGTTGACCGTGGCGGTGACCCCGTCCAGCCGGTTGAGCTTCTTCTCGACGCGCGCCGCACACGACGCGCAGGTCATTCCACCGATGGACAGTTCGACTTGGGCGGCCGGAGCCACCGGGTGCTCGTGAACCGTAGTGGTCATTGCTGGTCTCCTGGGGGAGTCCGGTGCGTACGGCTTCCGTATCAGCGGGGCGGCACGGACCGGAGTGGAATCCGGGGCCCGGGGCGGAGCGGCCCCGGGCGGTACGGAACGTCAGAGACGGCCGGCGAGCTCGTAGCCCGCCTCGTCGACGGCGGCGCGGACGGCCTCGTCGTCCAGGGCCGCGGCGGAGGTGACCGTGACCTGGCCGGTGGAGGCGGCGGCCTCGACCGAGGTGACACCGGAGAGGGCCGAGATCTCCTCCGTTACCGCTCCTTCGCAGTGGCCGCAGGTCATGCCCGACACCCGGTACGTGGTGGTGACAGGGCCGCCCGTGATGTCGGTCGCGGCGCTGGAGCGGGAGTCTGCCTGGGGGGTCATCGCATCGTCCTTAAGGATCGCTGTGGGTGGGCCGGTCGGGGGCGGAACAGGGGCTGCCTGTGGTCTCCGCCTTCCCGATCACAGGAACACCATACCCAAGGGGGGTATTCCCCCGATGCTCGGCCTGCCCGTCCCGCCTGTCCCTCCGGTCGTCACCCCGCCCGTTCCGGATCAGTGGTCGTGCGGTCCCGCGTGGTGGGTGGGGCCGTGGGCGTCCTCGCAGTGGGCGCCGCCCCCGGTCACGGGCGGCGGTGCGGAGCCGATGGTGAGCTCCTGTCCGGCCGCGACCGCGTGGGCGTGGTCGACCTGGAGGGTCGTGTGGGTGATGGCCCACTGGTCGGCCAGAAGGCGTTCGAGGTCGCGGCGTACGGCATGGCAGTCCCCGGCGCGGGTGACCAGCACATGCGCGGACAGGGCGGTCTGCTCGGAGCTGATCTGCCAGACGTGCAGGTCGTGGACCTCCACGACACCTTCCTGGGCCGCGAGCTGGTCGCCGAGTACGTCGGGGTCGGTGCCCGCCGGCGCCGCTTCGAGGAAGATACGGCCCGAGGCGCGGGCGAGACCGGTGCCGGCCCGGAGCATCAGCGCGACCACGACCAGGGTGGCGATGGCGTCGGCCCTTTCGAACCCCGTGGTCAGCACGGCCACACCGGCGACGGCGGTGGCGATGAAGCCGTACAGGTCGGTGAGGATGTGCTGGTAGGCGCCCTCGACGTTGAGACTGCTGCGGTTCGCCCGGGAGATGCACCAGGCGGCCACGAGGTTGACGACGACCCCGACGAGCGCGGTGACCAGGACCGGTCCGCCGGTCACCGGGGGTGGGTCGATCAGGCGGCGCACCGCTTCGTAGGCCAGCCATGCGGCGAGTACGAGCAGGGTGATGCCGTTGGCCTGGGCGGAGAGGATCTCGGCGCGCTTGAGGCCGAACGTGTAGCCGCCCCGGGCGGGCCGGGCCGCCAGCCGCATCGCGACCAGCGCCAGGACGATGGACGCGGCGTCGGTCAGCATGTGGGCCGCGTCGGAGAGCAGGGCCAGGGAGTGTGCCGCCAGCCCGACGGCGACCTCCCCTGCCATGAAGACGACGATCAGGGTGAGCGCCGCGCCGAGCCAGCGGCGGTCGGCGTCCCGGGCCACGCCGTGGCTGTGCCCGTGGTCGCCCGAGCCCGGATGGTGATGATCGTGGCTGCTCACGTCGTGTCCCCCTGTGCGGTCGGAGACGGGCAGTGAACCTCAGCAGGGGCCACCCGTGCAAAGGCTGCACCGATGTCGGTTACCAGTGTCGTTAGCGGCGCCGCCGGAACCCCGGCGACCAGGCCGGTACGGGCAGGGGACTGGGCGGTGCACGGGGCCGGGGCCAGGGGCCGACCGGGCGCTGAATACCGCGCCGGGGTATGGTCGGGCCGGGCGGTCGCAGCCGCCCTTGACAAGCGCACGCCGGCAGAACGGAACGCCCGGACGAACCGGAACGGCGCGGACAGCCGGAACGCCGGAGCCAACCAGAGCGGCTCGGACGGCTGGAACGCCGGAGCCAACCGGAACGGCCGCCAAGCCGGACACCGGATACGGAGAGTGGGGAGCCGGGTGAGCAGGGGAGCCGCACGCGGACGCGCCACTGCGCGGCTGGCCGCGGTGTGCGCGGTGCTCTTCGGCCTCTTCCTCATGCACGGTGCTCCGGCCACCGCGGCCGGCGGTTGCCACGGCGCGCCCTCCGGGAACGCGGTGATGCCCGGTGGCCTTGGCGCCACTGCGATGGCCTCCGGCCATGGCGCCCGCGCGATGACGTCCGCAGGCGCCCATGAGGCCACTGTTCACTCCGGGCCCGGTCTCCGGGCCGATACCGCGTTCCGGGCCGGCCCCGAGCAGCCGATGCGCGGCGCGGTCTGTGTGTCGACCCCCGCGCGTGACCACACCTCGCTCAGGCAGGCCGGACTCAGCGCCCTTGCCGTCGTCGCACTCCTCGCCGCGCGGGTGCTGAACGGCCGCCCCGTGCTCCTGGGCCGGACCGGAAAAGGAGGCCCGCCGGGAAGCGGGCGAAGTCTGCTGCTGCAGGTCTGTATCGCGCGGGTGTGACAGGGCCGCGCCGGACCCGGCCGTCACGGTCGGCGTTTCCCGGCAACGGTCCCCGTTCACCCGCGCGCCTCCGGGCGCGCCCACCCGGAAAGACCTGCCATGCCTGTTCTCCCGCACTCCCTCTCCCTCGCACCCCGTCGTGCCGCCCTGGCCACGGGTGTTGCCACCGCTCTCGCTCTCGGGCTCACGGCCTGCGGCTCCGGCGAGAAGCACACGTCCGCACATGACGCGCACCACGGAAGCAGCCCTGCCGCCTCGGCGCCGGGGGACTTCGACGCGGCGGACGTGACGTTCGCGCAGATGATGATCCCGCACCACCAGCAGGCCGTCTCGATGGCCGAGCTGGCCGACAGCCGGGCAGCGGACCCGGAGGTCAAGAGCCTGGCCGGGGACATCGAGAAGGCTCAGGGCCCCGAGATCAACACGATGCGGGGCTGGCTCTCCTCGTGGGGCAAGCCGGCCTCCCCGTCCATGGACCACAGCATGCCGGGCATGGACCACGGCAGTGGCCAGACCATGCCCGGCATGATGTCCGCCCAGGACATGGCCGGGCTCAAGGCGGCCAGGGGCAAGGACTTCGACAAGAGGTTCACCGAGATGATGATCGGTCACCACAAGGGCGCGATCACCATGGCCGAGGACGAGCAGAAGAAGGGCCGCAACAGCCGGGCCAAGAAGCTCGCCGCCGCCGTGGTGAAGAACCAGCGGGCCGAAGTCGACACGATGCACAAGATCCTCGACCGGCTCTGATGTACGCCTGTGCCGGGCCCTCTTCGCCGGGGGCCCGGCGACCTGTGC